>JBBIJX010000005.1:0-61653 GCA_037445775.1 Actinomycetota bacterium
GACCCCGCCTCGCGACGACGCCGTTGCCTCCGGCTAAGAGTTAGACACCACCTCCTCCTCTGGGGGACTCTCACCCCCGAGCGACTGCCCATGCCGGGCGTACACACAAGGGCCCGTGCCGCTGGTGCGACTCGGGCCCCGGTCATGGTCCGCTTGAGCGCGAGCGCGCGCCCCTCGGCGTCCTACGCCAGCTCCGCGAGCACCTCGCCCGCCGCGGCGACGAACGCCTCGATCTCCTCGTCGGTGTGCGCCATCGAGACGAAGCACGCCTCGAACTGGCTCGGCGCGAGCCAGTAGCCGCGGTCGAGCATGCCGCGGAAGAAGGCGGCGTACTTCTGCGTGTCGCTCGTGGAGGCCGTCGCCCAGTTGCTCACGTCGAGGTGCGTGAAGAACATCGTCGACATCGAGCCCACACGGTTGCACGACGTGTGAACGGCCGCGCTTCCCGCCGCGCGGCACAGGCCGTCGGCGAGCTTCTTGCCCTTGCGGTCGAGCTCCTCGTAGACACCGGGCTGGCTGAGCCCGGCGATTGTGGCGAGACCCGCCACCATCGCGATGGGGTTGCCCGAAAGCGTGCCCGCCTGGTAGACGGGGCCCTCCGGCGCGAGGTGGCGCATGATCTCCGCCTTCCCGCCGAACGCGCCCACCGGAAAGCCGCCACCGATGATCTTGCCGAGCGTGGTGAGGTCCGGCGTGACGCCGTAGAGCTCCTGAGCGCCGCCCAAGGCAACGCGGAATCCGCTGATGACCTCGTCGAAGATGAGCACGGTGCCGTGCGCGTCGCAGAGGTCGCGCAGACCCTGCAGGAAGCCCGCCTTCGGCGGCACGACGCCCATGTTGCCCGCGATGGGCTCGAGGATGATCGCCGCGATCTGTTCGGCGTTGGCCTCGAGAGCCTCGCGCACCGCGTCGAGGTCGTTGTAGGGCAGGACGATGGTGTCCTTCGCCGCGCCCCCGGTCACACCCGGTGTGCCGGGGATCGAGAGCGTGAGGAGCCCCGAGCCCGCCGCAACGAGCAGCGCGTCGGAGTGTCCGTGGTAGTTGCCATCGAACTTGATGAACTTCTCGCGCCCGGTGTAGCCGCGAGCGAGCCGGATCGCACTCATCGTAGCCTCGGTGCCGCTCGACACGAACCGCACCATCTCGACGCTCGGAACGGCCTTGATGACGGCCTCGGCCGCAGTGATCTCGATGCAGGTGGGCGCGCCGTAGCTCGTGCCCTTGTCGAGTTGCTCGCGCACGGCGTCGAGCACGGCGTCGTTCGCATGCCCTAGGATCATGGGCCCCCAGGAAGCCACGAAGTCGACGTACTCGCGCCCGTCGACGTCCCAGATGCGGGAGCCCTTCGCGCGCTCGACGAACCGGGGCTCGATGCCCACGCTCTTGTACGCGCGAACCGGTGAGTTCACGCCGCCGGGGATGACACTGCAGGCGGCGGCGAAGGAGTCGTGCGATGTGGTCTGAGTCATGGCTGACGTGCCTTCCCTGAGGTGTTCGGCCGCGCCTGCGCGCGTGACGTCCGAGCGAGTGGTGACCGGCGCTCGTATTCTAGCGCAGCGACGCCTTAGCGCCGCCGCAGAAGCCGGAGCACCCCTTGGCGAGGCGCCGTGCGGTGAGCGCTCCCCTGCTCGGCTAACATCTCGGCCTCGTGCGCGACGTAGTGGTCGTAGGCCCGACGCACCATCGCGTCGTTGCTGTCGCGGGGTGTCCACCCCAGCACTGCGGACGTCTCGCTGATGTCGAAGGCGAACGGGTGACCGAGTGTGAGGTAATGCCAGTCGGTGAGCGGTGACAGACGTAGCCGGTCGAGTGCGGCCAGAGCGACGCGAGCGGGCACGGCGGGCACGTGCCACATTCGAGACCCGGTGCCTGCGTGCTCGATCAGATGATCGACGAGCTCTTCGAAGGTTCCGAACTCGGCGGCACCCGCGTTGAGCACGGTGCCCGGTGCGACCTGATGCGTCGCACACCGTACCGTGGCGTCGACGAGATCGCTGCCGCTCACGAGCTGGAACTGCTCGCTACCGTCACCGACGACGATGACGCGCGACCCGCGCGCGATCCAGTCGAACAGAATCTGGAAGATCCCGCCACGACCCTCGTCGACGATGGTGCGAGGCCGCAGGATGACGGCGTGAAGGCCTCGCTCGACGCGCGCGAGGACCTCGAGTTCGGCCGCGTGCTTGCTTGCGCCGTAGCGCCCCACGGGGCACGTCGGTGTCGCCGGTGTGATGGGCATGAGAACTCGCCGAGGGTCGAATACGGCGCTTGATGAGAGGTGCACGAAGCGACGCACGCCCGAGTCGAGCGCCGCATCGGCGACCACGCCCGAACCCGTCGCGTTCACGTCGGTGAAACCATTGCCCGCCTTTGTGAGCGGCACGAGCGCTGCCGTGTGGTAGACCACGTCGGCGCCTGCTACCGCGTCACGCACGGCGCCCGCGTCGAGGACGCTGCCGGCGCGCCAGTCCACGGCATCACACGCCTGCCCGGCAGGAGGTACTGGGTCGAGAACGCGTACCGAGTGGCCCAGCCCCACAAGGTGTGCGACGAGCATCGCTCCGAAGAACCCCGAGCCACCTGTGACTAGGTCGACGGTCACCCGCGCGCCTCCGCGAGCAACCCGCGCTCGCGAGCCCATGCGATCGAACGGGCCATGCCGCCGGTGAGATCGGTGGGTGGCTCCCACCCTAGGTCCTTCTTCGCCTTGGTGACGCTGCACGCGATGTCCTTGTACATCTCGCCCGCAACGTGGATCTCCATCTGGTAGACATGCAGCGCCTGCAACACTCGATCACCGAACGCTGAAAGGTCGGAGGCGACCTTCGGGAACGACGACGTGCGCAGTTCCACGTCGAGCAGGCGAGCGATCGTTTCGTAGACGTGGCGCGTCGTATATGGCCGCTCATCGGCGATCCAATACAGTTCCCCGGCAGCACGCGTCTCAGTGGCGCACCGGATGAGCGCGTCGCACAGCGAGTCAACCTCGGTCATCGAACGCAAGTTCAGCCCATCTCCGAACAGAGGTGCCTTGCCGACGATGATCATGTTCATGAGCCGCGTCTGACGCTGCGGTTGGCCAGGCCCGTAGAACCAGCACGGGCGCACGATGACCGTCTCAAGCAGGCCACGCACGAAGACGTCGTTGACGTACTGTTCGGCTTCGAGCTTGCTTCGCCCGTAGGCCATGTATGGCCGCTCGCGAGAGTACTCGTTGAGCAAGGTATCGCGTGACACGTTGCAGCCCGCTGCCGAGTTGCTGCTCACGTAGACGAAACGTCGAACTCCCGATCTCACCCCCTCGGCAAGAAGGTTCTTCGTACCCGCCGTATTGACGTCGAACAGGCCGCGCAGACTCAAGGGTGGCGGGTGGATAAGACCAGCGGCATGAAACACGACGTCGATCCCATCCGTGATTCCCGCAAGCGAGCGAGTATCGCGAAGATCGCCGCGTACGATCTCAGCGTCTGCGACAGCGTTTTCCGCATCAGGATGCACGAGACAGCGGACCGCGAAGCCGCGGAGCACTAGCTGCTCGACGAGTCGCGTGCCGAGCCATCCAGGAGCTCCGGTGACCAATGCGCGTCGAGAGCCACTCATGTGGATTCAACCTTTCGCGTGTGACTTCGGCACCCCGGGGAATCCGCCTGGGTCAGCTGGTATTCTAGCGCGGGTTCGGCGGCGGGCGGTTCCAGCCCCTCATCAGTCGGCTGTGCCCGGGACCGGTCGCTTCGATTTGTGGCTCCAATTCTCGTGCCTTGGTCACATCACCTGACGCAAGCGCAAGGTAGTAGGAGTACAGGAGATACCGGGGGGCGCGAGGCACAAGTGCGGCCGTGCGTTCGAGCAACCCACGTGCCTGCGCCACCTCGCCCGAGAGCAGTGCCAGATGTGCCTGCTCGAGAATGACGTCGGGGTGGCTGGGCGCAAGACGCGATGCCCGTTGGATTCGCTCTGTTTCCCAGGAGAGGTCGGTGCGCCCGCCCAGATAGGCCTCGTCCAATGACAACTGGACTAGATTGGCGACGAAACCTGCGTTGCGCAACACTCCGTCGGGAGCCGTATCCACCTGCTTCCGGTACGACTCCAGGTCTGAAAGGCCCTCGCTCGCCAAGAAACCCGTCGCGTACAGGGCCTCATACGCCAGATAGGGGCGCCACGGCTGCGCGCGCTGTGCCCGCAGATACGCGGCACGCGCGAGCTCGGGAGCCGACTGACCGTAAGCCGAGGAAACCTGCGTGTCGGAGTACGCGGCGGTGCCCGCTAGCCACAGGGCAACGACGGTCGCGAGTGCCGCAACGGCCGGACGCACCACCGGCAGCGAGGCACCGGACGACTTCGCGCGAGTGACCTCCGCATCTGCCGGGGCGCCATGATGCTGGTTGGCTCCACCGGCCGTCGCCAGCCCGGCAATGAGCGGCACCAACGGCCCGAACGATACCGCCCACGGCATGAAGAGCAGCGCGGCGACGCACGTCGCGACAGAGACAACGAGCGCGCAGCGCAGCGCCCACGAGGGGGACTCGGAGGTTCCCCTTGAGACCAGGCTTCGGGCGAGCCGAGCCCACTCGGAAACGAGCCATGCCAGGACCGCGATGCCCACAAGGCCTAGGCTCCCAAGCGCGAGTAGCGGAAGGGAATGCGGATCCTTCATGAGCACCCGGTAGTCCGAGTAGCCGCCGGACTCCAGCGTGAGGAGTCGCTCAGAGAGGTAGCCCTGCGACGCGAGCTGCATTCCATCGGGGCCCACGCCAAGCAGCGGGTGATCGGCGAAGATGGCGACAGCCATCTTCCACATCTCGATTCGGGTGAGCACGGTATCGCCTGCCACCCTTTGGGTCATGAAGGAGTCGACCGGCTCCGGCAGGACGTCGCCGGCGAGCGAGGCCGACGCGAGGAGCGCCAACACCACGACCGCGACGATTACGCCCCCGGCGACGCGTCGACCAGTCGTGCGCGCGATTCCCAGCAGCGGACCCGGTGCGAGCAGCGAGACCCCAGTCACCGCGACCGCCAGCGCGACGATCGCCGAAACACTCCCCGTCGCCAGGCACCCCGCGACCAGCGTGAGGACAAGGTAGCGCCACCACGGACGAAGTCGCGCTTCGTGTTCGGCGCTCGCGTAGAACAGCGCGAGAGGCACGAGCGTCGCAAGCGCGGCACCCGCGTAGTTGGCGTTTCCGAAGCCGCCGGTGACCTGGGGGGCGCCCGACGCGCGCTCCCATAGCACTATCGCAGCCGACACCGCTCCCCAAGCGAAGATGAGACGCAGCGCACCCACCACCCGGATCGAGGGCCTCGAAGACGCTGCAAGCACGAACACAGCAAGCAGCGCCAGCCAAGACGCGGCACCCATCAGGCTGTCCTCTGCGCCCCAAGTGAGCAGCATTGTTCGCGAAGGAGATGCAATAGCAGCCACGACGGTGGCTGCGGCCAAGGCTACAGCAGCCATCGTCAGCCGACGTGGCGTCCGAAACGCAGCGGGATTGAGTGCCCACGCCCAGAGCCACACGCACGCGGATAGCAGCACGCCCCCGAAACGCATCGTGTACGGAGCCACCGAAAACGCGGGTTGGACGAACGGTGCAAACGCCGTGAACCCGACAGCTGTCGGCACCGCGAGTCGAGTGCGGATGATCACGACGGTCGAATCCATGCAAGGACCCTTCTGCCGATCGACCCCGAGTCTAGAAGTAGAGAATGCAAACGACCGCAGCGGCCCACAGCACCACGGAAGCGATTATGGGCATGTCCGTGAGAAGAATCTCCTCCGGATTTCCGCCCAGATTGCGATCGTAGATGAGGAAGAGATATCTGAAGACACCGTATGCCACGAACGGCACTGTATAGATGAGCGTGGGCGCCGTTTGAGCCGTCTCGGATAGGGACGCGTAGATGGCGTAGGTGACGATCGTGGCGCCAGTGACCGACGCGAGCAACGCGTCGAGCAGCGGTGCGCTGTATGACTGCAGCGCCGGCCGGTGCGCAGACGCTTCGGCTTCTAGCAGCAACAGCTCGTGGCGCCGCTTGCCAAACGCAAGAAACAGCGCGAGCAGCGAGACTGCTGAGTACAGCCAGGATGAGAACTCTGCACCGATCGCAGCGGAACCAGCCGCGACCCGCAACACGAATCCGGCAGAGACGGCGAATGCGTCGAGGATGGCAACGTGTTTCAGCAGCAGCATATACGCAATCTGCAACACCATGTAGGCCAAGACAGGAGCGGCAGCCTCGCGAGTCATGAAGTACGTGACACCAAGCGCGGTGATTCCTGCCACGCCCGACGCCATGAGAGCTGTGGGCGCACTGACGTCGCCCTTCGCTATCGGACGCAGTCGCTTCCTCGCGTGCCTGCGATCACGTTCCACATCAAGCACATCATTGAGCAAATAGGCTGAGCCGGACAGAAGACAGAACACGATGAAGGTGCCACAGGCAAGCAGCAGCATCCGTTGGTCGGCCAGTTCATGGGCGAAGATGAGGGGCACGAAGACGAGCAGGTTCTTCGTCCATTGCCTCGGCCGCATGGAGATCAAGATCAGGTGTAACCGGCTCACCGCTCGACCCGCTCGTCCGGGCGCAATCCGTCGTGCACTGTTACGGATACAAGGTCCGTCGACGAGGTGCCGACGATCTTCGCGGGCGCCCAGTTGCCTTTCGCCAATTGAATCTCCCGCCGCACCAGCGCCATCTCCTCGAATCGACAGCCTCTTGACGGCCCGCAGATTGTAGCAGAGGCGACTGTTCTGCCGAGGTTATGCGCTACGCTTCGCGGCAAGGCGTACCGACTCCCGAGGATTCACCGTGAATTTCCGCCGTGCCCTGCGTGGCCTACTAGCCCCTGCGCTCCTGAGCGCGCTCGCCTACGCGCTGCTTGCGGCAGTGGGTGACTGGCGCACAGTATCGGCTGCCGTGAGGTCCTTCCCCGCGACGACCCTGCTGCTCATGCTGTCTCTCACCCTCGCGAACTACGTGATTCGCTCGTTTCGCCTGCGCTTCCTCGTGCGCCTGTGTGGCCACGACATGGCGATAAGTGACGCGCTGTTCACGCAGTTCGGAAGCATCACCATGACCGTCACGCCCGGCAAAGTGGGCGAGATCCTGAAGGCACTGCTCGTGCGCGAGTACGCAGGCTTGCCGGTTTCGCGTGGAGTCGCGCTCGTGTTCTCCGAACGGCTCGTCGACGTGGTCGCGGTGACCGCGCTCGCGGTCGGCGCTGTGGGACTCTTTGCGAACAGCGGCCCGGCGCTCGCCGCGGCGGTCGTGGCCCTGGCAAGCGGCATCCTTGCGCTCAGCTCCGAGCGCGTCCATCGACTCGCTCTGTCGCTCGCGCTGAAGCAGCGCTGGATGCGGCAGCATCGCGAAGCGGCCGCGGCGGTCTCCTCGACGGTTCGGATGACGTTGGGGCTCCGGCCCCTCGCAGTATCGGCGCTCTTCTCCGCCGCAGCGTGGAGCTGCGAGGGTCTCGCCTTTGCGCTGTGTCTGCGCGAACTCGGCTTCGACGGGCTCACGCTGCCGGCGGCCGTGGCGGTCTACGCGATCTCGACGCTCGCGGGCGCCTTCACGTTCCTGCCGGGTGGCATCGGCCTCACCGAGGCCTCGCTCGCGGGGTTGCTGGTCGCCTCAGGGATGCACGCGGCCGACGCCTCAGCCGCCACGCTGCTCATCCGCCTCGTGACGCTGTGGTTCGGCGTGGCACTGGGGTGGGTCGTGCTCGCAAGCCGCCCTGCCGTGATCAGGCGACTGCTGCGCGACCCCGAAGCAGACGACGCCGAGGAGTCCTCCCCGGCGTCGTAGCGATGCGATTCGGTTGTCGCCGCGCGTGTGGGCGGCTGCGCCCCTAGCCCTCTCCCGTCGTCGAGACTCCCACGTCGGCCGCGGCCTCCTCGAGTGAGCACTCGCCCTTCCATGCAGGCGGCTCATAGGCGCAGTATGGCTCGGCCTCGAGGTAGTCGCCGGTGAGCTCGAGCGCGCGCGCGCGGCACCCGCCGCAAACGGCCCTGTACTCGCACGCGCCGCACTTGCCCTTGAGGAGCGAGTAGTCGCGGAGGTCGTTGAAGACCTTCGACTCGGTCCAGATCTCGCTGAACGGCTTCTCCTTGACGTTGCCAAGCTGCATGTCGAAGTAACCGCACGGCTGGATGTCGCCAACGTGACTGATGAAACAGAAGGTGATGCCGCCAAGGCAGCCGCGCGTCATCGCGTCGAGGCCGTACTCCTCGCGCGTGACCTTCTTGCCTTCGGCCTTCGCGAGCTGGCGGATGATGCGGTAGTAGTGCGGCGAGTCGGTGGGCTTGAAATGCAGCGGGCTCGTCTTCTGGCGGTGGTACGCCCACGTGAGGACTCGCTCGTATTCCTCGGGCGGAAGTTCCTTCTCGAGGAGGTCGCTCCCGCGTCCGGTAGGCACAAGCATGAAGATGTGGAACGCGTCGACGTTCAAGGACTCCGCGAGGTCGTGGATCTCCTCGATCTTGTGCGCGTTCTCCGTCGTGACGGTGGTGTTCACCTGCACGCCCACGCCGTGACGCTTTGCGATCTTGATGCCCTCGATCGACTGGTCGAAGCAGCCCGGCTGGCCGCGGAACGTGTCGTGCTCTTCTGCCGTGGGAAAGTCGATCGATACGCTGATGCGCGGGATGCCGTGTTCTGCCATCTGGGCGGCGATCTCATCCGTGATCATCGTCGCGTTCGTGCCGATGACCGGCATCGCGCCCCGCCCGTGGCAGTAGTCGACGATCTCCCAGATGTCGGGGCGCATGAGCGGCTCGCCGCCCGTGAGGATGATGATGGGGTTCGAGATTGTGACGATGTCGTCGATGACGCCCTTGATCTGGTCGAGCGAGAGCTCGCCCGCGTAGTGGCCGAACTCCGCAGCCGCGCGACAGTGGGCGCACGAGAGATTGCAGCTTCGCGTGATCTCCCAGGCGATGATGCGCGGCGCCTTGATGCCCGTGCGCTCCTGGTAGGCGATCGCCTGCGGTCCGCCACCGGGGCGGAAGCCGACGCTGCGCGCCCCGCCGTGCCGCTGGCGGTCCATGGGGACGCCCGGCACGCCCGCAGGCACGCCGCCAGGGTGGCCGCCGGGGTGGCCGGGACCGTGTCCGGCGAGCGATTCGCGAGGGGCGTGTTCACCGCTGGAGGCGGTGGACACGCCACGAGCGTCCGAGCGGGCGGGCATGGGCACGGCCACCCCGACTCCCCCGCACGGCGCCTCGGCCTCGGCCATCTCCTGTTCGGTTATCGTGCCCTCGTCCTCACCGAACTCGGCTTCGAGGTCGAGGTCCGGACGGGCATCGGCGTTGCCGACGTTGTCAGCCATGCGCGTTCGAGCCCTTCTTGAGCCAGCGGGCGGCGTCCTTCGCGTGGTACGTCAGGATGAGGTCCGCCCCGGCCCGCTTGAAGCCGGTGAGCGTCTCGAGCACCACGCGCTCCTCGTCGATCCAGCCGTTGGCGGCGGCCGCCTTCACCATCGCGTACTCGCCGCTCACGTTGTAGGCGGCGGTGGGATAGCCGAACTCGTCCTTCACTCGGCGGATCATGTCCATGTAGGCGAGCGCGGGCTTGACCATGACGATGTCAGCGCCCTCATCGATGTCGAGCGCAGCCTCGCGGATGCCCTCCTCGGCGTTAGCCGGGTCCATCTGGTACTGCTTGCGGTCGCCGAACGACGGCGCGCTGTCCGCGGCGTCACGAAACGGCCCGTAGTAGCCGCTCGCATACTTCACCGAATACGCCATGATGGGCACGCCTGTGTGACCCTCGGCGTCGAGCGCCTCGCGGATCGCGCCCACGCGCCCGTCCATCATGTCGGAGGGCGCGACCATGTCGGCGCCGGCCTCAGCGTGCGTGACCGCCTCCTTGGCGAGCAGCTCGAGCGTGACGTCGTTCATCACGCAGCCGGCGTCGTCAAGGATGCCGCAGTGCCCGTGGTCGGTGTACTCGCACATGCACACGTCGGTGATCACGTAGAAGTCCGGGGCGTGTGCCTTGATGGCGCGGATCGCCTGCTGCACGATGCCGTCCGGATCGTAGGCCTCTGAGCCCGCGGCGTCCTTAGAGCTGGGCAGCCCGAACAGGATGACTGCGGGGATTCCTAGCGTCCTGAGCTCGTCGATCTCGGCGGGAAGCATGTCGACGGAAAGCTGAAAGACTCCCGGCATCGACGAGACCTCGTCGCGCTTCCCGCGCCCGGGCTTCACGAAAAGCGGATAGATGAAGTCCACAGGCGACAGCGTGGTCTCCCGCACCATCGAGCGGATGGTCTCGTTCGCCCGCAGGCGGCGCGGACGGTACTTCGGGAACTGCATGTTGTGCTCCTCCGGCGCGAGACGCGTGCGGACGCGAGACGCGTGCGATGTGCTACTCGACGAACTCCTCGACGGGGATGGCCTTCTTCTTGTCCGTCGGCGTGGCGGGCGTGCCGTCGCCGTCCTCATCGAGCACGTTATCGGTGCGCAGCTTGCCGCTGCGGCCCGTGCCCAGCTGGAAGTTGACCCAGCGCTTGTACTGCCAGACCGCGTATCCGAGCAGGATGACCATCGCGAGCCAGTAGGCGATCTGCGCAATGAATGCTACGACCTGGCCGTTGGCCATGATCCACTCGACAAAACCGCTGCTCTGCTGAACAGGCACTGCTCCACCCATGAGGGGTCCCTTCGTCCGCGTCTTCCATACAGTCAGGGCGGCCCGCCGTGACGAGACCGCCCTGACATTCTACCCGTTGGTGGAGACGAGCGGATTCGAACCGCCGACCTCTGCCGTGCGAAGGCAGCGCTCTCCCAACTGAGCCACGTCCCCACGAATGCGCTTCACATGCCCTGATAGGGGGCCTGAAGAGCGAAGGATATGATGACAAGCGCATGGCGGAGTGTCAAACCGCCGTATGCGCGCGGGAAGCACTCGGAGCCGTCCTGTCGACACTCGCCTCACTCCCCCGCCAGATACGCCGCCAGCGCGTCCACCAGCGCCTCGATCGTCGATGGCTGCGCCTCGAGGTCGACGCGAATCCCCGCCTCACGCAGCGCGACGGTCGTGACAGGCCCTATGCTCGCGATGACCACGCGCGACATCGCATCAGCGGGATCGACGCCAGCGCGCCGGAGGAGTGCTGTGAAGTTGCGCACGGTGCTGGGGCTCGTGAACGTGACCGCGTCGAACCCGCCAGAACGCAGCCTCTCGACCGTCGCGGGCTCCGGCGTCGCAGGCACCGTCCGGTAGACCGGCGCGACGTCGACGATGGCACCGAGCAGGCGGAGTGTTTCCGGCAGCACCTCGCGCGCCTCAAGGGCTCGCGGGATGAGCACGTGCCAGCCGGGGCCTACCCCCCGCGCGACGAACTCCTCCGCGAGCGCTTCGGCGCGGAAGCTCGACGGCGGCACGAAGTCTGCCGTGTGGCCGCGCGCCGCGAGCACGCGGGCCGTGGCGTCACCCACGGCCGCGAGCTTGGGGTGTGCGAGCTCGTCGGCAGAGAAACCGCGGTCCTCGAGCCTGGTGAAGAAGCGGCGCACGGCGTTCGCGGACGTGAAGACGACCCAGTCGTACTCGCGCAGACGTGACAGCGCGTCGTCGATGAGCTCGAAGTCCGGCGGATCGACAACCTCGATCACGGGACAGGCCACGACCTCGGCTCCCAGGGCCTCGAGCGGGCCCGCAAGCTCACTCGCCTGCTCGCGTGTGCGGGTCACAACAATGGAGCGCCCGCTCAGGGGCGCCTCGACGTGCGCGTCTTCGGCAGAACCAGCCAAGCGACCCCTCCGCTGTCAGGTCTTGAGGAGGCCGTCGACGCCGTCGGCCGCGCGGATCTCGGCGAGGATCTCGCCGCCGCCCAGCTCGAGCAGGCGCGCGACCATCGCGTCGCCCAGCGCGACCGGGTTGTTCGGATCACCGGTCAGCCTGTCGCGCACGATGCGACTCCCGTCGACCGAGCCCACGAGCCCGTCCATGACGAGCGCACCGTCCTCGATGCGCGCATAGGCGCCGATGGGCACCTGGCAGCCGCCCTCGAGCTTACGCATGACGACGCGCTCCGCGGTGACGCACGTGAACGTCTCGGGATGATTCACCCTGGCCATGACGTCGATCATGAAGTCGTCATCATCACGGATCTCGATGCCGATGGCGCCCTGGCCCACGGCGGAGACCATCTGCTCCGTTGGAATGTAGCTTGAGATGCGCTCCGCCCAGCCCATGCGCGTGATGCCGGCGCTCGCGAGGATCACGACGTCGACCTCGCCGTCCTCGGCCTTGCGCATGCGCGTGTCGAGATTGCCGCGCACGTCGACGATGTGCACGTCGGGGCGCAGGTTGCGAACCTGCGCGACGCGGCGAAGTGAGCTCGTGCCCACCTTCGCGCCTTCGGGCAGTGTCTCCAAGCTGTAGCCAGCGCCGGAGACGAGTGCATCACGCGGGTCGACACGCTTCGGCGTCGCCGCGATGTACATGCCGGGCGGAAGCTCCGTGGGCACGTCCTTCATCGAGTGCACGCACAGGTCGACGGTACCCGCCGCGAGTTCGACCTCGAGCTCCTTTGTGAACAACCCCTTGCCGCCCACCTTGGCCAGCGGGACATCGAGGATCTTGTCGCCGGTGGTCTTGATGATCTTGAGCTCGACCGGCAGACCGGTGATCTCCTCGACCAGCCCCTTGATGAAGTTCGACTGCCACAGAGCGAGCTTGCTGCCCCTGGTCCCGATCACGAGCTTCGCGCGGCTAGCAACCAACGGAGTCTCCCATCTCACCGGAGTTCTGAGTGGACTGGGCCTGAGGATGCTGCACCGCGGGACGCTCGCCCCGTTTGAGCAGGTTCTTGAGCAGGCCGAGATGCGGGCTTCTGCCTTCGGGGTTGCTGTCGAGCCCGTAAAGATAGCGCGCGGCCTCGATGTAGCCGACCCCGTAGCGCTCGCCGCTCACTTGCTTGAGGCGTTCCGTGGGGCCGTGCAGCATCTTGTTGACGATCGCCTGCGACATCATCTCGACGGTCTTGAGTTCCTTCTCGGACAGGCCGCCAAGCCGCTTCATCGCCTTCTCGAGCTCTTCGGTGCGCACCCGCTCGGCCTTAGCGCGGATCGCGGCGACCGTCGGGACGACCGCCATCGAATCCAGCCACGTCTCGAACGCTATCATCTCCTCGGCGATGATGACCTCGGCGCGCTCGGCCTCGCGCATGCGTTCCTCAAGGTTCGTCGAGACGACGCCGTTGAGGTCGTCGATGTTGTAGACGAACGCGTCGCCGAGTCTCGCGCACTCGGGGTCGATGTCGCGCGGGAGGGCGATGTCGATGAGGAAGAGCGGGTCGCGCCTGCGGTGGAGCACCGGCGCGAGCAACTCCTTCGTGATGACGTAGCCCGGTGCGGCCGTCGAGGAGATGACGATGTCGGCCTCGCGCATGCGCTCGAAGAGCGACTCGTAGGGGATCGCCTCGCCGTCAAAGCGCTCCGCGAGCTCGACGGCGCGCTCGAAGGTGCGGTTCGCCACCAGCGTGCGCGACACGCCCGCGCCCACCAGGTTCTTCGCCGTGAGCTCGCTCATCTTGCCTGCGCCGAGCACCAACACGCAGCGACCCTCGAGCGTGTCGAAGACGCGCTTCGCGAGCTCTACCGCGGCGTAGCTGATCGACACGGCGTTCTCGCCGATGTCGGTCTCGGTGCGCACGCGCTTGCCCACCTCGAAGCTCTGGCGAAACAGCTTGTTGAAGACGCGGCCGGTGGCCTGGTACGTGAAGGCGTGATCGTACGCCTCCTTCACCTGTCCCAGAATCTGTGCCTCGCCGAGCACCATCGAGTCAAGCGACGCAACAACCCTGAACAGATGCCGAACGACAGCCTCGCCCTCGGAGATGTAGAGGTAGCGGACGAGCTCCGTCCGGTCGAGGTCGTGGTAGTCGGCCATGAAGTCGATGATCGCGGCCGGCCCGTCGTGGCTAGCTGCGGTCACCGCGTAGATCTCGGTGCGATTGCACGTCGAGACGATGACCGCCTCGGTCACGGCGTCGGAGTCGAGAAGGTGTGCGAGCGCGTGCTCCTGCCTGCTGGCGGGGAACGTGAGCTTCTCGCGTATGTCGACCGGAGCGGTCTTGTGGCTCAGCCCCACGAGCGTCAGATGCATTCGGTCTGTCTCGCCTCACCAGGTCTATCGTCACTCGCCGCCATCGTGGCGGCGCTTGGGCACAGGAGCGCCCTCGCCGGAGCGGTGCGTTGGTGTTCAGGCAAGCAGGCCCGGCGAGGGCGGTGTCACGGTCACTCGTATGACGCATCACTGCATGTTGCCTGAACGCTCGGATTCTAACACCTTGGGGCACGCGGCGCCACCTGAAGGTTGTATTAGGGACGCAGGTCAGCGGGTGCGGTAGCGGGCACGGAGAAGCGCTCCGTGATGCGCGCGGCGGCTGCGGGCTCGACCCGAGATTGTCGCGGGGCGCCATGATGTGGAATATTATTCACATCATGAGTAGATTCCACTCATACGTTGAAGAAGTTCCTCCCCACGCCTACCGTCCGCGCTGGGCCGCGGGCGTCGTGAGGGCGCTCGCGGAGGACTTCCCGGTGACCGTGCTCACTGGCGCGAGGCAGGTGGGCAAGTCGACCCTCCTCAGACGCGAGGAGCCGTTCCGGCAGTGGCGCTATGTGACCCTCGACGACTTCGATGCGCTCGATGCCGCAATGACAGATCCCGCGTCGCTTTGGACCGGTACCCAGACCGTGGTTCTCGATGAAGTCCAGAAGGCGCCTGCTGTGCTCAGCGCGGTCAAGGCAGCGATCGACGGTGATCCCAGCCGACGGTTCGTCCTGTCGGGTTCGGCGAACCTGTTGCTCATGAGCCGCGTGAGCGAGAGCCTCGCGGGACGAGCGGCCTACCTTGAGCTCGGTCCGCTTGCTCTGGGTGAGGAGGAGACGCGCGCAGCGCCTACCGTCCTCGCCGACATGCTCGCGGGCGTGGCACCTACGCGCGCACGGGCCACGTCTCACATCGATGCGCTGACCGTGGCACAGCGCGGCATGATGCCTCGGTTCCTCTCGCTTCCGGCGCGAGCCACAGCCTCGTGGTGGGATGGCTACGTCGCAACGTACCTCGAGCGCGATCTGCGCACACTCTCCCACGTCAGCTCGCTCTCGGAGTTCCGTCGGCTGATGGAGGTGCTCGCGCTGCGCTCAGGGCAGCTTCTCAACCGGTCAGAGGCGGCGCGCGACGTGGGCCTGAGCCAGGCGACCGCGCACCGCTATATCGGCCTTATGGAGGTCTCGGCCGTCCTCACCTTGCTGCGCGCGTTCGCGGGCAACAGGTCCAGCCGGCTCGTCAAGGCGCCAAAGCCCTACCTGTTCGACTCGGGGCTCGCGGCCTTCCTCTCGGGGCACTACGAGCATGCGTCGCTCTTGGGTTCGCGCGAGGCCGGGGCCGTGTTCGAGACCTTCGTCCTGCAGCATATTCGCGTGCTCTGCCAGCTCATGTCGCCGCGCCCGAAGGTGCACTACTGGCGCACGGTCGCGGGACGTGAGGTGGATGTGGTTGTCGAGCACGGCCGCTCGATCGTGGGGCTTGAGATCAAGCTCTCTGAGCGTGCGGGGTATCGCGACACCGCCGGGCTCCGGGCGTTCAAGGAGTCCACGCCCGGCGTGTCGTGCTGTGCCGTGGTCTACTGTGGAACCGAGATCGCCGAACTCGCCGACGGAATCTTCGCCGTACCGTGGAGTGAGTTCGCCGGCTGAGGTAAGCAGGTCAGCGGGTGCGGTAGCGGTTCGTGCGGAGTCGGCGGTCACCGCGTCCGGTACCGGGCGCGCCCCTCGGCGATGTAGTACTTGCGGTGAGGGTCGTTCGGTGAGGAGCCGACCTCGACGACGAGCCCCGCGTCCACGAGCGTGCGCAGCCGGGTCCGGGCTGAGCGCGGCGTCCGCGAGATCGCGGTGGCGACGTCGCTGGTCGAAAGGCCTCCGGAAGCGGCGAGCGCATCAAGTACCGCGGCGTCGAGCGGCTCGACCTCAGCGGTGTCGCGCGCGGCGCGCAGGGTGACCCGCACGAGCGAACCGAGCTCCTCGATCTCGGGCTCGGGCAGACCCGCCAACCGGCATGCCTCGATGGCGCGCGGGATGCCCGTCCCCCATTGCTCGACGATGCCGAGTTCGCGCAGCACCCGGGCGATGACCCGGTTTCTGATCCGTGAGACGCCCGCCCGCAGATCGTCGACGGTGAGCCCCGGAAGCAGTAGCCCCGGACTGTCGACCTCGAGCCGGTCATCGAAGATCGCGATGCGTGTGCGCATGCCCGGAAGGGAGTAGTCCGCGTGCACAGACGCGTTGACGACGATCTCGCGGACGGCCTCCAGGGGATACTCCCAGACCTCCGCCCGGCGAACTCCACCGATCTCGTAGCGTCGCGCGAGATTGCGCCTGACGAACGCGAGTGCGCCCTCGATCGCGTGCGGAAGCGCCTCATCGAACGTGGCCGCGTCGGCGAATGTCGAGCGCCCCGTGCCTATGAAGCGCGCCGCCTCGATGACCGCATCGGGGAAGCGCTCGATCCTCCGCGCTCCGAACAGCAGCACACCTCCGACGGTAGGCACATCGCGACCGTCCGCCCGTGCGATGATGCGCAACGTCGTGAGCGCCCGGCGGTCGATCGTCCGCGACCCCGCGAACGACGCGCGCACGGCCGCAACGTCGATGGCCTCCGTCCCGGCATCGATGAGGGGTTCCTCGTCGAACGAGCGGCCGCCCGACGAGCGCCGCAGTTCGACGATCATCGCAGCATCGGCCCGCCTGTTGGTGGAGCCCACCCTGACGTAGACCCCGTCATGCGGTCCGAGGCGCTTGACGTTGTACGGACGCGAGCTGCCGGGGTGGACGCGAACGGCGAGGACGCTGCGATCCCGCCACGCGAGAACGTCGATCTCTGGCGCGATCCGCGGCTCGATCGAGTCAACCAAGATGCTTGCGATCCGCTCCTCGGCAGCGAGCGGGTCCGCAACGCCCACGACCTCGCGCGTCTTGTCCGCGACGCCTACAAGCACCACGCCTCCGGCGGAGTTGGCGAACGCGACAACGGAGCGCACGATGCCGTCTGGCGAAGAAGCATCCTGCTTGAACTCGAGGGTCTTGCCCTCGTTGCGCGTAAGAAGTGTGGCGAGATCCATACTCAGTAATCTACTAGGAAGTACTCAGAGACGCAACGCTTCCGTGTAGATTTCCTACCGCCTACTCCTACTCGCCTACTCCTACTTTGCCTCTTCCTGCTTCGCCTTCTGGGCTGCCCCACGCTGCTTGCGCGCCTTCTTGACGTCGCTGTCGACGATCGCGTAGAAGAGCTCGGGCAGAAGCCCCTTGAGCCGGAAATACAAGGCCAGCGTCGCGTCTGGGATGACCAAGTAGCGGCCGCGGTCGATTGCCTTCATCACACCGCGAGCGACCTGGTCGGCCGGAATCGGCTTGACCTTGCCGGAGATCACGTGAGTCTCGTGCGGGCGCAGCGTGTGCTCGTACGCGAGACCGGGCGTCTCGGTGTCCGGCGGGCAGACAACCGACACGCGCACGCCCTCGGGCTTCATCTCGCAGCGCAGCGCCTCGGTGAAGCCCATGACCGCGTACTTCGCTGCCGCGTAACTTGTGTAGCCGTAGTAGGCCAGGAAGCCGGCACCGGATGAGACGTTGATGATGTGTCCACTCCCGCGCTCGACCATGCGAGAGACGACGGCGCGGCACGGGTGGACGACGCTCCAGAAGCCGGATGACATGTTCGCCTCGAAATCGTCCAGTGGCATCGTGACGAACTCGCCAGGGATGATGACGCCCGCTGAGTTCACAAGAACGTCGGGAGCGAAGCCTTCGGCCGACAGTTCGGCGAAGACCGCCTCTGTGCGATCGAAAGAGCACAGGTCCGCGCTCTTCCAGACGACACGCTGCGCGCTGTCGGACGCCACGGCACGGATCGCCTCGGCAGCCGCCTCGAGCCGGCCCGCATCCCGCGCGACGATCGCAACGTCGTAGCCGCGTCGCGCGAGCGCTTCGGCACACGCGAGCCCGATGCCGGAGCTTCCGCCGGTGACGACCGCGCACGGGCGCGCGCTCACGTACTCGCGCGTCTCTACGAGGAGCTTGCCGACGGCCACGGGCCGCACCTACAGCTGGCCGAAGACGTGGAAGCCAACGGGTAGCGTGCGCGCGATGATCGCAAGGATGACGACGAACACGAAGCCGGTCACCGCGACCCACGCCGTGGTGCGCGAGGTCACGTTGTGCCGGTAGACGATCGTCAGGTAGGTGCCGAACGTCATCAGGACGATACCCGACATCATGATGCGCGCGTCGAAGTACCAGCCGCCCACATCTACTTGGATCGCGCGGATCATGCCGAGCGAGAGTCCGGCCGCATACACGGGGAATGCGAGTGCGATCGCGCGGCGCGACACCGTCTCAAGCGTCGCGAGTGACGGGAGCCGCCGAGACATGCGGTTCGAGCGGTGGTGCTTGAGCTGCGACTCCTGGTAGAGGTAGAGCATCGAAGAGACGGCTCCGACGATGAAGCCCGCATTCGCGAAGACGATCAGCGCGACGTGGAAGGCGATACCCCAGCTGTTGAGCTGGTTGGCCACGTCGGCCGGTGGCGGCGTCAGCGCGCCGGATCCGGCGCCGCCCATCAACTGCGCGATGGCCATGAGCAACGCAGCCGCCGGGACGAGGAACGCGCCGTACGCACGCAGGTGCATGAGGTGCTCCATGGCGAAGTACAGGAGCACAAGCGCCCAGCTCGCGAGAACGAGTTGGTTCGCGCCGGTGAGCGGCGTGCCGTCATTCGCGACCGAGTTCGCCCCGATCGACAGTGTCTGCATGAGGAATCCGGCGCCAGTCGCGAACCGTGCCCACCAAGCGACTTTCGAGCGGCGCAACGCGAACTGGTAGGCGTAGAGCACCGACGCGACGACGTAGGACGCGAACGCGAACCAGTACAGGACAACCGAGGCCCGCTCTGCAAGTTCGACACTGAACACGACTGTTGTGACCCCTCCGCCGGTGTGTCAAGGACGCGCCCGCTAACGGGCCTGCATCGCCAGTATACGGCTATGGCCCCGCGCGTGCGCTAGGCGAGGCCCGCTAGGCGCCGGTGCGCTTCTCGACGGCGCCCTCGAGCACCTCGACCTCCTTCTCGAGCTGCATGATGCGCCGAAGGACGATCGTCAGGTAGCCCACGAACGCGATCCAGAGGATCGCGTAGGCCCCGATGACGAACGGTGCGTCGGCGATCGCGAGACGGTAGAGCTCGAGATTCGTCGCATCAACCTGCATGGCGGTCCTCCAACCGGGTCCGTGGGGGCGCTAGCCCTCCAGCGCTTCCTTGGTGATCTCGACGCGCTCGCGCAGGCGTTCCTCGCTCATGCGCGCGGTGTAGATGCCGTAACCGATGAGCAGCATCCCGATCTGCCCGATGATGAACGGCAGCAGGTTCGACGGCGCCATTCCCGGCTGGAATACGACCGGGTGGTTCGACGGGATGATGCGCGTGATCATGAAGGAGATGGGCGCGTTGATCGCAGCCACGACGGCGAAGACTGCGGCGTATGTCGCTCGGCGCTCGTCCTCCTCGATCGAGTTACGCAGCACGAAGTAGGCGATCATCATGAGCATCATGATGAAGTAGGTGGTCAGCCGCGGCTCCCACTCCCACCATACGCCCCACGACGCCTTCGTCCAGAGCACGCCCGTGATCATCGTGAGCACAACGAAGACGAGTGATGTCTCCATCGCGATGCGCGACTTCGTGTCGTACGCGGCGCGCTTGGTCACGAGGAACCGCACGGCAAAGTACGCCGCGATGATGAGCACGAGGAAAGACGCCTCGGCCACCGGCACGTGGAAGTAGAAGATCTTCTGGCTGAACCACGGCTGCACGTAGGCGATCTTGCCCCCGCCCGGCTGCAGCTCGGGCGGTGCGAGCGGGAATACCGTCTCGATCTCCGAGTCGAACGTCACCGTGCCGAACTGCTGGACCTCGGCGGTGTAGAAGGCCATGAGGAACGCGGCCGTCGTGAGCAGACCGCCCACGAGCACGAGCACGATCGCGATCTTGAGCTGTCTCACATGCAGTCCCTTCCTCGAATCATGCCTCTCCCTCACGCGCCGAGCACGAACTCGTACAGCGCGAACGCAGCAAGCAGCATCACCGTATCGTACCCGGCTGCAAGACCCATCATCTGCCAGAACGTCTGTGCGTACCCCGGCTCGGCCTGCAGGACCACCGACGTGCCGGCAACGACCGCCAGCAGCAGCGGGAACATGATGGGGATGAACAGCACCGCGAGGATGAAGTCCTTGCCCTTCGTGTTCACCGACATCGTCGCAAGGAGCGTGCCCACCCCCGCGATGCCGATCGAGCCCAGCAGAAGCGCGAGCGCGATCATCCACAACGGACCCATCGCCGTCGTCATGGACGACGACAGGAAGATGAAGTAGAAGAGCGGGACGATGAACGCCTCGACGATCAGAAGGAAGATGAGGTTTCCCACCGCCTTGCCGAAGAATATCACCGGCCGATCCGTGGGCGAGATCAGCAACGCGTCGAGGCAGCCCTGATCCTTCTCGTGGACTAGCGAGCGGTTGAGGCCCAGAAGCGACGTGAAGATGAAGACGAGCCACAACAGCCCCGCCGCGATGCGGCGCACCTCGAAGTTCTGGCCCGCCTGTGACAGCGTGATGTAGTAGACGACGAGCACGAGCAGCGCGTAGAGGCCCATCGACGTGAGCATCTCCTTTGTGCGCAGCTCCATGACGATGTCCTTTCGGAGGATCGCCCTGAACTGGCGCCACGATGAGATGCGCCCCGAGCGGGAGGAGCCGGGTGCGGCGGCATCGGTGCTCCTGTTCGCCATCTAGCTCACCCCCATGCCAACGGTCGCACGGTACGTGGCCGCGAACTCGGCCTCGTCGATGAGCTCCCTGTCCTGGAAGAGCACGATCTTGCCCTTCGCAAGGATGAGCGCGTGGCTGCACAGTTCGAGCCCCTTCGTCAGGTCGTGGCTGACCATGACGAACGTGCGCCCCTCCCGGATCCGCTCGAGCAGCGAGTCGAGGATGTCCATCGCGTGGGGGTCGAGGCCCGAGTACGGCTCGTCGAGAAAGACGAGCGCAGGGTCGTGCAGAAGAGCGCGTGCGATGGAGAGGCGCTGCAGCATGCCGCGCGAGAACGTACGCACCAGGTCGAGGCGCCGGTGGTCGAGCTCGACGGCGTCTAGCAGCTCGCGGATGCGCGCCTTGGGATCCTCGATGCAGTAGATCTCCGCGAAGAACTCGAGGTTCTCCTCGGCGGTGAGGTCCGGGTAGAGCAGCGGGTTGTGGCTGATGAAGCCCATCTTCTCGCGTAGCTCGACGGCGCCCTCGACCACATCGAGACCGAGCACGCGCGCCGATCCCTTCGACGGTGTCGACAGCGTCGCGAGCACCTTGAGCAGGGTCGTCTTGCCGGCGCCGTTCGGCCCGAAGATCGAAAGGAACGAACCCCGCTCGATCTCGAAGGACACCGAATCGAGGGCCTTGCGCGCGCCGAAGGCCCGGGAGAGATCCCGGACCTCCAGGGCGAGCGTATCGGTCTGCGGCGTCGTCAACGCGCCTCCGCCAGGGTCTAGCGGTTCTTGCCCGCGGGTGCCGCGGCAAGCGCTGGACGCTTCTTCGGCCACGCCGCGAGCGCCGTGCCGAGCATCAGCAGCCCGAACCCGCCCCATGCAAACCAGATCAGCGGGTTGATCTTGACGTTAACCGACATCATGCCCTGCTCGGAGCCCTGCCACACCATGAAGATGTCACGCAGCGGCTCGGAGAGGACCTCGGCGTCCAAGCGCGTCTGACCCTGCCGCGCGAACTGCGTGAGGCCGGGGGTCACCGTGCCGAGCGCGCGCCCGTCGCGGGCCACGGCGATGCTTGCCCTCGCGACGATATCGCCGTTGCTGAGCTTCTGTTCGTTGAGCCCCTGGTAGGTGAAGGTGTAGTCGTCAACGGTGAACGACTCGCCCTGCTTGTCGGGCACCTCGATGATCACGTCGCGCACGTACATGGACGAGCCCACGAGGCCGATGATGATGATGCCCATGCCGATGTGCGAGAGGTAGCCGCCGGACTGCGTCCGCGCGTTGACGAGGATGCTGCCGAACGACGAGAGAGCGTTCTCGCCCTTGGCCTTCGCCCGCTTGCGCGAGCCGTCGATGAACAGCCACGTCGTCGTCGAGATGAGCAGCGCGCCGGCGAGGAAGCCGCCGATCGAGATGATGTCGTAGACGATCTCGGGGCCGAACGCCTGGAGCTTGCGGGCCCCCTCACCGCCCTGCTCGATCATGAACAGGTAGATGGGTCGCAGGTTCACGACCCAGTCCCACACGAGCAGGGCGAAGATCACGGCGGTGCCCACGAGCGGCCACTTGACGCGGGCCCAGAAAGTGGCGGGCTCGGTCTTGCGCCACGCGAGGATAGGACAGACCGCGATGATGAACACGTAGAGCACGCCCAAGGGGCGCCCGATGAGATCGTAGGAGACCGCGGAGATCGACTGGCCGCCGAAGGGCATCCACGTGGGCAGCGCCGACGTGACGGTCATGTAGGCAACCAACCAGCCCGAGACCAGCATGATCACATTGTTGAAGTAGTACGCAGCTTCCTTACTCGTCAGCGACTCGAACTCGTCGTTGCCCTCGAACGTCTTCCATCTGAGATAGAGGCCTATTGCGACCGCGACGATGGGGGCGATGATCATGAAGCCGAACAGGTACTTCGAGACCGGGTCCTCCTGGAAGGCGTGGACCGACTGCACGATGCCCGAGCGCGTGATGAACGTGCCGAGGATCACAAGCGAGAACGTAGACGCGGCCTGCACGATGGCCCAGCGCTTGAAACCGTCACGCCGCCGGTAGACCGTGAAGCTGTGGATGAGGCCGACACCGGTGAGCCACGGAAGGAGCGACGCGTTCTCGACCGGGTCCCACGCCCAGTAGCCGCCCCAGCCGAGCACGACGTAAGCCCAGACGGCGCCGAGGCCGATGCCGGCGCCAAGGAACAGCCATGCGAACACCGTGATGCGGTCGACGATCTCGACCCACGCCTTCGATCTGTCGTTGACGATGATCGCCGCCATCGCAAAGGCGAATGGGATCGTCAGTCCCGCGTAGCCGATGAAGAGCGTGGGCGGGTGCAGGATCATCGCCCAGTGCTGCAGGAGCGGGTTCATGCCCAGCGACGCGCCCTGACCCACGAGCTGACCGTTCGACAACCACTCGGCCGGCGTCGACTTGAACGGGTTGTTCGGATCGCTGAACACCATCGCAGCGCCGAAGCACACCATGACGAGGTTCGTCACCATGAGGCCCATGTTCGACAGGTCATCGGTCTTGTCCATGCGCTGATAGGCGACCCACGCGGCGAACAGCGCGATCAGCCACGCCCAGAACAGGAGCGATCCTTCGCGGCCGGCCCAGATGCCGGAGAGGGTGTAGAGCCATGCAAGGCTCGAGACGTCCGTCGAGTGATTCTCGACCACGTAAAGGAACGAGAAGTCCTTGATGAAGAACGCGGTGATCATCACGAGGCTCGAGATGGTGATCGCGGCGGTACCGGCGAACGTCGCCAGGTAGCCGAAGTTGGTTACGCTCTCACCCTGCTTCGCGCCGAGACTGCGGCCCCACAGAAGCGCGCCGATCGCCACCACGGTTGTGAGCAGCCACAAGCCTAGGAACACCTGTCCGACAAAGAGCATAGTCTCTCCCCTATCCGATGACGGGTAACACAATACACCCCGGCCGTTAGGGCCGGGGTGCTTGATGCGCTACTTCTGGCTCTCCGCCATCGAAACGTTCGTGGCGACGAAGATGCCGTCCTGCTCGAGCGCGCCTTGGATGACGACCTGTGAACCGTCGGCCATCCCCTCGGGAAGCGCTCCCTCGTACCCGACGCCGACCTGGACGCCGCCGCCGCCTTCGTCCTCAGCGGCGTAGAAGCGCACCGGCTCGCCCGGGGGCACGATGCTGCCCGGCTTGACGTGGCCGGTCATCTTGATCGTCTTGCCCACCATCGACTCGCCGCCCTCGACCAGGTCGCCCACGGGCATCGCACCCTTGGCGGTTTCGTACTTCGACGGACACTTCGTGATCATCTCGCCCGCGAGCAGCGTGCCGTCAGGCTCGATCTCGCCGGTGAGGATCGCTGTCACGCCGTCGCCGAACGTCGTCGGCACGCCTTCTGAGTAGACGACGCGGATGATCGGGCCGGTGCCGTAGGTGTCCTTCTCGTCGCGGATCTCGAACGTCATCGGGTTCGACTTGCGGTCCCACGACCCCGGAACCACGGCGCCGCCCACCTTGACGCGCTCGCCCACGAGTGACTTGTCCTTCGCGATGTCCTCGACGGACTTGTAGTACGCCGTGCCACCCCGCGACCCGATGCTCGCGAAGATCGCCGCGATACCCAGTACGACGATCGCCGTGACGCCGATGAGACGGTTGCGAGCCCGCTTGTTCATTGCCGGATCCTCTCCTTCGCACGGCGAAACAGGCTTGCCGCGCACAATACGAGACGGAGGTGGAGGCCACGCGCACGCTGACGCGCGTGGTGCACCGCTGCCTGACCCACTTGCCTGAACACTGAGAGTCTAGCACCGCGCTTGCCAGCCTGCCAGATGGGACGTTCAGATTTCTTCAGTCGAGTGTCACACGCGTCGCTCGGCACGCTCCGGCGTTCACTCGTCGCGCTGCAGCCAGCGCACGTCGGGGGTGAACCCGGTGCGCTGCAGAAGCTCGAGATAGCGCTCCGGGCGGAGGCGTCCCTGCGCGCCGTCGAGCGCGATCATCGTGGCCTCGATCACGTTCGTCCCGAAGGAACGCCCCTCGAGGCGCGGCGTGCTCGTGACAAGGAGCTCGACTCCCACTGATCGCAAGAAGTCAACGTCGTCGGCGGTCGTCGTGTTGGTCACGACCCACTTCCCGCGCATGTCGGGGGGCATGTAGCGGCGCACGTACTTGTAATCGCCGGCGATGATGTCGGCGTCGCGGTAGAGCGCCGCGTGCTTCGACGTCCCCTGGACCCCGGTCGTGTGGTCCGCGTCGGCCTCATAGAGCCAGGCGAACGGCAGCTGCACAGCGATAGGCGCGACGAGGTGGATGGCCCGCTCGGCCGCGCGACGCGTGCGCAGCATCACGGGGATACCCAGCGCGTACAGCAGGTCCGCCACGACGACCTCGCAACCGGCGCTGTAGAAGCCCTCGGTCATGCCCCACCTATCTACTGCGGAGGTGACCAGAACGCGCTTGCCGGCGAGCTCGAGCCCGAGGTCTTGAGCGAGGTGGCGAACGACACCGGCCTCGACGGCGCCCTTGAGCCCTGAGCCGTCGACGAGCGGCGTCTTCGTCACCGCCCGAGCGAAGCGCCGCCCGTCCCGGAAGTGGTAGTCGCGCCCCGCTGCGGTCAGGTAGAGGTCGATGCCGCCCAGCCCTAGCGCGTCGACGTGCCCGTCGAGGTCACGCAGTCGCGCGACGGCGGCGTCCATGTCCCCGTCGGTCCCCGTCCGCGAGATCCGGAACACCTCGCCGAACAGGTCCACCTCGACAACGTGGTCGCGCTTCGAGGAGCCGAGCGACACGCTCACGACTTCCTTGACTGCTGCCACCTCCCGGCGATCTCATCGGCGGCGTCGCGCAGCGCGCCTGTCATGCGCCCGCGCCGGCCCTGCCGCTTGGTGCGCGCCGTCATCACTCCGGAGAGCGCCTGGTCGAGCTCGTCGATGTCGACGTGCTGGTCCGCGCGCAGCGGAGTGTGTCCGAGCGGGATGCCGATGACCTCCGCGCCTAGGATCTTCTCCATCGTCAGGATACGCATGTCGCTCGCGAGCAGGATGAGCGTGTCGAAGTCGCGCAACGCCGCGAGCGTCTCGAGCACTTGGTTGAACACGTCGGCTGATGACCCCGCCTCGATCGACTCGCGGTCCGACTGGCTTACGACGAGCACGAAATCGACCGCGTGGCGTTCGGCCAGCGCGCGCACCTCGTCGCGGTTGGCTACCGGGAAGCCCACGAGCGCGACCCGGGGACCGCGCCGGACCTCACCGAGCGTCTCGAGGAAGCTCACGAAGCTGCGCTGCACGTGCGCGCGGCGGGCCGCCTGCTCCTGGGTGGCTCCCGCTTCGCGCTCCTCAAGGATGCTGTCGATGGCGGCGAGCAGCTTGTCGCGGCTCACGACCTTCTCGCCGATCCGGTAGAGCTTCACCGCCCGCCACTCCCCGTCTCAGTCACGCGCTCGATCCCGGGTGCACGCTCGTCGCTCGCACACGCCTGCTTTGGTGTGCACAAGACTGTGTACAGGTGAGTATACGCTGAGCGGCGGGGGTGCCCGCTAGCGATTGCGGTCCCGGATGAGCCGGAGCCCGGTGAGCGTCAGGTCGACGTCGACGTGGGCCACCGTCTCACAGAGAGGCGCCATGCGAGGCGCAAGTCCACCGGTCGCGACCACGGGAGCCTCACACCCGAGTTCGGTCCGGATCCGACGCACGAGCCCGTCGACCATGGTGGCCTCGCCCAGGATGAGCCCGGACTGCACGCTCGCGCGCGTGTTCGTCCCAATGACTCGCGCCGGCGGCTCGAGGTCGACCTTGGAGAGGCGCGCGGCCTTCGCGAAGAGGGCCTCGGCGCTCGTTTCGACCCCCGGCGCGATCGCGCCCCCCAGGTAGGAGCCATCGGCTCCGATGACGTCGATGGTGGTGGCCGTGCCGAAGTCGACGATGATGCACGGCGCGCCGAACCGCTCGGCGGCGGCCACGCCGTTCACGATGCGGTCCGCGCCTACTTCGTGCGGGTTGTCGTAACGAATGGGCAGACCCGTCTTCAGGCCGGGACCCACTACGAAGAGCGCGCAGGCGCAGGAGCGCTCCACGAGCTCCTCCCACTCCGCTGTGAGGCGTGGCACGACGCTCGCGAGCACGACCTCGTCGATGTCGTCCCACTCGCGGCCAGCCGTCCCGAGCAGCCCGCTCACGGTCAGCCCAAGCTCGTCGGCGGTGAGTGACGCGTGCGTCGACACGCGCCAGTGCGCCGCGAGTGTGTCGTCTTCGAACAGGCCGAGCACCGTTTGCGTGTTACCCACATCGACCGCGAGCAACATGGCCGACTCCCTTCGCTCCTCGTGACGGCACGGTGACGCCACCGGCCGGGCGTGTGCCGAGCGGTGCTATCATCGCGCCGAGGCGCCCGGAGCGCCCCGGATGCGCGAACCCCGGGTGTCGCCTCTGAGCAGCCATGATACTCCCAATCCGCCCGGGGAGGCGCACGTATGACCGACAGCCCCGCACGCATCCTGATCGTCGACGACGAGCCCTCCATCACCGAGTTCGTCAGCTACAACCTCAAGAAGGAGGGCTACGAGGTCGCGGTGGCCGCAGACGGCGACACGGCGCTCGCACTCGCAGCGCACACATCGTTCGACCTCGTCGTGCTCGACGTGATGCTGCCCGGCATCGACGGGTACGAAGTCTGCCGGCGTCTGCGCACCTCTTCGAGCGTGCCGGTGCTGTTCCTTTCGGCGCGCGACACCGAACTCGACAAGGTCGTGGGACTCGAGATCGGAGGCGACGACTACCTCGCGAAGCCTTTCGGCGTTCGCGAGCTCACCGCGCGCGTCAAGGCGCTCCTGCGCCGTGCACCGTCTGGCTCACGCGACGGCGGCGTGGCCGGGGAGCGCTTCGAGGTGGCCGGCGTCGTGCTCGACGAGGGAGCTCATACCGCGATCGCCGAGGCTGGCCCCATCGATCTCACTCCACGCGAGTTCGAGCTCCTGGCCTGCCTCATGCGCCACGCCGGCAAGGTGCTCTCGCGCGAGCAGCTGCTCCGCGACGCATGGGGCTGGGAGTACCTCGTGGAGACGAAGACCGTCGACACGCACGTCAAGCGGCTTCGCGACAAACTCGAGGCGGCGAAGGTGGATCCGGCGCTCGTCGAAACGGTGCGCGGCTACGGCTACCGGTTCCGGGCGGTGTAGCGTGTACCGCATGCGCTCGCGCATCGCGGTCCTGCTCGGGTTGTTCACGCTCGCGGGCGCGACGGTCGGGGTACTCGTTGCCCGCGTGGCGCCCGGCGCCGACGTTCTCGTCATCGCCGCTTCGCCGGTCGCGGGCTACCTCATCGGCCTGATCTTCGCTCGCGGGTTCGCGCGCCCGCTCGAGCGTCTCGCCGCGACAGCGGCCTCGTTCGGCGCGGGCAACCTCGATGCCCGGGCACGTACCGGCGGGCCGCGCGAGGTGCGCATGATCGCGCGCTCGTTCAACCGTATGGCCGACGAGGTCTCCTCGGCGCTCGCGCAAGTCACGAGCGAGGAGCGGCGCAAGACCCAGTTCGTCTCTGACGTGAGCCACGAGCTGCGCACTCCGCTCACGGCGATCCGTGGAGCGGCCGAGACGCTCCTCGACGGCGACGTCGCCTTCGACGACCAGCAGCGCTTCCTGTCGACCATCGCGCTCGAAGCCGAGCGGCTCACCCGCCTCGCGAACGACCTGCTCACGCTGCAGCGGATCGAGGGCGCGACCGGCGAGCTGCCGCTGAAACGCTTCGACCTGCGCGTCGCGGCGGACCGCGCAGCGGCGATGCTCGAGCCCCTCGTCGAGCATCGCGACGTCACGCTCACCGTTACCGGCTCCGCGCCACCCGTCCTGGGCGACCTGGACCGCATCCAGCAGGTGGTCGCCAACCTCGTGGACAACGCGACGCGTATCGTGGGTACCGGCGGGAAGGTGCGCGTCGAGCTTTCCGAGGAGGAGGGCTTCGCGGTGCTCGCCGTCATCGACAACGGTCCAGGCATCCCCGAGACCGATCTGCCGAACCTTTTCGACCGCTTCTATCGCGCCGACTCGAGCCGCGCGCGCTCCGGGGGCGGCGGCGCCGGACTCGGACTCGCCATCGTGCGCGCGATCGTGACGGCGCACGGGGGTACGATCGAAGCGGAGAACCTGCCCCCGCGCGGATCGTGCTTCACGGTGCGGCTACCGGCCGCCCCAGCGTAGGGAGCGCCGCACTGCGCCCGCCACCGCGACGGCCACGAGCGCCTTGGCGACATCGGGGACGATGAACGGCGCGATTCCCGCCGCGACCGCAGCGGCCGGGTCGAGCGCGAGCACGATCGCGAGCTGCCACACCCCTAGGATGTAGACAACGGCAACGGCGGCGAGTGCGGCCGCGATGCCGGTCGGCGTCTGCGCCCATCCCCGCCGGACAAGCCAGCCCTGCAGCGCCGCGCCGATGATCGCGGCGGCGACGAAGCCGATGAGATAGCCGCCCGTGGGACCGGCGAGCACGGCGATCCCTCCCTTGCCGCCTGCGAAGACGGGCAGTCCCAGCGCCCCCAACGCCAAATAGAGTCCGACGGCGGCACCGGCCCACCGGGGCCGTAGGAGCAAGGCGGCGAGCACCACGAAGAACGTCTGCAGTGTCACGGGCACGGCGCCAACAGGAATCGCGACCCATGCCGACGCGCAGAGCAGCGCGGTGACGAGCGCGGCGGACGTCAGTTCACGCGTACGGGTTTGCGATGGGGCGTGCGCGACGGCGTGGGTGTGGTCCATAGGTCGAGTCCTCCGTAAACCCTTGGTGAGTGAGTTGGTTCACGGTAAGGCCCGAACGGGGGCGCGTCAAGACGCGGCCCGCTCCTACGTGAGCCGCTCCTCATCACCCGGCGTCTTCAGTGTGACCTCGCCGGACGCCACGGCGACCGTTGTCCCGTCGCGCTCGACGAGCAGCCGCCCCGCAGCGTCGATCCCGCGCGCCACCCCGCTCACACGCACCATCCCGAGCGCGTTTCTGACGACAACGTGCTGTCCTGTCAGTACCGAGCGCGCCTCGTAGTCGCCCAGCAGCTGCGTGAACCCCTCCGCGAGCCACGCGGCGTAGACCTCTGTGATGCCGTCGAGGCACGACCCCGCAGCCTCTGCCACGCCGACCTTGGGGGCGTAGTCGTGCACGTAGGCGGCGTGCGGCAGCGGCTCATCCGGACGCACGACGTTGAGGCCGAAGCCCGCGACGACCCAGCTCACCAAGTCGCCCTCCGCACCCATCTCGATCAGGATGCCGGCAAGCTTGCGCCCCTCGGCCTTCACGTCGTTGGGCCACTTCAGTCTTGTCGTCACGCCGATCGTCTCAAGCCCGCGCGCGATGCCGAGCGCGACCACGAGCGCGAGCGGGCCGGCCTCGACCGGCGCGACCGGCGGGCGCATCACGCACGACACGTACGCGCCGCCTTCGGGTGAGGCCCACGCGCGCCCGAACCTGCCGCGCCCGCCTTCCTGGCGCGCCGCGACGACTACCGTCCCCTCCTCCGCCCCAGCGAGAGCCAGCGCGCGCGCGTCGTCGTTGGTCGAGACGGTCGAGAGCCCGCCCTCGAACGTGCGCCAGTACGGGTTGTGCACGAATCGCGCGACCTCCCAAGGGAAGGCGCGGTCCGGGGCCGAGACGAGCGTGTAGCCCGCACCGGGGGCAGCGTCGATAACGTAGCCAAGGTCACGGAGCGCGGCCACGTGCTTGCCCACCGCGACTCGGCTGACACCAAGCATGCCTGCGAGACGCTCGCCGCTCAGTCCGGCCGCCCCAGCGGCCCTGATCGCATCGAGAACGTGCTGGCGCGTGTTCACGACCCTCCCTCGGCGTCTGAATCGCCAGCCGCTCCTTCGGCGAGGGCCTGCGCCGCGCGCCGCGCCTTGACGCGCTTGCGCGTGAGCCAGACCCCCAGGACGAACGAAACGAACACCGCGAACCCCACCCAGCTCGCACCCGTCGCAACGCGCAGCGCCCGGTCCATGTTCTCTCCCACGAACCAGCCTATCACGCACATGAGCGTCGATTGCGTGATGGCCCCGAGGAGAGTGTGAAACTCGAACCAGAACACCGGCATGCGGACGGCGCCGGCCATCGCCGGGACGAAGTTCTTGGCGCCGGTCGCAAAGCGCGAGAAGAAGACCGTCTTCGAGCCGTCGACGTCGAAGTGCTCCTGGACCTCGTCGATTCCGGCGGGGTCGATGCGAAGGATGCGGCCGATGCGCGTCGCAGCCACACGTTCAGCGAGCGCGCGCACATTCTCGATACCCGCCTTGCGCCCCAGCAGGTAGCTCAGGTTGCTGCCCGCGACGGTCCCGAGAACCGAGGCGCCCCACACCAGCCACAGCTTCAGCCCGCCCGCCGAAGCCACAAAAGACGAGGCGATCACGACCATCTCACCGGGCGTGAGCGAGCCCACCACGAAGACGTTCTCCGATACCGTGGCGGCGAACACGACAAGGTAGCCCGACTGCCCGAGCAGGGCGAGAAATGAGTCAACGATCGCGATTCCGGTCTCAGGGACCACAGGTGCCTCCGTCGGCAGTTCGGAGCGGTGACGGCGTTACGCCTCATCCAATCCGAAGTCGACGGGAGGCGCAAGGGTGAGCGCGCTCGATGATACCCGGCCGACACCTGCGGCGCCGAGCGCCTGCAGCCGGTCGCGCGTGATGTTTCCGGACGCCTCGACGATAAGCGAGCGCCCCCGATCAGCCGCGGCGATCAAGCACCCGGTCGCGACGAGCGTCGTCGTGTCATCGTCCATGTTGTCGAGGAGCACGATGTCGGCTCCGTGGACGACGGCCTCGAGCGCCTGGGCCTCAGTGTCCGCCTCGACCTCGACGAGAAGGCCCGGATTCGCCGCGTCGGCGCGCCCGATCGCCTCTGCGATCGTCGCGTGCCTGAGGTGGTTGTCCTTGATGAGCACCATGTCATGAAGGCCGTCCCTGTGGTTCGTGCCGCCGCCCACGCGCACCGCGTACTTCGATAGCGCCCTGAGGCCCGGATAGGTCTTGCGCGTGTCGCACACGGCGAGGCCGAGCGGTGCCGCCTCGACCCATCGCTTCGTCTCGGTCGCGATGCCGGACAGGACCATGAGGAAGTCAAGGGCGGTGCGCTCAGCGCTCAGCACGACCGCCGCGAGGCCGTCGACCTCAGCGACGGCGGTACCGGCCGAGACACGCGCACCCTCCGCGACCAGCGGGAAGAACTCGACCGGCTCGAACAGGCCTACCGCGGCCGACAGCGCCTCGAAGACCGCTGCTGCCACCGGCAGCCCCGCCACGACGCACTCCTCACGCGCGACAACGGTTCCGAAGAAGCGTGCATCGAAGCCCACCACCGGCGCCGTCGTCACGTCACGCTCGAGCAGCGCGAGCGACGGCTCCGAAGACGCGAGCGCTTCGCGCTCCATGCCTAGGTCCTCGGCAAGCGCGGCGGCCACGATCCCGGTCACATCGGGCAGTTCGAACACGGCAGCTCCCTCAGGCACGCTACGCCCCTGACGGCCGAACGGGCGCGAACCGCGGTTCGCATCCCCGTACGAAGATTGTGTGCCCTAGCCAGCGCTCGTCGTCACGCTCGCCGAAGTCGAGACGCATGTGACAGCCCCTTGATTCGGTCCGAACCGCCGCCGCGCGCGCGATGAGGCCGGCAACGGTCACGAGGTTGGCCAGTTCGAGGTGCGCGACCGCATCGCCCGGCCTCGGTGTCGCGGCTTGGATCTCAGCCTCGATGAGCGCGAGCTCGGATGCGGCGCGGACGAGCCCGTCGGCGGTGCGGCCCATGCCGAGCAGCTCGCCAGCGACCGCGTGCAGGCGAGCGCGAGCGGAACCCTGCACCGCCGGTGGCGACGCGACGGCTTCGCCAACCGCGTCACTCACGTCGACGCCCCTCACAGCGGCCGCCACCGTCGCGCTGTCGAGCACGCGCGCGATGCGCCGCGAGAAGACGAGGCCCTCGAGCAGCGAGTTCGACGCGAGCCGATTCGCTCCGTGAAGCCCGCTTGCCGTGACTTCGCCCGACGCGAAGAGGCCCGGCACGCTCGTGCGCCCGTCGGCGTCCACGCGCACGCCGCCAACGAGGTAGTGGGCCGCCGGCGCTACGGGCACGAGGTCTGCCGAGAGGTCGTAGCCCGCCTCCGCGCAGGCACGCCAGATGTTCGGGAAGCGCGCCCGGAGGTGCGCTTCGCCCAGGTGGCGGGCGTCGAGCAGGACATTGCGGCGGCCGCAGCGAGTCATCACACTCTCGATCTCGCGGCTCACGACGTCACGGGGCGCGAGTTCGGCGAGCGGGTGGACGCCCGCCATGAAGCGCCGCTCGTCGCAGTCGAGCAGGTAGGCGCCCTCGCCCCTGAGCGCCTCGCTCACTAGGAAGCGCGGCGCGGCGTCGGAGTCGAGCGCCGTGGGGTGGAACTGGACGAACTCGAGGTCGCTCACCTCTGCGCCTGCGCGCCAGGCGGCCGCAACCCCGTCGCCGGTGGCGATGAGCGGGTTCGTCGTCACCGGGTAGACCTGGCCCGCCCCGCCCGTGGCAAGAACGACGGCGTCAGCGCGGAACGTCTCGACGTCACCTGTGCGCGTGTTGAGTACGACAGCGCCCCGGCACCGGCCGTCGTCGACGATGAGGTCAACGAGGAAGCGGTGCTCGAGCACGGGGATGCGCCCGCGCGAGATGAGCGAGGTGACGAGCGCGTCCTGGATCGCGGCACCGGTCTTGTCGCCGGAGTGCAGCACGCGCGGCAGCGAGTGTCCGCCCTCGCGCGCGAGCGCCACCCCGCCTCCTTCGGCGAGGTCGAAGCGCACGCCGAAGCCGAGCAGTGACTCGAGCGCCTCGGGCGCCTCGCTCACGACAGCACGCACCACCGCTTCGTCACAGAGCCCCTGCCCCACCACGATAGTGTCCGCGACGTGCAGGTCGACCGAGTCCGCCTCACCCACAGCGCCCGCGATCCCGCCCTGCGCGTACCAAGTGCTGGTTTGCGCGAGCTCGCCCTTCGTGACGAGCGTGACGGAACGGTCGCGCGAGCAGTGCAGCGCCGCGCTGAGCCCGGCGATCCCCGAGCCCACGACGAGGACGTCGGACTCCGTGACGCGCCCGCTGCCGGCGTTCTCAGCCAATCGCGACCATCCGCTCGACCGCCGTGCGCGCCCGGGCGGCGACGTCCGCGTCGACGTCGACGGCGTACTGGTCGTAGAGGAGCGCGTCGCGCACCTTCACGAGCGTGGTGAGCTTCATGTTCGGGCACAGCATGCGCGGGGCGAGCTCGTGGAAGACCTTGCCCGGCGCGGCCTTCTCGAGCGCATGGACGAGGCCCGTCTCAGTCACCACGACGAACTCGCGGGCGGGGTCGGCCGCCGCGAACGACAGCATCTGCGACGTGGACAGCACGGCGTCGGCGAGGTCGACGACGTCCGGCCGGCACTCGGGATGCGCCATGACGCGCGCGTGCGGGTGCGCCGCGCGTGCCGCCGCCACCTGTTCGGCGGTGACCTCGTCGTGCGTGGGACACCAGCCGTCCCAGAGGATCACATCGACGGCTGGCAGCGACCGCGCTACCCAGCTGCCCAGGTTGCGGTCCGGAGCGAACAGGATGCGATCGGAGCCGAGCGAGCGAACGACCGCGACCGCGTTGGCGCTCGTCACGCAGACGTCCGAGTGCGCTTTGACCTCGGCCGACGAGTTCACGTAGGTCACGACCGGCACGCCCGGGTGCTCACGTCGCCACGCTTTGAGCGCCTCGCCGGTGATCATGTCCGCCATGGGACATCCGGCGCGCGGCTCAGGGATCAGCACGCGCTTGTCAGGCGCGAGGATCTTCGCCGTCTCTGCCATGAAGTGCACGCCCGCGAAGACGATCTTCGACGAGCGTGTCGCGGCGGCCTGGCGCGAGAGGCCGAGCGAGTCGCCGGTGAACGTGGCGACGTCCTGGACCTCGGCCCGCTGGTAGTTGTGCGCGATGACGACCGCGTCGCGCTCCTTCGCGAGCGTGCGGATCTCCTCGGAGAGCGCGGCGAGCGTCGCGGCGTCAGGCACGGGAGACCCCCCGGGGAACGAGCGCGCAGTTGTCGATGAGGCGGGTCGTGCCCACGCGGCCGGCGATAAGCGCGCGGGCGGGCGCGTCCTCGACGCGCTCGAGCGGCTCGAGCGTGACCGGGTCGACGACCGCGGCATAGTCGAGCGCGACACCGCCGCGTTCAGCGACTGTGGCGCGCATCGCCTCTTCAAGCATCCGGGCGCCGGTCTCGCCTGACGCGAGCGCGGTCTCGGCGACGCTTAGGGCGGCAGGGATCGCAAGCGCCGCCGCTCTGCCCTCGCGCGTGAGGTAGGCGTTGCGGCTCGACAGCGCGAGGCCGTCGTCTTCGCGCACCGTTGGTCCGGCTGCGATCGTGCAACCCAGATCGAGATCGCGCGCGATCGTCTCGACGATGCGCAGCTGCTGGTAGTCCTTCTCGCCGAAGAAGGCCACGTCCGGACGGACGATCGACAGGAGCTTCGCCACTACGGTGGCGACCCCGTTGAAGTGGCCCGGGCGCGCTTCGCCTTCCCAGCGGCGCGCGAGTGGCCCTGGATCGACGGTGACGGCGGTGCCGGGCGCATACATCTCGCCCGCGCTCGGCGTGAAGGCGATCTCGACGCCCTCGGCGGCCAGGTGCGCGAGATCATCGTCGAGACGCCGCGGGTAGGTGGCGTAGTCCTCGCCCGGGGCGAACTGCGTGGGGTTGACGAAGATCGACACGACGACGAGGTCGGCGCGCGCGCATGCGGCGTGCACGAGCGAGAGGTGCCCGGCGTGCAGCGCCCCCATCGTGGGGACGAAGCCGATTCGCTTGGCGTCGCGCCGGGCTGCCGTGACCGCCGCGCGCACCTCGTCCTTGCTGTGCAACCGCTCGATCACGCGCTCCCACCACCGCGGGCGGAGGTGCTCGCGGCTTCCGCCTCGGCCACGACCGCGGCGTCGACGTGGGTCATCTGCGCCTCGGTGGGAAACTCGCCAGCACGCACTTCGCCAGCGTAGGTGGCGACCGCGTCGGCGATGACGGCGGAGACGTTCGCATAGCGCTTCGCGTGCCTAGGCAGGAAGTCACCCAGTCCAACGACATCGTGGAACACCTGTACCTGCCCGTCGCAGCCGCCGCCGGCGCCGATGCCTATGGTGGGCACATACAACCGCGCGGTCACGCGGCGCGCGAGCTCGGCCGGGATGCATTCGAGCACGACGGCGAACGCACCGGCCTGCGCGAGCGCGAGGCAGTCGTCGATGAGCTTCGCAGCCGCGGCCGCGTCCTTCGCCTGCGTCGAGTAGCCGCCCAGCGCGTGCACGGACTGCGGCGTGAGGCCCACATGCCCCATCACCGGGATGCCGGCCTCGACGAGTCCGCGCGTGAGAGCGAGCGTGCCGGCGGCGGCGCCTTCGAGCTTGACAGCTTGGGCACCACCCTCGGCGACAAGACGGGCGGCGTTACGCATACCCTCCTCGTAGGAGGCCTGGTAGCTCATGAACGGCATGTCCGCGACGACGAGCGCGCGCTTCACCGCTCTCGTGACCGCCGAGGTCGCCCGGACGACGTCGTCGACGGTCACCGGCAACGTGCTGTCGTGCCCGAGTACCGTCATTCCAAGCGAATCGCCCACGAGAACCGCATCCACGCCGGCACTCTCGACGAGGCGCGCCGTAGGGAAGTCATACGCGGTTATCATCACGATGGGGCGTGCGGAATGCTTCATGGCCGTCAGGGCCGAAGCGGTAACGCGCGGCCCGGGGGCCTGCGCAGGATGAGCGCTCATGGCGCCTCCTTCCACGGTCCGTCGTCGCAGCCCGCTGCCTGCGGGTCCACGCGACCCTCCGACGAGGGAGTGCGAGTATACACCGTCATCACCGGCGCCTGCGCGCGGCGTCTCCGCTGCGCGAATCCTCAGAGTGCGGGCGGGCCCTCATCGAAGTTCGGGGGCGCCGCGTCGATGGCGGCCATCAGTTCGCGCGCGCGTCCGACGCGGTCCGCAGGCACGAGCAACCGGTAAGTGACGGGCATGCCGAACGGGTCCATGTCCATGCCCGGCTCATGCGGCTCCCAAGCGACCGGGATGCCCTCGTCAACGAGCACCTCCCGTTTGAGCTGCAGTGACGCGTCGAAGCCCACGATGCGGTCGGCCGTCGTCTGGCTCGTCGCCACCTCAACCCACTCGACCGGCTCGATAGGCACGTCGTGAATCGCACCGACGTCTGGAATGGGTCCCGCATCGCGCAGGACGTCGCCTTGGGTCGCCTCGGAACGGCGCAGGTGGTGCCCGTTGGGCAGCGTGATACGCGGTGCGATCTCGAGCAGCGGCGTGACCACGAAGTCACGCTCGGTGAGTCCGGGATGCGGCAGTGTGAGCTCGGTGGTGTTCCACTCCTCGTCGTCGTAGAGCAAGAGGTCGAGGTCGATGACGCGCGGCCCCTGGTCGCGCTCGCGCACCCGTCCCATGGCGGACTCGATGTCGAGCAGGTGCGCCATGAGCGCGTCGGCCATGAGCGACGTCGTCACCTGGGCGGCGGCGTTGAGAAAGAGCGGCTGGTCCTCGACGTAGGCCGGCACGGATTCGTACGCGTTCGAGACCTGTTCGACGTGCGTCTCGGGCAGGTGCGCGACCGCCTCGACGGCGCTCGCGAGATTGCCCATGCGGTCACCCAGGTTACTGCCGAACCCAATGTACGCGGTCGCCATGGGAATCGCCCTCCCCGAGTTCGGAGACGTTGTGAAACCGTCCGTAAGAGAGGTATTCCCGCGAGTTCAGTAGTGATACCTGAGAGATCGCGAACGAGTGCAGACGACGAGTGCAGACCGCTTCACGCGCGGAAACGCCGAAGGGGCTCGCGGAGCGGCCGCTGTGAGGTAGTGACAACGAACACACGTTCGCATATCATGAGGGTATCGCAGATGCAGGCTCGATGTATGCTTGCCGGAGACTGATCGGTGCCAACACGCGGAGACAGGGGTGCGCCTTGGCTTTGAGCTCGATTGAGATCTGCGCCGGCGGCGGCGGTCAGGCACTCGGCCTCGAGGCTGCCGGTTTCGATCACTCTGCAGTCATCGAGATCGAGGCGCCCGCCTGCGACACCCTCCGGTTGAATCGCCCGGGCTGGAACGTCATCGAGGGAGATATCCGTCAATTCGATGCGTCTGGCTACGAGGGCATCGATCTGCTGGCGGGAGGCGTTCCCTGTCCGCCATTCTCGAAGGCGGGCCGACAGCTGGGCGCTGATGATGAGCGCGACCTGTTCCCTGAGGCAATCAGGCTCGTCGACGAGTGCCGGCCCAAGGCGGTCATGCTCGAGAACGTCCGTGGACTGCTGGACGCGGTCTTCGACGACTACCGTCACAAAGTGGAGCACCAGCTCCGCGACCTGGGCTACGTTCCCGGCTGGCGACTTCTGAACGCGTCGGACTACGGCGTCTCGCAACTTCGTCCGCGCGTCGTCTTCGTGGGTATTCGCAAGGACCTGTCTGATGTGTTCGCGTGGCCAGTGCCAGCCGGAGAGACTCCTCCGACAGTCGGCGAGCTGCTCGGGGATCTCATGGGCGAGAATGGCTGGAAGGGCGTAGATGCGTGGCGATCCCGCGCCGACTCCATCGCCCCCACACTCGTTGGCGGCTCCAAGAAGCACGGCGGTCCCGATCTTGGGCCCACACGCGCGAAGCGCGCTTGGGAGACGCTTGGTGTCGACGGACGAGGAATCGCTGATGCTGCGCCTGAGCGCGATTTCGTTGGCAGGCCTCGGCTCACCACCCGGATGACTGCGCGAGTCCAGGGATTCCCCGACCACTGGGTCTTCGCTGGCCGGAAGACAGCCGCGTATCGCCAGATCGGCAACGCGTTCCCGCCGCCGGTCGCTGCGGCCGTAGCGCGGCAGATCGCAGTCGCACTGTCCGCCAGGCGCTCATTCCGGGTGGCGTGATGTACGCACGGGCTGAGTTCGCTGAGGCGCGTGCGGACTTCCATACCGCTTTGCTGCAGTCGTGTCTCACCATCGATCCGCAGGGCCGTCCGAGCAACAGTGACAGCTCGAATCAGGCTAGTGTGGCTATCGCGAAGGGCATCGCTAACCGGCTCAAGGCGGAGACCGTCGGAGAACGGGCCGCTGGCCAGACCTCGGGCAATCAGTTCGAGGCTGTCTGCGCGGACTTCGTCCGCGCAACGTTTCCCAGACTCGGACATCTCCGCCCAGGCACCTGGAGTGTTCACCATGTAAGAGGCCGCAACCGGCTGGAGATCGCGCGCTACGAGCAGTACTCGCATCTCGTGGCGCTCGACAAGGCCGCCCGCAACGATCCCGACCTTGCGGCGTCGCTTGGCAGTGACTACACGATCACGCCGGACGTCGTCATCGTCCGTAACCTTGAAGAGGATGCGGTCATCAACGCCCCGGCGATGCTCGTGGATGGTGGCGTGGCAACGCTGGCGAGTCTCCGGAAGTCCAATGGCGGCCTGCCCCTCTTGCATGCAAGCATCTCCTGCAAGTGGACGATTCGCAGCGACCGCGCTCAGAATGCCCGGTCAGAGGCTCTGAATCTAGTCCGCAATCGCAAGGGTTCCCTGCCCCATATCGTCGTCGTCACGGCGGAGCCCACGCCAAGCAGACTCGCGTCCGTTGCCCTTGGCACCGGAGACATTGACTGCGTCTACCATTTCGCGCTGTATGAACTCCAGGAGACTCTGGAGGAGCTGAACATGACTGATGCTGCAGACATGCTCGCGGTCATGGTAGACGGGGACCGTCTCAAAGACATCTCCGACCTCCCCCTCGATCTCGCCGTCTAGGACGCAAATGGGAATCAGCCGCAGCGAGAACATGCGGCGCATCAGGAGCCGCGATACCGCACCTGAGCTTGTGGTTCGCGCGGCACTGCGGCAGCTTGGCCATGTTGGCTGGGAGTGCGAACTGGGGGATGACACCACGCTCCGGAGACGCCTGGACGAGTTCGTTCGGAGATAGCGGGCGGGCGCCTCATCCAGCGTATCGCCCTCCGGCGTCAATCTGGCTCGGCGTCCTCATGGATGCCCAACGCACATGGGAATCAGGTTCACATCAGTAGTGATACCTGAGCTGGGCGATGTAGAGGGTGTCGCCCTCGACCTTGTAGACGAGGCGGTGGGTGTCGTCGATGCGCCTGGACCAGTAGCCCGCGAGCGCGTGCCGCAACGGTTCGGGCTTGCCCGGCCCCTCGAACGGCACGCGCCGAATGTCGCGGATGAGACTGTTGACGCGCTGCAGGACCTTGCGGTCGGTCTTCTGCCAGTAGAGGTAGTCCTCCCAAGCCGCCTCGTCGAAGACGGTCTTCATTCGAGGAGCTCTCGTTCAGCACCGCCTCCACCCTCGATCCGGTCTACTGACTCGAGCAACCTTCGAGCGTTCGCAGGACTGCGGAGCAGGTAGGCGGTCTCCTCCAGCGACTCGTAGTCGTCGAGCGAGATCATCACCACGGAGGAGGAGGCCTTGCGGGTCACGATGATGGGTGCGTGGTCCTCGCACACGCGATCCATCTGCTTGGCGAGGTTCGCCCTCAGCGTCGTATAGGGAATGGCATCCATGAGAACCTCCTCGTACCTGTACAGCTAATGGTACAGCAAGCGATGGCGGTCCTCAAGCCCCTCGGTCCTTCCGCCCGTCCACGGCAGCAGCAACGGCGAACGCCTGCGCGGTCGCGGCGACGTCGTGGACGCGTACCACCGATGCCCCGCGCTCGACCGCGATGAGCGCCGCCGCCACTGAGCCCGCGACGCGATCGCACGGCTCCGTGACTCCGGTGAGCTCACCGATGAAGCGCTTGCGCGATGCGCCCACCAGCACCGGATATCCGGTCGCGGCAAGCTCCGGGATCGCTCGCAGCAGCGCAAGGTTGTGCTCGAGCGTCTTGCCGAACCCGATGCCCGGGTCGATGGCGATGCGGTCTCGGGCGACGCCGACGGCCTCGAGCACCCGCGCGCGGGCGAGCAGGAAGTCGCGCACTTCGGTGACGACGTCGTCGTAGCGAGGGTCCGACTGCATCGTCTGGGGCTCACCCAACATGTGCATCACCACAACGCCGCAGTCACGTGCCGCCGCAAGCCCGACCATCGCCAGGTCCGTGAAGCCGGTGACATCGTTGACGATGCTCGCGCCCGCATCGAGGGCCGCGCGCGCGACCTCGGCGTGTCGCGTGTCGATCGAGACACAAGCGCCGGTGGCAGCAAGGCGGGTCACCACCGGCCCGATGCGCGCCAGCTCGGCAGCGAGCGCCACAGGCTCGGCGCCCGGACGCGTCGACTCTCCGCCCACGTCGAGGATGTGGGCGCCTTCGGCGAGCAGCCGCCCCCCGTGCGCGACTGCGGCGTCGGCGTCCGAGTGCTCGCCGCCGTCAGAGAAGGAGTCGGGCGTCACGTTGACGATGCCCATGACGAGCGGGGACGCGAGCGCGAACTCGAACGCGCCGCAGCGCCATGTGCGAGGTGTCATCGAGGCCATCATGGTGACGAGTCTACCCGCGCACGCCGCCCGAGTCGCGCACGGACCGCTCGTGGCGCTACCGCGAGCGCGTGATCAGCGACATCGCTTCCGCGCGTGTCGCGGCCTTTCGCTCGAAGATGCCGCGCACGGCGCTTGTGACCGTCTCGGCGCCGGGCTTCTTCGCGCCGCGCATCGACATGCACAGGTGTTCAGCCTCGATGACGACGATGACGCCGGCCGGGTCGAGGTGCTCGACGATCGTGTCCGCGATCTGCGAGGTGAGGCGCTCCTGGACCTGCGGGCGCTTCGCGTAGACGTCGACGACGCGTGCGAGCTTCGAGAGCCCACAGATGCGCCCGTGCGGCCCCGGGATGTAGGCGACGTGCGCGCGACCGAGGAACGGCACGAGGTGGTGCTCGCACACCGAGTAGAGCGGGATGTCGCGAACGAGCACCAGCTCCTGATGCCCCTCGTCGAAGGTCACGCAGAAGTGATCGGCGGCGTCCTCGCCGATACCCGCGAAGATCTCCGCGTACATGTCAGCGACTCGGCGCGGGGTATCCGCGAGGCCCTCGCGCGCGGGGTCCTCGCCGATGCCTTCGAGGACGAGGCGTATGCCGGATTCGATCTTGTCGCGGTCCATGGGGCTCCTGGGGCGGGGGGCGGAAAGTCAGCGTACCACCTCGCGCGCCAACCTAGAGTCACGTGGTCACTTGACACTCACGCCCCGGTGCGGCGAGGTGGAGGCCGCATGGTCACCGTCCGCGTGATAGGCGCGCAGTCTCCACGCTCCGCGGGACGGCAGCAACACCGAAGCGCGATAGGTCGAATACGCGACGCCGTAGGCGACCTTGGCCGGAACCTCCATGCGCAATCGGTACCTGTCGCCTTCCTTTCGGTAGCACCTGATCAACACGCCGCCGGTGGAGCCCGCATGACCGGGCTTCAGCGTACCCGACACCGGGAAGGTCTTGCCCCGGGTCACCGCCGTCGGCGCGCTTGGCGCCGTCAGAGAGGCCTTCACTCTCACTAGGCGCGTCGGACTCTGGCATGCGGCATAGTCCGAGTCGCCGACGAAACGTAAGCGATACGTGGCGTTGCGAGTCGGCCTGTCCACGTATGAGTAGACGTCGCCGGCACCGGTCACGGTCGCGATGCGCTTGAACCGCACCCCATCGTAGGAACGCAGTACCTCGACACGCCGTGCCGCGAGACCAACCGTATCGCTCGCGCGACTAAGCGTACCGCGTACCGTGACGCGTCCCTGATAGCCTACCTTGCTTGCGGAAGTGGATATCGTGAGCCGTGCGCCGCGCTTGATGACGAATGAAACGCTATTCGCGACCTCCGTGTTGCCCTCTTGATCCACAGACCAAAACTGCACCGTGTGCGAGCCGAGGCCGCTAACAAGAGCAACCGTGCCCTCCTGCTGCGCGCCGCCATCCACTCGGAAGAAGGTGCGGGTCGCGCCCCCAGCGTCTACCGCAGTCAGGCGAATCGATGCGGCGTCGGGGTACTCAGCGCGGGCATCGCTCGTGGTCACCGGCGGCGTGCCGTCGCGCACGGTGACCGTCACACTCTTGGGTGACTCCAGATTGCCCGCCTTGTCGGACGACCAGAACGAGAGCGTGTGAGTGCCGACGGTGTTGATGACGGCAACGGTGCCACTCACCTGATCGCCTTGGCCGAGGCGCCAGTACGTGGTGCCGACCCCGCTCAAGTCATCGGTGGCGCTCAGCGTGATGGTAGCCACTTCGGAGTAGGGCGTAGACATGGCGTTGCTACTTGTGACAGGCGGCTTCGTGTCAATGATGAAGCGCACCTCGGCCGAGCTTTCGGCGACCGCGTCGCGCGCCCACCCAACGAGCGTATGCCTGCCCGGCGTCGAGAGCGGATTGGGTGTCCACGCTCCACCGTTCAGCGTTACGCGCGTCTCAAGGATGCCGGTCCCGATGAAGTCGATCGTAGGAATCACCGTCGTGTTGTACACGCCACCTTCAACCACGCCGCGGATCGAGACCGTTATGGGCGGCGCAAGAGCCTGAATGCGGTGATTGCCCGTGTCCGCAACGTAGAGAAGTCCAGACGCACCGATGTCGACCGCCGCCGGGCCGTCGAACTGCCCGGCCTCCGTACCGCGAGATCCGAAGACCGCGAGTACCGCTCCTGCGGGCGACAGCTTCTGGATTCTGTGGTTGCCCGTGTCGGCGATGTAGACGTTGCCCGCAGAGTCCACGCACACGCCGGCCGGCGAGTCGAATGACCCCGGGGCGCTCCCGAAGCGTCCCCAGGTCGCCACATGCGCACCACCAGCGGTGAACTTCTGAACCCGGTGATTCCCAGTATCTGCGACGTAGACGTTGCCCGCCGAGTCGAGCGCGACAGCCTGAGGCTTGTTGAGTTCTCCTGTCTGCGAGCCGAGGCGCCCCCACTTGCCCACGAAGACCCCGTCGGTATCGAAGACCTGTATGCGGCTGTTACCTGCGTCCGCGACGAAGACACGCCTCGAGCCCGATACCATTCCAGCCGCGACGTCAGAAGGGCTTTCGAAGAAGCCGTCACCCGTTCCCTTCGCGCCCCACTTGTTCGAGTACGTCCCATTACTCTGTATCCTCATGATCCTGTGATTGCCGGAATCAGCGACGAAGAGGTCGATGCCGTCCGCCGCGACACCCTTGGGATCTTTGAACCGATCATTGAGATTGCCTGACGAATTGGGCACGTAGTCCGGCGCTGCCCATTCAACTGCACCGTCGGAGCGGAACTGCTGCACGCGGTGGTTCTTGGTGTCGCCCACCAGAACCGCGCCATTGGGAAGTACCGCCAGGCCGCTCGGCGTCTCGAAACGCCCGTGCGCCTCGCCCCAGCTTCCGTTGATGCCGTCGGCGGTGCCGGCATCTGTGAACACCCTGACCCTGTCGTTTCCGGTGTCACAGACGTAGAGCTTGGTCGCGCCTTGAGTAGAGCGAACGGCGATACCCCAGGGGGTGCGCATCGCGGCACGACCTTGTGAAGTGGTGTCACCGTATCCAGTGAAGCCGAAGCGCGTGACTAGTGTAGGCTGGGCTTGACTGACGTCGTACTTCGACACACAGTCATCTCCCGTCTCGGTAACGTACAAGTACGCACCGTCGTCGCTGACCGCGACACCCGAGGGGTAACGGAGTCTCCCCGACGTCTCGTATCGTTCGAATATTGACCGCCAGCCGCCCCAGCTGCGCACGAACGCGCCCTCCGAGTCGAACTGCTGGACGTAGCTGTTCGTCCGGTCCCTGTCGCAGACGAAGACCTGCCCTGCGCCGCTGACGGCAACATCCGAGGGCTTCAGGAACAGCCCGTCACCCGAGCCAGGTCGCCCCCACTGACGAAGAAACGCTCCCGCTGCGGAGAACTTCTGAACGCGCGCGTTGCCCGTGTCGGCGACGTAGACACTGCCCGCAGAGTCCAGGGCGACGCCTTCCGGCGCGTTGAACTCACCCGGACCGGAGCCGGAGAGATCCGGTCCGCCCGCCTTGCCCCACTTGCGCACGAACTGTCCGGACGACGTGAACTGCTGCACGCGGTGGTTCCCGGTGTCGACCACGTAGACGTTCGTTCCGCTCTTGTTGACCGCGATTCCCTTCGGGCCCTTGAAGTTGCCGTCTGCGGAGCCGCTTGTTCCCCATGCGGTCACGAAGCGTCCCGTTGCGTCGAACTTCGCGACTCGGTCGTTGAGCGTGTCCGCCATGTAGACGTTGCCGGCGGCGTCGATGGCGACACCTGAGGCGCCGTCAAGCTTCCACGTGGGCTGCGGCCACCGGTTCGCGACCCGGAAGTCGCTGGTGCCGGCCGACGCTGGCGCGATGGCGAGCAACCCAATCAGCAATCCTCCGACGAGAGTCCGCGCCGCAACCTTCATCATCGCCTGACCTCCTGCTCGACCGCGTAACCTTACTCAGAGAGCCATCCCGAACAGCTGACCTATGCGCACGACCGCCGGCCCCATGATGACGACCATCGTCGCCGGAAGGATGCAGAGCACGAGCGGCAGAGCCATCTGCACCGGCGTGCGCTGCGCCTGCTCCTCGGCTTGCTGACGTCTCTTCAGTCGCATTTCATCGGCCTGCGTGCGCAACACGTTCACGATGCTCACGCCAAACACCTCGGCCTGAACCACGGAGGTCACGAAGGAGTTGATTTCGGGCGCATCGATGCGTCGCGCCAGATTGCGCATCGCCTCCTTGCGGGTTGCGCCAGCCTGCACCTCCTGCAGCATCCGGGCGAACTCCTTTGCAAGGGGTCCGTGGGTAGAGCGAACGATCTTGGCGAGGGCGCCATCGAGACCGAGGCCGGCTTCGACGCTGATGGTCAACATGTCGAGCAGGTCCGGAAGCTCCCGCACAATGGCGCGCTGACGGCCGTGCGCACGATCGCGCAGCCAGAGCACGGGCAGCCATCCGCAAGCCAGCGCGCTCACAGTGGCCATCAGCATGGACACGAACGCGGTGCGGCCTGCGGAGAGACCGGCGACGAGCAGCAAGACGAACACACCCACAGCTATCAGCGTCTGCGCGACCAGGAAACGCTCCCCTGTGAGACCCTGCGGCTGCCCGGCGGAGACGATGAGCCTATCGATGACCACGCGATAGTGGCCTGGGAGTACTCGTTTCGCGCCCGCTATCATCAGCGCGACCGCAGGCCTCAGGACCCTGTCGGCGAACGACTTCAACAGGGGTTGCGTCTGCAGAACTTCGCCGTGTTCGTACGTCGTCAAGGTGCTCAGACGCCGCGTGACTCGCCGCTCGTCAGAGAAGAGCATCCCGAGCACCGCGTAGCACGCAAGCGCAACCGCGAAGAACGCCAGTGCGATGACTGCGGCCTCCGGCATCCGCTACACCTCGATCCTGGTCACACGGAAGAGCCACCAGCTCCCGAAGAGCATCAGCAGCAACGCCCCGGTGGACATCGCGATGCCCATCGTGGTTGTGTACAGAGGTCGCAGGTAGCCCGGGTTGATGATCAGCAGCAGGCCTACCTCCACAACGGGCAATGCAACGAGCACGTATGCAGACAGCCGACCCTCCGCGGTCAACGCACGAACCTGTCGGCGCAACCCCGCGCGTTCGCGCAGCGTGCGCGCCACGGAATCGAGCACTTCAGTCAGGTTGCCGCCGGACTCGCGCTGTATCGTCATGGCGGTCACGACCGTATCGAAGTCGGGACTGATGACGCGCGCGGCCATGGACTGCAGGGCGGTCTCAAGCGCGATGCCCAGCCGCGCCTCGGTCACGACCCGATTGAACTCGTCAGCTACGGGCGCCTGCATCTCCTCCGAGACGAGGCCGAGTGCCTGCTGCACACCCCACCCCGCGCGCAACGATCCCGAGATCATGTCGAGCACGTCGGGAAGCTGTGTCTCGAACTTCGCACGACGCCGTTCCACGGCCGCGTCGAGCAGCATGAGAGGCAGCACCGTCCCGATGATAACCACCGCCAGACCGACGACCAAGTTGTCCGTAGCGATCTGCGCTACAACGCCCGACGCGATAACCGCGAGCATGTGCGCGGTCATGTACTCCGCAGGACGCAGCGGAAGTCCCGCCCTCTCAAGCCGATCGGCCAACCACCTCGTCAGCCCACGCTTGCCGGCCACGGTGCCGACCGCGTCAACGACACGATCTGCAAGACCGTCGCGATCGCCAGCGGCAGCGCGGTCCGCCGCAACTTGAAGCTGGTCGTAGAACTTGAGCTGCTGGAGTCCGGTCCGCCCACGCGATGACAGCGTGATGACCCCCGCTGTCAGCAAACTCACAGAGACGAAGACCAGCCCACCGCTCAGGAGCAGCAGCCCCGGGTTCTCGCGGACTTCAGCGGCTCCAAGCGGGATACCCTGTGAGGGCGCCAAGAAGTCCGGATTCGGGTACGAGAAGACGGCACCCCACTGCGCGCCGGCAATCTCCGTCATCGCGTCAAGATCGATGTCCTTCGTGCGAGGCCGCGAACTCATCCACGACACATCGTACGACTCGGTGAGTTCGGTGGCGATTGAGTCGAAGATACCGGCGAGCTCCCCGGAGCGCTTGGCCGGGACCAGCCGGCCGCCGCTACGCTTCGCCAGGATGGACAGCCCCTTCTCGTCCCTCTCCTTACTTTGTAGCGAGACGCCGTAGAGCGGCGCCCCTCGCGCGCGAAGCGCTTCCACAGAGCTCTCGAGATTCGAGCTACTGACTGTGTCAGCGCCGTCGGTCAATACCACGATTGCCGCGTGGTCGACAGCGGGCTCCGCCGTGGACTTCACCGCTTGCGCCACCGCATCGTAGAGTGCGGTCTCACCGCCAGCTGACAACGCATTGATGGCGCGAACGTGAGCTTCGCGTCCTTCATCTGAACGGGATGCGACGGTGGCCTTGTCGCTAAACGAGATTACGGTTACCTCAGCGTCTTGCCCCAGCTGATCGAGGAAGCGGAGCGATGCACGCTTCGCGTCACGAAGCGGGACGCCAGCCATGCTTCCGCTCACATCTATCACCAGTACGACACGCAGTGACTCACTCCGTATGCCGACCCGCCGCACCTCCATGTTCCGTACGGCTCTTCCATTCTCAAGAACCACGAAACTCGGAACCTCCGCATCCGCCGTCGCCGACCCGGGAGGCGCGGCCACCCGTAGGCGCACTGTTGGGAACGCCTCGACGTCAAGCTCCTGAACCACGAGGGCGTGCTCGGCGCCGTGCGCTGAGCAGGCGGCTGCCAGCAGCCATATCGTGAGACACAGGAGTGTCCGGAGCCTGCGCCTCATGTCAGGCGCTCTCGCGACGTTCAGGCGCTTCGTACTCGAAGATGCTCGTCGGAAGATTGATTCCGTAGTCGGCCAGTCGCTGGGAGAACTTCGGGCGCAGCCCGGTCGACTTCAGAGAGCCACGGAAGTGCCCCGACTGGTCCACCCCGGCCGAGAAGTCGAAATACGCGATGTCCTGCAGCACCACCGTGTCCCCTTCCATGCCCTCGACTTCGACCATGTGCGTGATTCTTCGAGAGCCGTCGCGGAGGCGGGAGAGATGGATGATGAGGTTGAGCGCCGATGACAGCTGCTGGCGTGTGGCCCGCACGGGCAGATCGAATCCGGACATGAGTACCATGGTCTCGATCCTCGCGATGGCGTCACGAGGCGAGTTGGCGTGCACCGTGGACAGTGACCCGTCGTGACCCGTGTTCATCGCCTGCAGCATGTCGAGCGCCTCAGAGCCGCGAACTTCCCCGACGATGATGCGGTCCGGCCTCATGCGCAACGAGTTGCGAACCAAGTCTCGAATCGTGACGGCTCCCCTGCCCTCGATATTGGCCGGCCGTGACTCCAGCCGCAGGACGTGGTTCTGATGGAGGCGGAGCTCCGCCGCATCCTCAATCGTCACGATACGTTCCTCGGCAGGCACATATTGCGACACTACGTTCAGCAGCGTCGTCTTCCCGGTCCCGGTACCTCCGGAGATAAGGACGTTCAGTCGTCCTTCCACGCATGCCTTAAGCAGTTCCGCGTGTCGATCGTCCAGCGTCCCGAAGCGGATGAGATCCTCGATGGTGTACGGTTCGTGAGAGAACTTCCGAATCGTGAGAATGGGCCCGTCCAGTGCGAGCGGCGGTATGACCGCGTTCACCCGCGAGCCGTCGGGCAGTCTGGCATCGACCATGGGAGATGACTCGTCGATTCGGCGCCCGACCTGCGCGACGATCTTGTCGATGACCCTGCGAAGGTGCGATTCATCAACGAAACGCCGCCCTGTGGGGTAGATGCGCCCGCCTCGCTCGCAGAAGACCGTGCGCGCGTCATTGACCATGACCTCAGTCACTGTCGGATCATTGAGCAGACCCTGAATCGGCCCGTACCCCAACACGTCATCGGTAACGTCAGCGATGATCTGCCGACGGTCGTCAGCTGAAAGCGGCGTCGTCTCCTTCTCCAGCAGATCCCTGAGCTTCCGCTCGATGCGTCCGCGAACGGCCTCTGTGTCTGAACCGGCGGCCTCGATTTCCTTCGCCATCTCCTCGATGAGCAGGTAGTGCAACTGCTGCTTGATGCCGTCTCTCGATGACTGAGACGACGTCATGTCGGTCTGCGAGACCTCACCCGCCCGTGCCAACCGTTCCCTAAGCGACATGGTGGGCCTCCTTGGTGACGCCGGAAGCTATGATGCCGCGCACGATCGAACTGATGCTCTTTGAGACCTCGGACCGCGGCATGTCCACGATCACCGGGATGCCCTTGTTCACGGAGCGGGGAACGCTTCTGTCGCTCGGGATTCTGGCGTGGATCTTCCCGCCAATCGCCTTTTCGACTTCCGCAGGCTCCAGGAGCACCTTGCTGTCTGCACGGTTCAGGACTATGTGGACGCGCGATGCGTCGTATCCCAGTTGCGAGAGCTTCTGAAGCGATATCCTGGTGTTCTTGATGCTCGCCACATCCATCATGGTTATGACGAACACCTCATCACTCCTGTCGAGCGCAGCGAGGACCGGCTCAGAGAACGACGGGGAAGTGTCAATGACCAGATAGTCGAAGCGGTCGCGCAGGAGCTTGATGATGTGTGCGATGCGCGCCGCTGACACAGGCTCCGCGTCCTCGGGCCGCACCGGCGCGAGCAACACCTTCGCGCCACTCGAGTGATGCATCATGAGTCCATCGAGCATCTCAGCATCGAGACGGTCGAAGACTTGGACAGCGTCGAAGAGCGTGTGCTCCGGCGTGAGCCCCATCATGATGCCCACGTCACCGAACTCCAGATCGAGATCGAGCACAGCCACGCTTACGCCGTCGGAATGCGCCAGTGCCACGGCGAGGTTCGTTGCGAGGACTGTCTTGCCCACACCGCCCTTTGTGCTGAACACCGTCAGCACCCGCCCAACTGGCGTCTCCTCAATGGCGGACGAGCCGCCGCCTGCAAGCGCGCGTCTCGCGGCTTCCGCAGCACGCCCGATGGCCTGCCCGATGTCCGAGGTGGGCTCGGATAGGGCAACCACATCGGAAACACCCGCCCGCAATGCCGCGCGCAGCAGTTCAGCATCGATCGACTCCGGGACCAGCACGCACGCGGAGCGCCGTGATTCGACAGCGTGGGAAGCCAGCTCTAGCGCGGCTCCGTCCACGAGATTCGGGCCGATCACCAGCACCGCGCCTTCCTCTGCCGAGAGCGCTTCTCTTGCCTCAGCGAGGGTATCGACGGCTACGAACCGCTGTTTGGCGCCCAACACCCCACCTGCTGCGCTCACAAGCCTCTGCGCGGCCTGGCCGTCGGGCTCTGCGATGATTGTCTGCATCTACGCCTACTTCGCGATGTTGGAGATGGTCACCGGGCCGGGCACCGCGGCTTGCGCTCCCGACGCGGGCAGCAGCGCGAGCCGAACGGAGCCGGTCTCTTGTGCGTACGTGAGCCTTGCCGCTTCGTCTGCGGCGAGCGCAAGCGTCACGGTCCGCGCCAAGCCCTGCGAGCGCGACTGGCCACCACCCAGCGCGCCTCCCCCGTCCTGATCCTCGTCGTCTCCCGCCTGTGTGCCCACTGTGGCGCCTACGGCCAACACACGCGCCACCGGGATAACGACCAACGTCCGCTCCTCGCGACCGCGTGCCCCAGTCTGGAGCGTCGCGAAGACCATCACCTGATCGCCCGGACGCAATAGACCCCCGACCCCGCTCACCTCGTCGACTTCACAGGCGATCGCGACGTACTGCGCCGGGACGCTGTAGGATAGGCCGGCCTCGGCCGGGTACTGGAATCGACCCCTGGTCAGCTGCTCACCGGTCGCCACAGGGACTGCGAGCACCTGGTCCTCGGCGCCGCGGAAACTCGACATTGCGTCCATGGACACGAACTGGCGAGGAATCTCACGGGTCACCACGAGCTCCTCCTGCTTGAGCTGCTCGACGGTCATGCCGCGCGGAAGATCCTTCTGGGCAATCAGGACCGCGACCGTCTCGGCCTGTGCGGCTATGTCGCTGCGGGCACTGCGCAAGTAGGACGCGGCCATGAACGCGGCGACCCCGCCAAGAGCCAAGGCGACCACCAGTACCAGTATGCGAGAGCGCATGAATCCTCCTGTCGACGAACTGGATCCCTCAGAAGTCGCGTCCCTCGGCGACCAGAAGGGGTGCACGCGTGTGGAAGCCGCCCGGGTTGGGCGGGTTCGGGCCAACGACTACAGCCGGACTCACGTAGTCGATGAAGCGACCAATCACCGGATCGCCTGAGGAGCTCGGCCGCTGCTCGATGAAGAACGACGCGAAACTCTCCACCCGAAGCACCGTGCGACCGCCCGGGTCCTCCAGACGCTCAGTGATCGGAACGATGACGACCTGCGGTGTGGGCGGGCGATCTTGATCGTTCCACTCATCGAACGACATCAGCGTGCCCGGCATACGGTCGCGTATCCCTTGTGCCGTCGGACCCGTCTTCGAACCGGGCAGCGTCGTGAGCGTGTCGCCGATGTGAATCACCAGTTCGGAGACGCCCGAGATGAACTCGCGGTAGTCCGCACCTCCACCGTAGCTTCCGGCACTGCCGCCGAACTCGCACGTCGAGTGATCCAACGAATTGAGGTCCACAGCGAGGAAGCCGCCGACTTCACCGGACCCGCCTTCGACCTTCAGCTGATATCTCGCCCCATATTGGAAGGCGAGCGTCTTCACCGAAAGGTACACCGCTGCGCCGGTCGCCGCGAACGCCGGCTGGAATGACACGTCCTCGATCAGGTAGTTCGAGCGCCGCACCAGCAGTACGCACGAGACGGACTGCTTCGAAGAACCCTCCCTAATCTCAACGGACAGCTCCTGGTCACGATACGCATCTGACGTGCCGGGAACCGGGACGGTGCCGAAGAAGCGCACGCCGTCAGCGGACGTGAGGGTGACGTTCGTCCCGCCGCCGTCCGCCTTGATGGAGCCGCCCGAGGCGAGCGGCGACCGCAGCGTCACATCAACGATGACACTCCCATGAAGGCCTGAAGTGAGCGTGGTGCGACTGACGTTGATTGCAGCGAATCGCCCCCCCGGAGGCAAGAAGCCCACAGCGCCCTGGTTGGCGAAGGTCTCGGTGTAGCCCTGCCCGTTGGTGGCGCGCAGCGTGATGCTTCCGCGTACGTCGGCGGGGAAGGTCCCCTCCCAGCGGCCGGAGCCGGAGGCCGAGGCAGACAGCGGTATCGTCACGCCGCCCATGGTCGCCCGCATCTCCCCGACGCGGATCACCGGGAGCGCCCACGGTACGGGACTACGCGTCCCGCTCACGTACCCGACTATCGCTCGCGCCTGGGCGCGGATGCGTCCCTCAGTTTCCGGCGCCTCGAAGTAGTCCAAGAGCTCCTGATAGAACGAGCTTGCTTGAGTCGAGACAGTGACCTTGACGGCTTGAGCCGCCATGTCCACGTCAACCACAGTGCTGATCGAGTGGACCGGGTTCACGGCGTTGTGGCTGGCGTACGTACGCGCCTCAACTCGCGCGTCATCCTCGTCGCCCGTCTGAGCCAGCTCAGCAGCGCCCGCCAGCGCCGCGGAGTCCGCCGCAGATTGCAGTTGCGCCCTGACAACGTACCAGTAGCCGACGTCGACAACGAGGGCAAGGAAAAGCATCAGGACCGCCATCATCACCGCAACGATGACGAGCGAGGCGCCCGTCTCCTCACGCCGCACTCTCCGACAGAGTCCTCTCAATGCCCTCAGCCCCCCGCGCGCATCGTCGCCCGGATTATCAGGATGACCGAGTCGCTGATACCGGAACCTCCCGGCAGGATCCCAAACAACCCACTGACTAGTCCGAGCGATGCTGGATAGCGCACCGTCACGACAACCGGCCTCCCGTAGTCATGCGGAAGCACGACTTGGGGCGGACTAATGGTTATCTGCGAGTCAGCTAGGGGAGGGTCGAGCTCCGTCGCCGCGCGCTTGGCCGCCTCGCGTACCCTCGTCGGGGGCTCACCGAGCGCCGCCCAGTGAACCGCTTCGCGTGCGGCGTGCGCTACCTGGAGGTACTGGACACCCACGATCCCCATCTGAGCGACGCCAAGCAGCAGAACGAAGAGCAACGGCATGACGAGCGCGAACTCCACCGCGCTCGAACCGCGCTCGCCCTTGAGTCCACCAGACACCGCCCATCCCCCCAATGCAGCGCCCGGGTGTCGCGGCCGCTGCGGTCGCGACACCCGGGCGTGAGCAAACCGACTGACTCGCCCTGATCGCGGTCTAGCCGCCGCCTCCGATTGCAGTCAGAACGTCGTTGAACTTGACATCCAGCTGAGTGCCGATGAGGCCAACGGTCGCGATGATCACGGCCGCGATCAGGGCGACCATGATGCCGTACTCGACGGCAGTTGCGCCTTCATCGGAGGCCATGCGGTTCTGGAACTTCACATACATGTTCAGGAGCATTCCCAAAGCACCTCCCCAGTGCAGGGCGCCTGCACGGCCCCCCGTGTCCGCCGGTCCGCCCCCTCGTGGGGCGAGGTCTCGAGCTGCGCCTCCGGCGAACCTTCCAGCTCTCATGTGACATTCTTCACCCAAGACGGTACCGCTCACCATCGGCCATTACGCCGAACCTGGGAGCGATGCGCGTGAGAAGCCGCTCGTACCATCGGATGATGCGGAGTGGTACGTCTCGGCGATGCGAGAGCGCGGCCAAAGGGGTAGCTACAGCGCTTGGGCTACCCGCCTATGCGGACGAGCCCGGCCTTCACTGCAGCGAGCACGGCCTGTGTGCGGTCCGCCTGGCCCAGCTTGCGCAGGATGTGGCTCACGTGCGTCTTGACCGTGGTCTCGCCTATCCATAGCGAGCGGCCGATCTCCTTGTTCGAGAGGCCTTTCGCCATGAGCTCGAGCACTTCCATCTCGCGCTCCGAGAGTGGCTCATCCAGATCGCCGTTGCCCTGCGGCCGCCCGGAGATGATGCGGCTAGCCACTGCGGAGTCGAAGACGGCCTGGCCGTCCGCGACCGCGCGGATCGCGTGCACGATGCGATCCGGGCGGCTGTCCTTGAGGATGTAGCCGCACGCGCCGGCTGAGAGCACGCCAAAGAGCTCCTCGTCCTCGTCGAAGCTCGTGAGCACGAGCACCGCCGTGTCCGGGCACACATCGCGTACCTTGCGGCACACCTCGACTCCGCCATCGCCAGGCATACGCAGGTCGAGAACGAGCACGTCGGGCGATGCCTCCGTGCACCCGCTGATAGCGGTGTCCGAATCGACGCCTTCGCCCACGACCTCGATGTCGTCCTCGACGTCGAGCACCGTCTTGAGCGCGTAGCGCACAAGCTCGTGGTCGTCTGCGATGAACACCCGGATCGAACCTTGGCTTGTCATCAGATCGTCCCTCCGGACCTATGCTGCTGTCCCCCAACAGGCAGCTCGACCGTGAGCGTCGTGCCACGCCCCGCGACACTCGCGACCTGCAGCACCCCACCATCGCGCGACACGCGGTCCCGGATGCTCTTGAGCCCGAGACCCTGCGTGCCGCCCCCCATCACGAGCGCCGTGTCGAACCCGTTGCCGTCGTCAGTTATCACCATCGTCACAGTCGAGCCGTTCGGTGTGACTCTGACCTCGAACGATCGCGCTCCCGAGTGGCGCACGATGTTGCTCACCGCCTCCTTGGCCACGCGGTAGAGGCACGCCTCCTCCGCGGGCTCGAGGTGCGGGAGCGTCCCGTCGACGACCACCCCGCCGCGTACCGGGCGGCCCTGCGTGATCTCGTTGACCCAGTACTCGGTTGCGCTCACAAACCCCAGCTCGGTGAGTTTCATGGGCCTGAGGTCATAGATGAAGCGCCTGAGCTCGGTCATCGAGGTGTTGAGGTGTTGCTGCAGTTCTTCGAGGCGCTCGGCGACGAGCGCCGGGTCGCGCGAGATCTGCTTCTTGCAGAGCTCGAGTCCGAGCGAGATCGAGAAGAGCGACTGCACGACGCCGTCGTGCATCTCGCGTGCGATGCGGTCTCGTTCGGAGGCTAGAAGCACGTAGCGGCTCTGCTCGACGAGGCGTGCGTTCTCGATGGCGGATGCGGCGAACGCGCAGAGGATCTCCGCGAAGTCCACCTGGTCCGGGGTGAACGGGCGCTCTTCGCTGTTGATCGCGCACAACATCCCCACCGGCCGGTCCTTGGCGAACAGCGGACTCGCCAAGATGAGCGCCCGCTGCTTGGGGTGGCGCTCGACGAGCGGCCCGCCGCGCTCGAACGCCGTACGCGCGAGCCCTTCGAGGCGGTCCTCCCACCAGTCCTGCAGGTGCTGCACGCGCTGGCCGCGCACGACGATGGTGTCGAGGTCGAGCTCGGCGCCCTGATCGCTCGTGAGCACGAGCAGCGCCTTGTCCGTGTCGGTGATGCGCTTCGCGCGGTCGACGATCGCGTCGAGCACCGCGTCCACGCTCATCGTCGATGAGACAGCGTCAGCCACCTCGTTGAGCGTGACGATGAGCTCGGTCTGGTTGGCGGGCTGGAGGCCCCGAAGCAAGCGCGTGATATCGCGAGCACGCACGAAGAACGCCCGCGACGTGCGAGGCGACAACCGCGTGTCCGAATACCGCGCCGTGCTGTGGTCCGGACCCTTCACCTTCCCCCTTGACGGTCCTGCCAGCACCACACGTCCGCCCCAAAGAACGTGCGCTAGGTCACAATAGTAGCAGTTCGGGGTGAAAGGGTGTGAGCCCCGGCGGGGCAACGACTTCGCTCCTAGGTTGTTCGAATGAATGAGAGCAACGCCTGAACCCGCTCGTAGGCGTCGCGCTTCACAAGTTCCGCTTCTTCGCCTTGAAGCTCAAGGAAGCCGGCGACAGAGGCGGGACCGAAATGGTCCGGTGATGCGTACTTGGTCTCCAGTACCCCCGCAGCCTCGACGACCAGACCGTGGGCGAGTAGCCCCTCGAACTCAGCGGCGATGGCGTTCACTCCACCCGGGTAGTTCGACAGCGTGAACCAGATGTCGTAGGCGTCCTTCTCCTTGATGCGCATGTTGAGGGCTGCGCTCTTCATCACGATGTAAGGAACGACTCCGGCGACCCTCACCGCCACAGAGTCCAGCGTACCGTCAGGCAGCCGAGCCTTCACCTCACGCTCAACGGTCTGCCCGAAGAGGAGATCCACACCTCGTGCCTTGCGTGGCTTCAGGTCCTGAACCTGCTGTGTCCTCCGGCTCTTGCCTCGGCCACCGTACTCTCCAGCAATGAAGTCCACCTCCACCACAACGGGACCACCGGCGACTTCCACCACGCGGTGCCAGATGAACGGCTGCCCCTCGTCCTGTTGGTAGCCATGGAAAACAAGCGTCTCTGAGATTCGAGAGTAGGCGACGTCATTCGTGGCAAGGTGATTGAGCGCGACGTCGACATCGGTACTCCCGACGTGTCCGGTGCTTTCGGGCATCAGGAGCGGCGGCACCCATCCGCCGACGACCGCCATGTTGTCACGATACTCGCCAAGGATGTGCACAAGCTCAACCAGAACCGACTTGGCAGCCTCAACTTCATCAGGCGGGTAGTCTGCGGCGCTCTTCACCACGACGGCCTCAGCTCTCTGATGAGCACCTCTTCAGCAGCCTCTTCACCGCGTCCAGGCGTCGATGCCAAGTCGAGATACAGCTGCACAGGTGACGCCACTCGCTTCCCGTGGAGAACGCGAGCACCCAGAAAGATGCCCTCGTCATGCGGCTTCAACAGCAAAAAATTGCCGCCGCTCTCAACGGTCTTGAGCTCCGCGCCGACCGCAGCTGCCTCAAGTCTCGACTCCACATAGACCGTTGAACGGCTGTATCTCACTCGGGGAGACGACATGCGAGCGCCCGAGAAGCCTGTCAGCGCGTATCGCACCTGCTCCCTCGCGCACCAATCTGCAACGGCTGACTCCGCGTTATCGGCGCTGGCCATCGTGTAGTACTCACCAACGGCGTTGTCTCGGTATGAATAGGCCTGCGCCCACTCCATCAGCACCCGCTCAGGATCGGCAAGCAGGACGCCGTCATCGGTGGTGCGAATCCATTCCCGTTCCTCGAGTTCCTTCTTCACTTTCGAGACGAGACCGAGACTCACATCGGCGGCGCTGGCAAGCTGCTGAACCTTCCATGGCCGTGATTCGCCCAGCATCAGACGAATGATGCGCGACGACTTCGGTGAGAACAGCGACGCTCGACTTCGTCGCTCCTTGTAAGTGTTCTCTGGCGACACCTTCTCGAGATAGGCATCCCTGAACTCAAGCCTGCAGTTGCCAACCAGGTCGAGGTATCCGGTCCCGGCCTCTCGACAGATCCGGGCACTTGCCTCAGATATGTACGGGGCAGTTACACAGGGATACGCGGCGCTCACCTGAGAGTCGGAAAGCATCCGTCTGAGTTCGTCGATCGCCTCTCGCGTGCGACGGGGCTGGCCACTCGACTTGGCCTCCACGAGCAGCTTCTCTCTTCGACCCAGAATCGTTACGTCCACGATCAGGTCCGCAGTCATGCCGTTCGCCAAGCGCACATCGCGTTCCACCCGACCGATCTCGGAACGCGGTGCGCCTGCAACGCAGCGCTCGAGTGCATCGGTGAACCGTGAGATGAGTTCTGGTTCTTTCACTAGAATCGACCTTTTCACCATTCGGTGAAACTAACCATATCAATGAAAGAACCGCCCGTCAACGCGCAAACCATCACGAAGCATGACCTGCCTATTGAGTCCTCAAGTCGCAGCCTCGTCGGTCGCTCGCCGGTAGCCCCGGAGCAGCCGCCGCGACCAGCGTTCGAGCCGCGCCTGCACCTTGGGCGACCGGTGCTCCCAACGGTCGATGCCTTGCCAATGCCACACGTGGCCCACCACCCCGTGGGCGATCGTGTCTTGCGTGGCGTGCAGCGCCTCGCCCAGCGCGACGAGGTCTCTCGCGCGAACGGCGCGACGGTAGCGCCTCCACGCAAGCAGCGGGGCCCCCGCGAGCGGCCAGTGATAGCGCCAGTACCGGGCGCCGGTCCGGGTGACGTCGCAGTCCCAGTTCGCCCGGGCGATCGCCGTTGCGTCTTGCGGCGCGAAGCCCTCATCGAGCGCCCAGTCGCGGGTCAGGTCGTAGTGAACCTCACGGTTCACGCGCGTGCGCCCCTACGCGTTGAGGATGGGCGGCGCAGCCGGCGGCGCCTCGGCATCGTCCGAACCTTCACCGGCATCGACCGCCTGCGACGCGGCAACGGCCTCTCCAGCCTCTGGCTCATCCGCGTCTGCCGGCGGTTCTTCGGCCGCCATCGCAGCCTTCTGCTCCAGATACTCGTCCCACCGCCCGTCGAGCAGCGCCTCGAGCTCGTCCTTGTCGACCGTCTCTCGCTCAAGAAGCACCGCAGCCATGAGGTCGAGTTGCTCGCGGCGGTCCGTGAGGATCTCGCGCGCCCGCTGATAGCCCTCGTCGATGAGGCGCGCGACCTCCTTGTCGATCTCGTACGCGATCTCGGGGCTGTAGTCCGCATTCGCTGAGAAGTCGCGTCCCAAGAAGACCTCGTGGTTCGCGTCGCCGAACGTTTGCGGCCCGAGCCGCTCGCTCATGCCGTAGCGCATCACCATCGACTTCGCCAGCTTGGTCGCGCGCTCGATATCGTTGGCCGCACCGGTGGTGACGTCGGCGAACACGATCTCCTCGGCGGCGCGACCGCCAAGCATCATCGCGATCTCGTCGAGCATCTCGCCCTTCGTCGCGCTGTACTTGTCCTCCGTGGGCAGCGACATCGTGTAGCCGAGCGCCCGCCCGCGCGGGATGATCGTCACCTTGTGGATGGGGTCGGTCTTGGGCAGGACGTGCCCAACGATGGCGTGTCCCGACTCATGGTAGGCGGTGTTTCGCCGCTCGTCTTCGGACATGACGCGGCTCTTGCGCTCCGGCCCGGCGACGACGCGGTCGATGCCCTCCTCCATCTCCGCCATGTCGATGCGCTTCTTGCCGTGACGCGCGGCGAGCAACGCGGCCTCGTTGATGAGGTTCGCGAGGTCCGCTCCGGTGAAGCCGGGCGTGCGGCGCGCGAGCACCTCGAGGTCGACGTCGTCGGTGAGCGGCTTGCCCCGCGCGTGCACCTTCAGGATGCCGTGACGGCCCTTGAGGTCCGGCCGGTCCACGACGACCTGCCGGTCGAAGCGGCCGGGACGGAGCAGCGCCGGGTCAAGGATATCGGGGCGGTTCGTCGCCGCGATGAGGATGACGTTGTCCTTGAGGTCGAAACCGTCCATCTCGACGAGCAGCTGGTTGAGCGTCTGCTCGCGCTCGTCGTGCCCGCCGCCCAGGCCCGCGCCACGCTGGCGGCCCACCGCGTCGATCTCGTCCATGAAGATGATGCAGGGGCTCGCCGCCTTCGCCTGTTCGAACAGGTCGCGAACGCGACTCGCTCCCACGCCCACGAACATCTCGACGAAGTCCGAGCCCGAGATGGAGAAGAACGGCACCGCGGCCTCACCGGCCACCGCGCGTGCGAGCAGCGTCTTGCCGGTACCCGGAGGCCCAACGAGCAGCACGCCCTTCGGGATCTTGGCGCCGAGCGCCTGGAACTTCGCAGGGTTGGCGAGGAAATCCTTGATCTCCTCGAGCTCCTCGATGGCCTCGTCGGCGCCGGCGACATCCTTGAAGGTCACACGCGGGCTGTCGCGCGTCATGCGCTTCACGCGCGCCTTACCGAAGCTCATGACCTTGGAGTTGCCGCCCTGCATCTGGTTCAAGAAGAAGATCATCACGCCCACGAGCAAGAGGATGGGCAGCAGCGAGGCGAGAATCGACCAGAGCGGGTTCGGCCCGGAGTTGTTGACCTCGTACGGAGTGTTGTTCGCGAGCGCGAACTCGGTGAACGAGTCGCTGCCGGCCCACGTGGCCGTGTAGCTTTTCGCGTCCTTCTTGGCCTTCTTGTCCTCGGGTGATCCCCAGTACTCGCCGGTGATCGACCCGTCACGCGTCCAGTAGGTGGACGACTTGATGAGCCCGCCCTTGGCGGACGTGACGAACTCGCTCGTGGTGAGCTTCTCGGGTCCGGTCGCGCCTCGCGTCATGGAGTCCATGACGACCCAGACGAGCACCCCAAGCAGGATGAGGTAGATTACGACCGTTCGGAAGTTCTTGTTCACGTGATCTTCGCTCCTTGCGTCGCCGACATCCGACGTCAGTCCTGGTAGATGTCCTGTCGCAACACGCCTATGTAGGGCAGGTTGCGATACCGCTCCGCGTAGTCGAGGCCGTAGCCCACGACGAACTCGTCGGGGATGTCGAACCCGACGTACTTGCAGTCGATAGGTACCCGCTGCTTGCCTTGCTTGCTCAGAAGAGTGACGACCTCGAGCGAGCGGGGCTTGCGCGACGCGAGGTTCTTCAGCAGATACTTCAGCGTGAGTCCGGTGTCCAGGATGTCCTCGACCACGAGCACGTGGCGCCCCTCGATACCCTCGTCGAGATCCTTGAGGATGCGCACGACGCCAGACGTCTTCGTCGACGAGCCGTAGCTCGAGACCGCCATGAAGTCGATCTCCACCGGTGAAGTCATCTCACGCGACAGATCCGCCACGAACAGCGCGGCGCCGCGCAGCACCGTGACAAGCAACACCGGCTCGCCGCCGTAGTCGCGGCTGATGGCATCTCCGAGCTCCGCGACGCGCGCGCGGATCTCCTCCTCCGAGAGGACTACCCGCTCGATGTCGGTGTGTATCGAGTCGCTCACGCACCCGCTCCCGTCGTCGTGCCCGATTCCGTCGCCTCGCCCGCCTTCCACGTGACACGCACGGAGCGCCTTGTCTCCGGCGTCACGCGGTACTCCTCACTCATCCGCACGCCGGCGAGCCACACGATGCGTTCGCCGTCGCGCACCACCGGACGCATTCGCCGCAGCCGCTTCGGCACCTTCGCGTCAATCAGCAGGTCAGAGAGCTTCCGGCTCCCATCCATGCCGAACGGGCGCATCCGATCGCCGTCACGTAACGCGTCCACCACAAGCGCCCCGGACGTCCGGCCCGCGTCGATCACGATGGAGTGGGCCGTGCCCGACGTGTCGTCCGTCCCGGTCTCTTCAGCGAATACCTCACCAGCAGCGCCGAGGTCCGCGTGTCCAGGAAGTGTGAGCAGGGCCGGTTGCAGACACGGCGCCTCAGCGTCCGCGTATGAGACGACCAGTGTAGCGTATTCGGTGCGCGCGCTGAGACCGCCCGGCAGGTCGCGCGCGAAGGCGTCAGACGCGAGTCCCGTGACGAGCGCATCCACATGCGCGGCTTCGATCCGCGACGCCTCGGGGAACGCCTCGATGAGCGCCGCACGCATGACGCGGCGCGCCATCGTGCGCTCGAGCGTGCGCATGCACTCACGCTCGAAGCGCACCTCGCCCGGGGCGATCTCGGCGAAACCCCGCACGAACCCGTCGGCCATGCGCGCGAGCAGCGCGTCGTCGTCGCCGAGGAGGTCCATGGT
>JBBIJX010000006.1:0-55478 GCA_037445775.1 Actinomycetota bacterium
GCTGTCGAACTGCGTCTGCATGTAGGTGGCGTCCGCCGTGTGGGTCGCGTTGTTGTAGTGGCCGTTGGGGAAGGTGCCGGTCAGCGGGAGCCGGTCGGTGGCGTTCACGTAATTGTTGTTGTGGCAGTCCTGGCACTCATAGGGCACGACCGAACCAGGCGTGTTCGGGAACGAGGGGCTCGTGTGGCACGCGTCTCCAGTTTGTGGATCGGTGTAGCTGCAGCCAGAGTCAACCTTGTGATAGCCGGCGGCGTAGTTCATGTAGCTGGTCTCTGTGTCATGACATCCAGCGCCCGAGTTGGTGCAGCCGTCGGGGGCGACAGGAGAGTACGTGACCGTCTGCGACGTGTAGTCGCTTGCAGAGGTGAAGATGTGTGCGGTGGCGTATCCGTGGTTGTCGTCGGTCTTGTTGGTGTGGCAGCCGCGGCATTCCTTCACCACGTTGCCGGCCATCTGCTTGTCCAGACCATGGCACCCGGAGACGCCGCAGCCCTTGCGCCGGTGAACGTCGTCGAATCTGAGAGTCTGAGCCCACGGATGGCAGTTCTCACCCGCGCAGGTGTTAGCGGCGGTGGGACTAGTGGTCCAGCTGCCGGTCGGGTAGCCCACATGGTTCGAGCCAAGGAACCTCGCGTGACCGGTCTCTACCTTCGAGGGGTTCGAGCCGGCGCCGAGATCGTGGCAGTCGGTGCACCGATCGGTATCCCAGCCGCCCTTGACTTGCTTGGGCGAGACGCTCATACCCTTCGCGTTGTTGTGGCAGTCTAGACACACGTTAGACCAGCCGGTCACGGTCGCCTTGTGAGCGGGGCCGAGACCGCTCGAGTGGCACGCGCTGCAGCGGTTACTGGTACCCGACAACGGCGCGATACCCGCGCCGATCGTGGAGTCCATGGACGTCGCCGTATGAAGCGTGTCGGTGCCGCTCGTCTCGTCGCTACGCCCAACGCGGTGCCGCGAGGAGGTGGGATCGTAGCGGTTGTTGGTGTGACAGCCACTCGAACGCCCGCAGCGCTTCTCGTTGGGGTTGTAGCGAGTCGTGGCAGTCGACGACATGATCATCGATTCGGACCACGCGGCGGCGCCAGCGGCGTCATGGCACTGGACGCAGTTCTTGTGGATGTTGTTGTTAGGAACCGTCTTCGTACCTACCTGGAACAGGTCATTGCCCTGGTGGCAGCCCGGGCCTGAAGAAGCGCACCCGGTCGCCTGGCCACCGGTCCCGGTGGTCACGGTGTGCAGAGTCGGGGCGCCGGTGTGCGCCGCGGGAATCGAACCCACTCCGTGGCATGCCCCACACGCCCCAGTACCGCTCTTTGCCGACCAATCGTTATTGATGGCCGTGGTCGAGCCGGTGTTGTTGTGACAGTTGAGGCACGTCTGGAACGCGGGCTTGGTCGCGTCGTTGAGCTTTGTGAGTGTCGCGAAGTCCGCCGTGTGCAGCGGCTGGAGCTCGAACACCGCACCCGTGGTCGCGTGGCACGACTTGCAGGCAGTGCCCTGGTAGGCGGTGCTATCAGCCTGGGCCGAGGTCGTCTGGTGCTTGGGCGCGTTGTAATGGCCGTTGACCTCATAGCCCTGATGGCAGGAGTCGCAATCCTTCACAGGCGGCTTACCAGCCTGGGCCGTGCTCAGGTGACACGCCCGGCCACCGCTACCGCCAGCGCAGCTGGGATCGGTGTCGCCGACCGCCGGATCACCCTTGTGCAGCGAGTGGAGGTCCCAAGTGGAGTGGCAGTTCGTCTGGGATTGGCCGCACCCGGCGTTAGAGCCCGAGAATCCATTGACGCCTGCTGGCGCGTTGCCGTGCTGCGTGAGATCTGGGTTGACGAGCACTGACACGTTGTGGCACGCAGAGCAGTTCTTGCCCCACGCGCCCGTCACGATCGCCGTTACCGCGCCGTTGTAGTTGTGACATCCGGAGCACGTCAAGCTGTGGGTCGCCGTGCCTCCGGCAACCGGAATGCCGATGTGCTGGGCGCGCAGACCCTTCACGGCGCCGTCAGACTTGTGGCACGAGTTACACGTCGCCGACACCGTGCCGCCCGCACCGATAGTGGCGTTCATGCTCGACGCGGTGTGCGCGGTCTCGCTGTAGTGGCCGTTTGGCCACGCATCAGCCGGCTCAACACGATCGGGCGTATCGGCGTAGTAGCCGTCGTGACAGTCGTAGCAGCGCTGGTTGATACCGTCGTTGCGCGTGTTGCCCTGACTCACGCGCTGAACGCTCGAGAACTCGGCGCGTCCGGATCCGGTGCCGTCAGTGTCGTGACAGTTGTAGACGGCATCGTACTTGGCGCTACATCCGGGTACCTTGTGCACGACCTTCAGGTCGGTCTCGTCGCCATGGCAGCCGCCGCCGGAGCCGGTGCAGCCGAATACCGGCTCGTTGTCGTTGTAAGCGCTGTCACGCGCGATATGGTCGAATACGTTCGTGTGCGCCAAGAAGTCGTCCATCTCGTGGCATGCGTTGCAGCTAGTGACGGTAGCGAGGCTGTTATAGCCCTCTACGCGGTAGCCTTTCGGTCCCGTCCAGCCAGTGTCGGCGTCTCCATGACACAGATTGCACGAGGTACGCGGCGTGCCCTCGGTCGATACAACACCCGCGTGGATAGTGGCGACGTTGGAGAAGTCGAACTTCTTGAGCGCTTGGCCGCTCAGGGAGTGACACGTGATGCAATCCCCGCCGCTCAAGACGAAGTTGTGGTCTGAAGCCACCGCAGTGTGCTTCACCGTGTGACAGTTCGAGCAGTCACGCGGGATAGGCCAGCCGTTCTTGATGACGGCCCGGGAGCCGAGAGTGGTGTCGCGGTGGCACTCGTCGCACGAAACCGCGTCTGCTTCGACGGCGAGTGTCTGCCAGTGCTCGGACGCCAGCGGAGCCTCGTGGCAGGCCGTGCATGCCTTGGTCTCGGGTCCGTTCGTCGTGTTGAGCGACTGGCCTGCGATCTGCGCCGTGTGCGCCGCCACGTCGTAAGCGTGGTCGTAGTCGATCTCTCCGGACTGGTGGCATGCAGCGTCGGTGCACTTCTTCGCTGTTGGCACCTTCTGGAAGCCGTGACAACTCATGCACGCGTCGTCTGTGTTCGCGTGTATCTGCTCAAGTCGCCCGGGGTGGCAGTCGTAGCAGATGTCGTCGCTCGTATCCGGCGACGTAGTGGCCGTCCAGGAATGCTTCGCCGTCCGGTCCACGTGCGGGACATTGCCATAGACACCGTTCGGCGCAGAGGCCACGTGACAGCCCCTGCCAGTGATCGTGCCCACCATTGAGCAGCCACCGGTGTAGCCCTCATGGTCTCCGTTGGCCGGGACGTTAGTCGCGATGCGCTGGTGGCACATCGCGCACCCGGTCACAGACAGGCCTTGGACCGTTGAAGTGATCTCGTGGTCCGAGAGCTGGCCTAGCGGCAGGTTGCCCTGGTAGTTGGTGAGCTTGCGCGAGTGGCACGCGCCGCAGTCATAGCCGAACGCCGTCTGGCCAACCGTCGCGGTAGCGATGTGCTCGTACTCGCCCAACGACGGATGGACTTCACTGCTGCCGTAGTCGGCCTCGCTGTGGCGGTGGCAGCCGGTGCATTCGGGAACGATGGGCGTGACGCCCTCAGCGTAGATCTTGATCTGGTCGACGAGGACGACTCTGTCGCGCGCTCCGGCTCGCGATTGGCCAGTCGCCCGAATCTCGATGGTGTGAGAACCAGCAGACAGCCCGGTCGTCGTCTCTACGCTGTCGTAGACCTCGGATTGCGGCGTCGTCGACTCACGCCATAGATCTACGTTCTTCTGGAACACGCCGTCGATGTAGATGGCCGCGATGCCGCGGTACGGGTCGCGCTCGCTCACGAGAACGACGCGCTTGCCGGTGAACTTGAAGGTGACAGAAGCATTGGCTTGGTTCGTGGAGCGCGCCCTCGAAGTCGAGTAACGCGTCGACGTGCGCTGCGACCACGTGCCGACGTATACGGGGGCGTCAGTCGAGTCGTTCTTGGCATAGACGGTGCCGTCGGGGGCGGTTGCGGCGGGGTGCGAGTAGTCCTCTTTAACGGATGGCTTGCTCACGCCGGCGACGACGCCGCCAAGGTTATGGCACTGGGCGCTCAGACAGTACGACTCGGCCTGCGTGATGGTCTCCACGACTGAGACGCGCTGATCGACGGTGCCGGTGTAGCCGCGCGTCCATTGAGTCGCGCTCCATGGCGTGAGCCCGGAGGTGGCCACGTGGGAGCTGTGAGTCGACGCGATGGTCCCATTCCGGTGACACGCATCGCACGCGGCGACGGCGTGACAGCTTGCGCAATTGCTCTTGCTCGTTGACTTGGACGCGGGCCAGCGGGGCTGGGAGTGGATGACGTGGATCATCGCCGGGTCAGTATCAACGGAGTACTTGCTATTGAACGCCGCGCCACCGAAACGCGGGTCAGTCTCCGAATACCAGGCGATGGCGTTGGGCAGCGCGCTTGACCATCCGGGATGACAGCCGGAGCACAGACCGGGGGCGTTGTGGGGGTGACGCCCGGCCGAGAACGAGGGCAGGTGGCAGTTCTTGCAGGCGCCGTAGTCAACGCCGGCCGTCGCCTCCCCTGACTGAAGCGTCACACCGAAGGCGGTGAAGTCCTTCTGCTTGTTTGGGTTGGTCGCCCGCTCGGCATACGTTGACGAGGGGTCGTGACACGTCTCGCAGTCGGCGTTGGTATAGACCGGCCCGAGTGCGGCGTTCGCCCCGACGACCAGCGTCGACATAAGCACGACAAGCGCGAAGGCGACCACAGTCGTCGCGATCGCGCCAATGCGCCACTTCGTACCCATTCTCATTCTTCCCCACATCCTCCGTCGTCGCCTGCGTACCCACCCAGCAACGGCGTGCGAGAGTGACATCCCGGGCATCTGTTTTCAGTCGTCGCCTGAGCCGCCACTCGCCTCACCGCCGGTAGTCCCGCATATACGGATACACCTCTCCTAGAGGCAGTCCCCGTCATTATGCGCACGCTCACACCTTAGGTCAAGTTAACAAGACACCGAATTTCCACGCTTCTTCGACAGCACGCTCACGTTCCATCGTCTTCATCGGTCAGCGAAGAGTAGGAGATAGTGATGGCTGTCACGGTCGCGCGGCGCGAATCGGTAAGCGGCGCCCCGAGACGCCCGGTCACCACTCCAGATACGCCCCATGGATTGACTTGTACGCGAGTGGTACGCCCAAGAGCGAGAAGATGATCACGGGGAGCGCGATCACCGCGACCCACGCCGCCCGCCGCCCCTCCCACCCGATCGTCAGGCGCAGATGAAGATAGACGGCGTAGACGGCCCACGCGATCAGCGACCACGTCTCCATGGGGTCCCAGCCCCAGTACCTCCCCCACGCCTCGTTGGCCCAGATCGCGCCCGAAGCAATCATGATGCCTTGGAACAGGAAGCCGGCACCGACGAACTTGAATGTCAGGCCGTCGACGATCTCCTGGGGCGGGAAACGCTCGAGCAGCGGCTCGAGACGCGGGGGGCGCGCTGCGGACTGTGCGTGGTCTCTCATTAGGAAGGCGACCGAGAGCACGAATGCAGCCGCGTAGCAGCCGTAGGCGAGGTTCGCGAACAGCACGTGGATGGCGAGCCACACGCTTGCGAGGGAACCGGTCACCTGGCCGGCTCCCTTCGATGCGAGCATCGAAGCGCCTAGGATGAGGAGGGACAACGGCATTATGACCGCTCCGGCGATCGCGAAGGCGCGGTATTTGAACACGAGGAAGAGGAACAGGCCCACCCCTATGAAGGAGAGCGCGCTGGCTACCTCATAGAACCCGAGCGACGGACCGTGCCCCACGCGAATCCAGCGCATCGCGATCGAAACCGCCTGCGCGACGAAGCCGACGGCCGCGAAGCAGAGGCCCCACCGCTCAGCCTTGACATTGGAGAAGACGACCGCAAGCACCAGCGAGGCGCTCGCGAACGCGTAGAGAGCGGTGCCGACGAGCATGACGACAATCTCGGGGAGCATCTAGTCCAACCTCTCGAATCCGTGGACCTCGAATGCCTCGATCAGCCTGAGCCTGAATGCGGGGTCGCTCTTCTGCGCAAGCACGACGCAGGCCAGCACCGCAGTACCGTCGCCGGCAGCATCGACCAGCTTAGCGTAGACCCGTCTGTAAGGGAGGGCAACCGTGATCGCCGCCCCTAGGGACGATAGAACGAACATGAGGTAGAGCACCGGCACCGACCAGTCGTGAACGACGGTGACCTCGGCGTAGCGTGTGAGTTCGTCGACCGTGAAGACACCGCCGCCCGGAAGGGCCGTGCTCTCGCCCCTGCCGAGGGCCACCGACTTCTCCGGTTCCGTACCGTACGCACCGACCCTCACCATGACCTTGCGATCGCGGGCGGGCTCGATCAGCAGCGAAGACTCTCCTCCACCCGGCATGCCCAGCACGGCAGACCACGATTCGACGCCCGACGGAGACTGCGCGTTGGTCTTGAAAGCGACCTCCGTCTGAACTGGCTCTGGAGTGTCAGAACTCTCGATGCTGAAGACTAGCGCATTACCGATCCGGCCCTTCAGATGATGCACCATCGTGCGCCCGAACCTCATGGGGCGATTGGTGCGAACTAGATCCTCTTTCACGATACGCTCACCGTCACGCACCACTAGGCGCACGGCGGTGCCCACAGGGACACCATCGACGCTGAGGTCAGGGATGACCTCGGTGACGGTGAAGGTGTAGCCGGTATGGCCGTTCCCGAAGAACAGTCCCTTGGTCCATCCGGGCAGATACGAGGATGCGACCTCTGTCACCGGTCGATCACGGAGCGCGTAGAACCCGCCCTCCCATCGCGTCAGCCACCCGAGCATCGCGAAGACGAAGAGCAGCCCCAGCGCGACATGGAACAGGGGGCTTCCCGCCAGGCCGAGAGCGCGTGAGTCTGCGGTGAGCGCTGCGGGTCCACGCCTCACCCGCATACGCAGGGCCCTGAGAACGGACTCCGCATGCGCGAGCGGCTCGTGGCCTTCGGACGGTGTGAAGGCGAACAGCACGGTGGGCTCGGCGTCCAGCCGCCGGACGTCTGCTGCCGTCAGCATGCCCCGAGAGCGGTAAGCACGCAGGGCGCCCACCGTTCGCTCGAGGGCACATGCGCAGGTCGACACAGCTAGCCAAAGAGCGGGAACGAGGAACCATGGGGACGTGTAGGGATCGTGCAGGCCCAGAGGCGCGACGAAGCGATCGAGGGCGGGATGTTCGAGCGCCCACTCCTTGACCGCCTCACTCTGCGGTCCCCCGAACGGCAACAGGGTATCGATGAACAAGAACACCGTCAGGTACACGAGCAGGTAGCTCGCCGCACGCCGGGAGCGCAGGAACCGCAACGGGCGTCCCGTCACTACTTGACCTCGCCCCTTGGCTCGGCGTCAACCCGGTCCACGAGCCAGGCACTCCGACCCTCGTCGCGAACAAGAGTGTAGGTGGTGTCGTACGTCGCGTCGTGCCACGGGCTGTTGTACTCGCCGGTCTTCGTGCTGATGTAGCGATATTTCCATGTCTCAACGGCGGGCACTGTGGCGGTAGCTTCCTGGATCACAGGCTCGCGCGGGAAATCAAGCTTCATGAGTTGCTGATCGATCGCACGACCCTCCTGCCTGTTGAGCTGCACGTATGAGTTGACGCGGACCTCCTCATAGGGACTGAACGCCATCGTGGCCACGTCTGAGTTGAGAATCCGGTACGCGTAGCTGATCCACAGCAGATATGAGTAGACGGACGTCCGCGGGTCCCTTGTCAGCATCGGGGGGGGCGGTGGTTGCGGCAGCGGCGGCTTCTTGACGGCGTTATCGAACGTGCGCGTCGTCTCCACAGACCCTGCAGGAGCCACCCGCTCTTCGGCGCCCGGAGCACACCCGATCGAACCGGAAGTGACTCCCGCAGCCAGCGTCACACAGACAACGGTCAAGATGATTCGCTGCGTGGTCGTCATGAACTCACATCCCTTCGGTGTCCCTCACTGGAGAGTCCCGGCAGCAGACTTCAGGGTAGCTGCAGTCCGGAGAAGTGACAGTTCGTGCAGAGATCTTCACCGGTCTCCACAAGGAACGCGGAGTTCGCCCCCTCGTGCGGGAAGACCTGAAACTGAGGGTTGTCGCCCGCGCTCGAACCGTCAACAGTCGTCACCCGGAAATCCTGTGGAGATGTCGTGGTGCCGACGCTGCGGCGATCTTCGTGACACTGCTGGCAGATCGGCGCGTGCCCGGCCTGCTGGGTGGTCCTGGGAAACGGCATGAGGTAGCCGCGGTTCGTACGCCCCATCGATCCCAAAGTCGTCGATGTCGAGTCCGCCAGCAGCGCGACCCGGTCATAGATGAACGGGGCCTGTGTGGAGTTCAGCGAGTCGACCGGGTGGTTGTGCACACCGGTGCCTACGGCGATTCGCCCCGAGTGGCATGAGCCACACCAATCGGAGCCGTAGACCGTGACGGTAGCCTCGCCGCCGATAGGACGCCGCCTGAGCAGTCGATCGCTGCTGAAATCGACCTTGCTCGTCGAGTCAGCGGTGCGAACACGGTCGCCCACGAACGGCTCGACGGTGTTGGCACCGTGCGGACTATGGCAGTCGATGCAGGAGAGCCGGCCGTCATCTCCAGCGAAGTCAGCGGTGCGCGTCTGCCCGGTCGACGAGTTGCCGCCCGGCACGAGCGAGGTCACATCGATTCGGTGACGAGCCACGGGCGACACTCCGCGCGCCTCGAGCGCGCCGTAAACACCCCGGCCCCCGGTGCCATCGTGACACGCCTCGCACGTCTGCCGGAGCGTGTCGCTGGACAGCAGCGCCACGCTCGCCTGCGGAGCGTCATGCACGGCGTGGCATGCCTTGCACCGCTGAGTCGTCGCGAGATACCCGCGATGGGGGCCCGACTCGTAGTCGCTGTCGTGACAGACGGTGCAGTCTGTGATGGTGGGGTCGACGGTACCGGTCTCGTTGTAGGCCCGTGCCGCGCCCGGAGCAATCAGCGTCACTGTGAACGCGACCACCGCGAGCGCCTGGGTGATGATGCCTCTCGGACGAGACATTTGGTTCGCGAACCCCTTCGGATCGTGGACAACGTATCAGCGACGTCGTCAGGGTACCTCGTCGGCGACGAGCCGCACCAGTTGGACGCGCCTGTTCTCCTTATCGGCAACAGCAACGAGGTCGCCAAGTGTATCGACATCATTGGGGAACAGGAACTGTCCGGGCATCGAACCCTGATCACCGAAGCGCCCCCTCACCCTCCCGTCAGGCCCGAGGGCCACAAGGGCGAACTGGAACGCGTCAGCGACAAGCAGTGAGCCATCTTCGAGCACCGCGAGCCCCCGAGGAAGACCGAACTCAGAAGGAAGCGTCGACTGCACGCTTCGGGCCGGAGTGCCCACCACCCACAGCACTTCGCCATCGAAGTTGAACGCCTGGACCCGCGAATGGTTCGAATCCGACACGTAGACGACTCCGTCCCCCGCAGCAATCCCGTTCGGCCGGTTCAGCCCTCCCGGCTCGATGCCCGGTCGTCCGAACTGCCGCTTGTAGCGCCCGTCTCTGTTGAAGACGAAGACCTGGTAAGCGTCTGTGGCAAACACCTCATCGCCACGTACGTGGACATCGGTGACCGCGATGCCCCTTCCGTCCGCACCCGAGCTTCCGCGGCCCACCGGCGCCCGGTTCTCCGGGAAGGCTCGAACGAACTCGCCGTCCTCGGAGAAGACTTGGATCTGGTCGTTTCGAAAGTCCGCCACATAGACCGCGCCGTCGTCGCCGACGTCTATACCGACTGGGAAGTTCATCAGGCCGGGCCTCCACGTCGACGCCCCGCCGGGTAGCGGCTTCGCCACACCCAGCCCCCCGAACTCAAAGAGGAAACGACCGCGTTCGTCGAAGACGCAGACGCGGTTGTGTTCGGCATCCGTCACATAGACTCGCCCCCCCTTGCCGAATGCGACGCCCATAGGTCGTCCAAACAGGGGGTTAGCCCCGGTTCCAGGTCCGTCGATGACGATGAGCGGCCTGATGCCTTGCTGCGTCGCGAACATGTCGTCACCGGGACCAAGGACCCTGTGCAGCAGCACGGCAAGTATCGCTGCCGCGGCGACGAGGAGAACAGCGAACCCGATGAGCGCGCCACGCTCGATGCGCAACCGATCCTCAGCCCTCACTCGGGACCACCGACGCGGTCAAGCCCCTCGCGCGCTTCTGTGAGACTCGGATCACGTTCCAGCGCGTTCCAGTAGGCACGCGCGGCCGCGCGGCGATCACCGGCCCTCTCCAGGCCGAGACCAAGCAGGTACTGGAGGTCCGCTAGTGCGGGGTTGGCTTCGGCGGCTGGCTTCACGGCAACGAGCAGAGACCGAAACTGTCCGCGCGAAGCATAAAGCTCACCTAGAGCCTTAGCTGTCTGCGCGTGGGTTGGCTCGATCTCGAGCACGGTCCAGTAGACCTCTTCGGCCTTGACAGGCTTCCCCATCTCGAGCAGAACCGATGCCTCGTGGTAGAGAGCCGGCACGTTTCTAGGATCGAGCGCGAGCGCACGCTGGAATGCTTCGAGGGCCTTGTCAAGCAAGCCCCGCTTCCGAAACTCAAAGCCGAGTTCAACGAGGACCGCTGGATCCTTCGTATCTCGCGCCTGCGCTTCGAGAAGCTCAGTCACGACGTTCGGACCCGAGGTGCTTGGCTGCAGACTCACCCGTATGAGCAGCGCGGACAGTATCAGGACGAGTGCGAGCAAGATGATGACGAAGAGTCCGAGCCACACCGATACGTGCGAGACGGCCACCGGCGGCTCGGCCTTCTGTGCGGGACCTGGGCCTGTCATGTGACCGCCTCGATGCATAGCGTGACTGCCCTGTCTACGGGGCCGCGCCCTGCGTTGCCCCAACCGCCGCCGTCGACGGTATCCGCTGCAACTGAGAAGACGCGAACGCATCTTCCGGATTTGCTGCGAGTATCTGTTCCAGCACCTCGCGTGCCCGCCCGTAGTCACCCTGCTCTATCAGCACGGACACGTACAGCTGCTTGGCCTCGGCGTACGCTGGGTCGAATCTGACAGCGAGCTCGAGTTCCCTTTTCGCCTCTTCGTTAAGGCCCTTTGACGCGAGGGCACGCGCCAGCTGAAGACGTATCGCGGGTCCGAAGTACTGCACTTCGACGCCCCGACGTGCAATGTCGATCGCCTTGTCGTAGTAGTCGGGTGTGAGAATATCGCCGCCAAGATTGTACAGACTGGCCAAGAACACATAGTTGTCGTACTCGGGCGGCACGAACTCGATGGTGTCCAGAATAGCCTGTTCGGCCTTCAAGAACGAGTCACGCATGGAGGTGATCAACGCCCCGGTGTCCTGCCCCTGCGCGCTCGCCTGCTGGATCTGACCCACGAACTGAGCCGCCCGGTTCTGATACTGCAGACCCACCTCGGCGCGGTACATGTCGTTCGACGGGCTCAGCTGTATCGCCCGTTCAAGAAAGCGAATCCGCGACTCGGTGTCGTAGGGGCCTATGCGGCCCATGAGGTAGTAGCGGTCCGCCATGAGGTAGCGGATGTTGAAGACCGAGAGCGCACCGACAACCACGATGATGGCGCTCGCAGCCGCCACACGCAATGCGCTTCGACCTGCACGCATCGGCGCAACCTCGATCGATGTCGCGGTCGGGGCGAGCACGAGCGCCATCACGGTCCACATGATCACCGTGGTGCCCGTCACGGAGAGCCCGAAGATGAGATGCACGACATAGCCGAGGACAGCGGCCCACAAACCCGCCTGCAGTAGCCTTGCGGCACCCATGTCTTTCGGGAACGCAAAACGAGCACCTGAGACAAGCGCGTAGCCGATCAGACCGTACATGATGAGGAAGCCGGGAATGCCAATACCCGCCATGAGCTGCAGTGGGTAATTGTGGACGTTGTCGGCAACAGACAGGTAGCCCACCTGCTGAACGTACGCCTCGGTCTTCGTGAAGGGGAAGACCAGCCGGAAGGTATCCGCGCCGAAGCCGAAGATGGGCTCCATCCTGATGGCGTTGATGGCGGCCTGCCAGATCTGGAAGCGCGAAGCGGCGCTTCCTTCATTGAACTGGAAGATGGACGTGAAACGCGCCGCGAAGTTCAGCACCTGATTGGGGTTCGAGAGACTGCGCACGATGATGGCGATCACGGCGAGCACCGAGAGCCCCGCGAACCCCCAGTCGAGCACCTGGAGCCGAGGGCGCGCACGCCACACCGCGAAGAGGAGCGCGCATACGGCAACGAATCCGCCAATCCACGCACCGCGAGTGAACGCCGTGATCATGACCGCGCACAGCATGAACGTAGCGACCCAGTACACGGTGCGCCAGAGTCGAGAGGACTCGGACAGCGCCATGGCAGCAGCGACGGGCAGGGCGAGGACAAGCAACCCGCCCAACAAGTCGGGATTGCCGTACGTCGAGAAGGATCGAGTGAACTCGAAGGGCAGCGTACCCCACTGGATGAAGTCGCGACCGAAGTACTGGAGCAGCCCGTACCACGTCACGAACATGCTCGAAAGCACGAGCGTGCGGCTGAGGGAGCGGATGCGTGAAGAGCGGTCGGCCACCTGCGAAATGAGGAAGAACACTAGCGCGTAGTTGACGAAGGACAGCCATCCTTCGAAACGCCGGTACTTTCCGAAGATCGCAGTGGGGAAGTGAATCGAGAAGAAGCTGGACACAAGCACCCATACAAGGAACGCAAGAATCAGCCAGTCGACCTTCGTGCGGCGGACTCGACCTCCATGTATGAGCATGCCTGCGCCCCATGCGCCGATAGCGATGAGCGTGGTGGCGCGCATCACGAATAGCTTCACGATGTCGAACTGGTCGAACGAGATGGGCATGCCGCCGCCGATGCCGAGGAACGTGAGGTTCCCCATAGCGACGGGCACGAGAAACAGCAGCAGGTGCAGACAGAACCATACGATCTTGGCATCCCAACGCATCGCACCGAAACCGGTGTCGCCTGCCGTCACGCCCGAGGAGGCCGCGACGGCGGCCTTCGCGGGCGACGTCCTTGCGGACACCTGAGTGCGCTTCCTCTTGGCCACGCGAGAGCTCCCTGTCTGTTGGAGCGAGCCTATCGGGCGCCGCGACCGGTGAGCACGACACGCACCGTCTCGACAAGAACCTGAACGTCCATTGCGAGGTTCTGATGATACATGTAGATGAGGTCGTACTTGAGCTTTCTTTCTGGAGTTGTTGCGTATCCTCCGCTGACCTGCGCAAGCCCGGTGACCCCTGGTTTGACAAAGAAGCGTTCGCGATAACCTGGGATGTTCGCGACGAACTCGTCGACGAAGAACGGCCGCTCAGGCCTCGGTCCAACGAAGCTCATCTCGCCCTTGAGGATGTTGATGAGCTGCGGCAGCTCGTCGATCCGGTATCGCCGCAGGATGCGGCCCAAAGGCGTGATGCGCGGGTCGTCCTCTTCGGCAAGCACCGGTCCTGACTTCGCCTCAGCGTCCTTGACCATGGTGCGGAACTTCAGGCAGTGGAACAGCTTCATGTCCTTGCCCACGCGTTCCTGAGAGAACAGCACCGGCGCACCCATGGTGACGAGGATCGCGAGCGCGGCCAGCAGCAGGACGGGGCTCAGCAGGACGATGAGCACCAGCGCGCCGAAGAAGTCGAGCGCTCCCTTCGCGGTGTTGTAGTAGGGCGGAACGGTGGGGCGCGTGATCTCCATGAGCGGGATGTCGCCCACTTGCGAGTCGACGGTGCCGATGAAGATCTCGTAGAGCTCAGGCACGACATCGACTCGCACAGATGACTCTTCGGCGAGCGCAAGGCTCTCGACGAGCTCGCGCAGGTTCACAGGGCTCACGACGATGACGCGGTCGACGCGCTCGGCCGCGACGACGTCGGTGAGGTCAACGGCATCGCCGGCAAGGATCCCCACCACACGATATCCCCAGCGCTCGCGGTGCGTGAGTTCGGCAGCGAGTTCCTCGGCGGGCGCGGTGTCACCCACGAGGAGCACGCGCTGCTCGGGCCATGCGATGCCGCCGAAGCGCAGGAACACGATGCGCCAGCCGGTCATGAGGCCGGTCACGAGGAGCCAGGAGATCACGATGACCAGACGAGAGAAGGCGAAGAACTGCGCGCCGGCGAAGAAGAAGATCGCCGTCATCACGACAGTTGCGAGCGTGGCCGCGGCGAACGTGGCGCGCACGACCGCCCACGGCGTCTCGGTGCGCTCCGGTTCGTAGAGACCGTATATGTGCGCGGCCGCTAGGTACACGGCGGTGATCACTGGGGCAAGCGCGATGTAGGGCGCGAAGTTGAACTGGGGCAGCGAGCCGCTGAATCGGATGAGGAACGCCGCGACGATGCCTGCGTTCACGAAGAACGCGTCAAGCAGGAGCGAGAGTGCGATGAACGAGCGGCGAGACACCTACGACCTCCGCCGCTCGTGCAGTGCGATCGCTTCGCGGTAGACGTCTAGCGTCTGCTCGGTCATGCGCGGGATCGAGAACTCCGCGTGTGCGCGGTCGCGAGCCTGGACAGCGAGTCGAGTCCGGAGCTCGTCGTCGGTGAGGATGCGATTGAGCGCGTCGGCGAGACCGGCGACGTCGCCCGGCTCCACCGTGAGGCCCGTGACGCCGTCGAGGTTCGCGAAGGGCACGCCGGTGGTGAGCCGGGTCGAGATGACGGGTGTCCCGGCGGCGTGCGCCTCGATCTGGACGAGACCGAACGCTTCGGAGCGCGCAACCGACGGAAGACAGAAGACGTCGGCGGCGTGGTACCACGCCACGAGCTCGTCGTCGGGCTGAGGACCCAGGAAGGTGATCCGTCCCGCGCTACCGTTCGCCGCAGCGATCTCGCGCAGTTCGCCTTCGAGCGGGCCGCGGCCGATCATGACGAGTTCCGCATCAATGTTCGCCATCGCGCGGACGAGCACGTCGGCGCCCTTGTAGTAGATGAGGCGTCCCACGAAGAGCACGATCTTGCGCCCTTCGCGTGCCGCCTTCAGCGCCGCCGCGCGCGCGATCACCTGGGGGGTCGCCTCGTAGCGTTCGGTATGGATGCCGAAGGGCACCACGCGGCACTTGTGTGCGCGCGGCGCGAGGTACTCGCTGTGCTCCACCATGTTGGGCGAGGAGGCGATGATGAGGTCGACCTCATCGAGCACACGGTTGAGGTAGCGATGGTAGAGCGCAAGGCCCATCTTCTGGCGCACGATGTCGCTGTGGTAGGTGAGCACGGTTGGAACGCCGGTCTTCGACCAGAGCCACGACACCTCGCCCCATGGGTAGGGGAAATGCAGGTGAAAGACGTCCGGCCTGCGTTCAGGATCCCGCGCCTCGTCGCGCAGCTGCGCGTTCATACCACGGGCGATGGGGGTCGAGGCCGCCGAGAAGTAGCGCTGGAGACGCATCACGTGAACGCCGTTGATATCCTCTTCGGCGTCCTTGGGGGCCTCGTTCGAGACGATCGCGCGCACGGTCGCGCCGTCGCGCGCGGCGAGCGACTCGGCCAAGTCGCGCATGTGGAATTCGATACCCCCAAGATGCGGCGGGTAGTACTTGTTGACCATCGTGACGCGCAACTGCGGCTCCCGGTTTCGGGGGCGTACCGCGTATAGGGTAGCGTGTCGTGACGGTTTTGGGTGGAGAGAGCGTGGAGGGCGCGTCAGTCGTCGGACCGGGAGCGTCCGTACGGCCCGCGGCCTTCGGCGGCGACGAAGCCGGTCTCGGCGATGAGCTCGGGGTGCGCCGCGAACAGGCGCATCAGGCGGTCCGCGGTCTTGCTCTGCGCGTAGAGGCCGCGCTCCCAACGCCCGACCGTCGAGGAGCTCACGCCGAGAAGGTCCTCGAGTCCGGCCTGTGTGAGGCCCAACGCGAGGCGGAGTTCACGGATCTCGGGGCCGGAGAGGAGGTCTTGGTCGGCGCGCGCCATGGCTGATGCCGCCTCGCCGAGCTGTCGGGGCTGATCGCCGAAGAAGAAGGATTCGCCACACGCAGTGCAGCGCTCGTACTCGAAGTCAGCAACGGCATAGGTCCGTTCGGCGGCTTCGACCTCAACCGGGTCAGTCGTGCGCTCGATCGCCTCGGCGCCGCATATGGGACACCGCTTCCCCACGGTCCGACTCACGATGACACCTCCTCAATGTGCCTCGCCATCCCTGCAGAAGGACAGGAGGACGGGCTCGCGTCCGTCGTCTGCGACGGTGAACTTCACGTACAGCCGATACCCGCAGCACCACGGTCGATACACGTCCAACCACTGCCCCGGCATGGCGCGATGCGGTTGACTCTTGTGGAAGTCGGCCAGGGTGAGCGACTCGATGCAGGGGAGTACGCAAGACTCAAGTCGGGGCCTCCGATGTAGGTACCGCCGCACGCGGTTCGGCGTTACGTAGTTCCCGGACCGGAAAGCGCACTTGACCCGGTCCAAGTCGTAGTGCGGCTCCCACTTCTCATCGCAACCACCTGCGGACACACTGCTCCCCTCCCCGTAGTGCGAGAGGGGACTCGCGAGTCAAATATAGCTCAAATCCCTATTTCGTGCAAGCGCGCTGTGGCTGCGCCCTACTCCCCCGTCGCCAGCGCGCGGCCTTCGGCGAGCAGGTCGTCGACGACGCCGGCCGAGGGCGCCTCGGCATAGACGCGCACGAGCGGCTCGGTACCGGAGGTGCGCAGAAGGAGCCACGCGTCGTCGGGAAGGAAGAACTTCACGCCGTCGGCGTGCGAGACGTCGCGGACCTCGAGACCCGCGAGTTCGGCGGGCGCGAGCGTCGGCATCTCGGCGCGGAACGCGGCCATGCGCGCAGGGGCCAGGCGCAGATCGCTGCGGCCGTACTCCATGGGACCGGTCACCGCGATGAGGTCGGCGACGAGCTCGTCGAGTGTGCGCCCGCGCTGCCCCATCATCTCGGCGAGCATGAGCGCCATGAGGAGCGCGTCGCGCTCGCGCACGTGCGCCGGGATGCCGATGCCGCCGGACTCCTCGCCTCCGATGAGCACGTCGCCTCTGAGCATCTCGTCATAGATCCACTTGAAACCCACCGGCGTCGTGACGACCTCGCTTCCCAGGTGAAGGCCCAGGCGATCGACGAGCACCGAAGTCGAGACCGTCTTGATGATGCGGCCCGTCATGTCCTTGTCCTCGACGAGATGGCGTGCGACGAGCGCGATGATGCGGTGCGGGTTCACGAAGGCGCCATTGCGGTCGATGGCGCCGATGCGGTCCGCGTCGCCGTCGGTGATGAAGGCGGCGTCGAGGCCTTGGGTGCGCACGAGTTCGGCGGCTTCGTCGATGTGCGGCGGGATGGGCTCGGGGTGTAGCCCGCCGAAGCCCGGGTTGCGCTCGCCGTGGATCTCGGTGACCTCCATGCCGAACGAGCGGAGCAGCTCCGCGAGGTAGGTCTGGCCGGCTCCGTAGAGCGGGTCGACGGCCACGCGGAGCTTCGTCGCCGCGATCGCGTCGGCATCGACGAACGCGCGCAACCCCTCGAGGTACGGACCCACGAGGTCGACGGCCTCGTAGTCGCCCCGCGCGGAGGGGGCCTCGGACGCGAGCGCGGCCTCGACGCGGTCAGTGAACGCGACCGGCGATGCGCCGCCGTCGGTCATGCGGATCTTGAAGCCGGAGTACGGCGCCGGGTTGTGGCTCGCGGTGAGGATCACGCCGCCCACGGCCGCGTCGTCGTGCGCGACGGACCAGCAGAGTCCCGGCGTTGGGATGTAGCGGTCGCTCACGAGCACGCGCAGGCCGTGCGAGGCGAGCACCTCGGCTGCCGCGCGTGCGAACGCCTCCCCCTCGAAGCGGGTGTCGTAGCCCACGAGAATGGTGCCTCCGGGGTGTTCGGCAGCGAAGACGCGACCGGTGGCGTCCGCCACGCGCCGGAGGTTCTCGTAGGTGAAATCGTCGCCGATGATGGCGCGCCAGCCGTCGGTGCCGAAGCGGATGGGGGTGGGGGCGGGCATGGGAGGGCTCCTTCGGGTGCGGTGCGAATACAGGGATTGTCCCACAGGGACGGTCGCGCCATGCAACGGCGCGGGCGGCTCGGTCAGCCCTTCGCCCGCTTGCGACCATACGGCCCGCGGCCCTCGGCGGCGATGAAGCCGGTCTCGGGAATGAGCTCGGGATGAGCGACAAGAAGGCGCAGGAGGGTGTCCGCTGTGCGGTTCTGCTTGACGGTGCCGCCCTCCCACCTGGAAACGGTCTTCGTGTCCACACCCAGAAGCCGACCCGCAGCCGCCTGGGTGAGGCCCAAGGCGAGGCGGGCCTGCCGAATCTCGTCCGCGGACAGCATGCCCGCACGATCCTGCTCCTGGGCGACGGCCTTCCGGAACAGATCATCGAGGTGCTCGGCGGGCAGAAACGACTCGCCGCAAACCGCGCAGTGCTCATACAAGAACCCCGGCTCCACCATCGTTGGCCGATCACCTTCAGGGCTCATATCCAGCGGCCGGTCAATGACTTCTACGCCGCGCGCGCCACAGGCCGGACACACACTGAACGGGGACTCTGGAGCAGGCATACCGTGCCTCCCTAATGCGCTTCGCCATCGGGGCAGAACGACAGAACGAAGAAGCGTTCGCCACATTCAAGCTGCGTGAACTTCACGTACAGGCGCTGGCCGCGCCACGTGGGCCGATAGATGTCAAGCCCCGCAGCGGCGCGCGCCCGATGCACCTGCGACTTATGGAAGTCCCTTGCCTCAAGATCGCAGACCACCACGCGGATCATCTCGAGTGCCCAACCATGTGACCTGAGGTGTCGCGCGACTCTCTGCGAGGGCTTGAACCGATCACCCTCGAACGCCCGCCTCACCTCCGCAAGGTCGTAGTGCGGCTCGCACTTCTCGTATGGGTGGTCTTCGGACACACTGCTCCCCTCTCCGTGGTGCGAGAGGGGCTCGCGTGAATGAAATATACCCTGATGTCTCATTTTGAACAAGCCACGCGGTGGGCGCAGGGAGGCTCAGTCGCCGTTCGCCCGCTTGTCCCAAACGGTCCAGGCCACCCTGAGCGCTACTCGCGCGGCAGCACGCCCGTGACGGAGTCGATCCCGTAGTACTCGGCGATCTGCTTGTTGGACCAGAAGTCCGGGTCCGGAGTCACGTCGTAGAGCTCCCAGAGCGGGTTGACGCGCGTCTGGGGGACGATGGCCTCCACCGTCACGTCGAGTATGCCAGCGTCGCGCTGCGCGATGACGTGGCGCTCGCGTGCCTCGAGCTTCCGGCCGGTAGTCCGGATGTCATATGCCCCGGCCGCGAGTTGCACGAGGACCACCGCGACGCCGAGCCCCGCAAGGGCCGCGAGCGGGGCCCGCACCCGTGTATCGGTCAGGTCCACGAGCATGAGCATGTGCAACGCGCTGGCGATGAGCAGGGCCACCGGCCCCAGCAGCACGCGCGGAGAGTAGGACGGAGCGACGATCATGACCGCCAGCGCCACCAAGGCAGCGAGCGCGTAGAGCGCGGCAGGAGCTACGGCAGCAGGGTCCGCGCGATCCTGCAGCCGCAACACGAGGTAGAGCAGGACCGCAGCGCCCACCATGAGCGCGACGCCCCCGTCGAGTGCGAAGTAGAGGTACCGGAAGAGGCGCTCGAGCAGGCTGTAGCCGGGAGTCGCCACGTCGCTGCGGGCCCAGTTGCCCGGTGCGGCGATCATGGCGATGTAGCCGAACGCCGCACCGCCGAGGCCCGCCCACATCCACGCCGGGCTCGAGCCGCTCCTGCGCCTGGTGAGCGTGATGGTGGCACCCACCCACGCGATCGCCGCGATCGAGACGTTCACCGAGCACCAGCCAGCGACGAGCCCGGCCAGCGCCATGCCGGCCGCTCGCGCGGCGGAACCGAACACACCAGAAGGCGCGCCTCCAGTGCGATGGAGCCGGTACGGGAGCATGAACGCAAGGATCAAGATGAACGGCCACAGATGAACAGTGACGCCCACATACCATAGGAAAGCCTGGCCGAACGCGGTCACGGCCAGCCACAGCGACAGACACGTGAAGACGTAGGCCTTCAGGTGGCCGCGCACCGCACCCATCCCGTGCCACATGAGTAGGAGCGTGAAGAAGACGATCGCGCTGGCGTTCGCGATGTTGAACGCCGGCTTGCCGAGGAGACCGAAGATGTAGGCGAAGGTAGTACCCACCACGCGACCGTCCCACGACCGATACGTGTCCCACAGTTGCGCGGCGAACTGCTGCGGGGTGTGCAGGCCACGCGCGGTGGCGATGATGCCGTAGTCGTCGGCCACGAGCGGCGCGAGCGCGTTGAGCGTGAACATCACAGCGGCGACAAGGACGACGCTCGCCACGAGAGGCGCGTAGTGCCTGAGACGAGCCGAGACCGCGCTCATTGGCGCTCCTTCTGGATCCGTGTGTAGAGGTCGACGAGCGATCCCACCATGCCGTCCAGCGTGAAGTCCGAGGCGATGCGTGCGCGGGCGGCAGCGCCCATCGAGGCACCCAGGCTCGGCTCGCCGAGCACGCGACTCACAGCTGCGGCGAGCGCCAGCGGATCCCCGGCTGGCACGAGCAGCCCGGTCACCCCGTCCTCAACCGCCTCGGGAACGCCGTCGACCGCAGTTGACACGACCGGCACCCCGTGCCCCATTGCCTCGAGTACGACGTAGGGCAGCCCTTCCCAGAGCGACGAAAGGACGAAGACACCTGCATCCGCGTAGGCGGGTGCAAGGTCGGGGCGCGGCCTCACGAAACACGTGGAGGCGCCCAGGTTCAGCGAGTGCGCGAGTTCGCGGACGTCTCGCTCAAGCGGACCGGACCCCACGAGCGCGAGGACGGCGCCGGGCATGCGCTGATGGACGAGGGCCCACGCGTTCAGCAGCGTACGCTGATCCTTCTGTTCGTGGAGGCGCCCGACACTCAGCGCAACTGGATCGTCCGGCGCAAGACCGAGTTCGTCCCTGAACGCCCCGGGTGGCGCGGGCGTTGGCGTCTCGACACCGTTGTAGACGACCGAGGCTCGATCTCTGGCCAGAAGCCCGAGCTTCGCGCCCTTCTCGACGTCGGAACCGCAGACACATACGAAGCGCGCGGTTCGCCCCTTCAGAATGCGTTCAAGCGCGAGAAACGCGACGCGACGCACTGCCGAGCCGGCCTTGTCGACGTGGATGCCGTGCAGCGTGTAGACGACGCGCTCAGCTGCGCGCGGGTCCGCGAGACGCGCGAAGAGGGCCGCACGCGAACCGTGGGCGTGCACGATGTCCGGAGCGAAGAAGTGGACCGCATGCCGCACCGCCCTCATGCCGCGCACAGTGAGCCCGGCCGAGATAGGGGCCTCGAAGACCACCGCTCCCGCTTCCTTCGCACGAACCGGGAGATCGCCGCCCGGAGGACACACGAGCCCAAGTTCGATTCCGTGAGTGGGCAACTCGCGGAGCAGGTCCGCGACGTGCCGCTCCCCACCTCCGGTCGTGGAGTTCGCAGCGGCAACCAGGAGTACCCGGGTCATCTGGCCCTCCGATGCGGTCGGACAAGCCACGCCGCCTTGTGAGCCACACGGAAGACCGCGGGCGCGAGCCGCGGACCGACAAGCGCGATAACCCGCTTGCGGAACGCGACGTTGCGCTCGAGCAGCGCGATGGTCCGGCGGGCATGCTCGGTCTGGTCGGCGGTGAGGGTGCCGCTCTGGACGGCGTCAGCCAGGATTGCGACGTCGTCTAGGCGCACCCGCACCTCGTCCTGGGTCTTCTGGCCAGGGACGACCCGATAGAGTGCGAGCGGCACGGGCTGATAGATATGCCGCGCTCCGGCAATCATGATGCGCAACCAGAAATCGTAGTCCTCGTTGTAGAACTTGGAGCGAAAGCCGCCCACGCGGTTGAACCACTCGCGTCGGAAGGCGGCCGTTGGGAAGATCTCGCATGCGTCGAGCAGGTCATCGACCGTGAGAGTCAGGCGCCGAGCGAAGCGGGGCGCGGTGTGATAGAGCACCCGGAGCCCATCCGGCATGAGTCGATAGGCGTTCGAGGCGAAGATGTCGTGCTCGGGCGCGGAACCGATGATCTCCTTCGTCACAGCGCAGTACTCAGGGAGCAGTTCGTCATCCGCGCCCAGTTGGGTGATGAACGCACCCGTGGAGTGAGTGATGGATGCCGTGAGCGCTGCGCCCGTCCCCGCGTTGCTCTGTGTGATCACGGTGATCCTGGGATCCTCCCGCGCGTAGCCGCGACACAGCGATAGAGTGTCGTCTGTCGAGCCGTCGTCAGTGATGACCAGCTCCCAGTCCGGACTCGTCTGATCGAGCACCGAGCGAATGGTCGAACCGATCGTGGCTGCGGCGTTGTACGCCGGTACGACGATCGAGAAGCTCGGTCTCACGCGACCACCCGCGCCAATCGCACCCGCCTCAACACTTGGGATACACTCTCCTCGAGCTCACCTTCCCCGCTGACCGCGCTTGGAGCCGACCGCATGATCACCGACGATGTCGTTCTTGGTACGGGCGTCTCGATTCCTCATCCGGACATGGTCAACCTCTACGGCTGCAGTATCGGCGACGACACCAAGATTGGCACGTTCATCGAGATCCAGGCCGGCTCCACGATTGGCAGCCGGTGCAAGATATCGTCGCACACCTTCATCTGCAGCGGCGTCACGATCGAAGATGAGGTCTTCGTCGGGCACGGCGTGACATTCGTGAACGACCGGCATCCTCGTGCAACGACGGACGGACGGCTGCAGACCGCGCAGGACTGGGAGTGCGTGCCCACGATCGTCAAGCGAGGTGCTTCGATAGGTTCCGGCGCGACCATCTTGTGCGGCGTCACCATCGGGGCGCGGGCAATGGTTGGAGCAGGCGCGGTGGTGACGAAGGATGTGGAGCCGGATGCGACCGTTGTGGGCGTACCCGCGCAACCGGTTCGCGAGGCTCAGCGCTGGTGACTGACACGCCCGGGCCCGGCGGGACCCGGGCCCACGCGAGAGAGGATTGGCGAATGATCGGTGTCGGCGTCATTGGCTACGGGTATTGGGGTCCGAACCTCGTGCGCAACTTCTTCGAGGCCCCCGGATGCGAGGTTCGGGCGGTTTGCGATTCAAGTGAGTCCCGATTGGCCGCCGCGCGCTCCCGTCTCCCGGGGATCGACACGACGACGGACGCGGCAGAACTCATCCAGCGCGACGACGTCGACCTCATCGTCATCGCGACGCCAGTGTCCTCACACCACCCCCTCGCCCTGAGCGCGATTGGGCAGGGCAAGCACGTCCTAGTCGAAAAGCCCATAGCGTCGAGCGTGGCGCAGGCGCAGGAGATGATCGAGCGCGCTCGTGAGGCGGGCGTCCTGTTGATGGTGGACCACACGTTCGTGTTCACCGGCGCCGTCGAGAAGATGCGCGAACTCATCGCTTCGGGAGCCTTGGGCGACATCTACTACTACGACTCGGTTCGGGTGAACCTGGGCCTTCTTCAACACGACGTTGATGTTCTTTGGGACCTTGCGGTCCACGACTTGTCCATCATGACTCACGTCACTGGCAGAACGCCGGTGGCGGTGTCTGCCACGGGCGCGGCCCACGTTCCCGGAAGGCCCGAGGATGTCGCGTTCATGTCACTGCTGTTCGATGACGCGATGATCGCCCACGTGCATGTCAACTGGCTCGCGCCCGTGAAGGTGAGGCGGACCCTGGTTGGCGGCAGCAAACGGATGATCGTCTACGATGACCTCGAGCCCAGCGAGAAGATCAAGGTCTACGACAGCGGCATCACGGTTCAGGACCCTGGCGTCGAGGATCTTCGTGAGATCCTTGTGAGTTACCGCACCGGCGACATGGTCGCGCCGAAGCTGTCGATGCACGAGGGGCTTCGCAAGGAAGCCGAGCATGTGCTCGCGTGTGTCCGCGGCGACGAGCGTCCGCTTGTTCCGGGTGAGGCGGGCCTTGGTGTCGTGCGAATCCTTGCGGCGGCCAGCGCCTCCGTGGCGCGTGGCGGCTCGCCAGTCCAGCTCTGAAGGACCCACAGATACCGGAGGTTGGCCCAATGAACGTGCCGTTCATGGACTTGCGCGCTCAGTATGCCGGAATCAGACACGAGATCGAGCCCGCGGTCCTTGGCGTGCTGGAGCGCGCGGAGTACGTGCTCGGACCTGCGGTCGAGAACTTCGAACGTGACTTCGCAGCGTACTGTGATTGCGACCACGCGGTGGCGGTGAACTCAGGCACGAGCGCGCTTCACCTGGCGCTACTGGCGGCTGGCGTGGGCCGCGGCGATGAAGTGATCACCGTCTCTGCCACTTTCGTGGCAACTGTCGCGGCCGTTCTCTACACCGGGGCCACACCCGTCTTGGTCGACGTCGATCCCGTCACGCTGGCGATGGACGTCGAACAGTGTGCAGTCGCCATCACGCCTCGTACGAGAGCTATCCTCCCGGTGCACCTGCATGGACTTCCCGCGGATCTGGGACCCCTTGCGGAGCTCGCGACCGCGCATGGGATCCCGCTCATCGAGGACGCAGCACAGGCGCACGGTGCGACATATCAGGGACGCAAAGTGGGCAGCTTCGGTTCTATGGGCTGCTTCAGCTTCTACCCAGGCAAGAACCTAGGGGCATGCGGCGAGGGTGGCGCCGTCACTACCTCCGACCCGGACCTTGCCAGGAAGTTGCGCATGCTTCGGGATTGGGGCAGCGAGCGCAAGTACCACCACGAGGTGCAGGGATTCAACTACCGCATGGAGGGTGTGCAAGGAGCCGTCTTGGGCGTGAAACTCCGCCATTTGGATGGATGGACGGCGTCTCGCCAGCGCGCGGCGGGAATCTACCTTGACGAACTTCGCGCGAGCGGCCTCGGGCTGCCCAGCACCCCTGCAGATCGCACCCACGTCTATCACATCTTCGGAGCGAGACTACCTCAGCGCGACGCCGTCCAGCGCCGCCTCGCGGAGGCGGGAATCCAGACCGGGATCCACTACCCTGTACCGGTCCATCTTCAGCCCGCGTATCGCGACGACGTACGCGTGCTGGGCGACTTGCCTGCAACGGTGCGCGCATTCGACGAGTTGCTCTCGCTGCCGCTGTTCCCTGAGATCACTCCCGAGCAGATCTCATACGTGTGTGAGCACGTGCGCAAGTCGATCTGAGAGCCAATTCGGGCGACGGGCTCAGGCGTCCGGCGTCCCCGGGCGGGCGGCCAGACGCTCGTAGACGGACACGAGCTTCTCCTTCTCGACGTCCCAGTTGCAGCGCCGCTCGGCGAGCAGACGCGCGCGCTCGCCCATGCGAACAAGCTCACCTCGATCATCCAGCAGCCGCACTATCGTCGCCGCAATCGACGCCTCGTCAGCGGGGTCGAAGGTGGCTCCCACACGTTCGCCTTCCACGACCGAGGCTAGACCGGGAAAGTCACTTGAGGCGACTGGCAGTCCCGCCATGAGGTAGGCGTAGAGCTTGTTCGGCGCGGCGAGGTAGTTGTTGAGCGTCGTACGCTCGTAGATGACGATGCCCAGATCCGCGCCCGACGCGTAGTCGTGGAGGTCTCTCGCGGGAACACGGCCCATGAACCGAACGCGATCCCCGAGCCCGCAAGTCAGCGCGGCCTGTCTCATGGAGTCCTCGGCGGCGCCGAACCCCTGAACGACGAGCACCGCTTGGGGGACGCGCGTCCATGCGCGGACCAGCCGCTCGAGCCCGCGTCCCGGGACGAGCACACCCTGATAGAGCGCCACTTGCGTGCCGGGATCGATCCCGAGTTCGCGTCGGAGCCGATCGGCGTCGCCGGGCTTCGCGAGCGCCGGCATGTTGGCGACCACCACGGGACGGGTCCCGTATCGGCTGGCCAAGGCATCCGCAAGCCCCTCACTCACGGTGATGACAGCATCGGCTTTGGGGACCCACTTTCGCTCGACCGCTCGCCAGTAGTGCTGAACCGGCCACGTGCCCGAGAGCCCATGTTCCTGAAGCATGTCGGGATACAGCTCGTGGGCGTCGTAGACAAGCCGTGCTCCGCCAGCGTTGGCCGCGACGCCAGCCGCAACAAGCGTGTCCGAGTCGTGGGCGTGGACGACATCGGGTGCCGCTTCTAACGTAGCCGCCGTGAGCGCGCGGGTGCGGGCGTGCCCCTGAGCCACCTTCAGCCAGGGGCGCTTCCACGATGCGTTCGTGTAGTCAGCGACGCGCCTGATGGTGAAGCCATCGCGCTCTTCAGTCTCCAACGCCTCCGACGACCTCAGGGCAAGGACGGTGACATCATGTCCAGCTGCTGCCAGCGCGGCTGCCTCGCGGTCGACGCGCGCGTCGGCTCGCATGTCATTCAAGACGAGCATGGCGACTCTCACGGGCTCACCGGTCCGCTTCCATCGGCGTCGATGAAGGTCTGAAACCACAGTTCGAGGGTGAGCAGACGCCAGATGAGCCAGTGGTGATCGGCGCGTCCTGTCTCGTGATCATCGAGCAGTTTCTCGACGGACTCAGCTGCCGTGTAGCCGCGTGAACGCGCCCGCGGGGACAGGAGAATCTCGCGCGTGGACGGCATGAGCCCGCGGCGAAGCCACTCTGCGAGTGGCGTTGGATACCCCTTCTTGTCACGACGCTCGAGGATGGACGACGGCAAGATGTCTCGCATCGCCTCTCTGAGCACCACCTTGGTCTCCCAGCCCCTGATCTTGGCCCAGTACGGGAGCGCCAGCCCGAACTCCACGAGACGGTAGTCGAGAAACGGGGTGCGCGCCTCGATGGAGAATGCCATCGAGTTACGATCCTCGTAGTGGAGAAGCGCAGGAATCGAGGCTCGTACCAGCGAGTCAACCAGGTTGGAGTTGAGGGGGTCGCGCATCGCGTCGGGCCGCGACGGAGGACGCATCGTCTGGGCGACACGGCCTGCGAACGCGGGATCGATGACACCAGCCGAGCCGCCTTCGAGACGGCGGGCGGTTCGGTAGACGGCGCGCAACCAGTTCGGGGCCCGGGTGCGGGCCGCTGCAAGCAGCGGGCTGCGCCCGCCAAGCTGCGCGCGGATCTCGCCGTACTCGTTCACCACTTGGCGCAAGCGGCCGACCCTGCCACGCACCACGTCGTGAAGAAGAGAGGCCGCGTAGTCCGCGTAGTAGCCCGTATAGCCGGCGAACACCTCATCACCGCCCTGGCCGTCGAGCAGCACCTTGACCTTGCCGTGGGCGAGCCGCATGACATGCCACTGAGAATAGATGCCCGGCGCCGCCGTCGGCTCATCCTGATGCCAGACGATGCGCGGCAGAAGCTCGAAGAAGTCCTCGCGACGAGGCTCTACCCAGTGGGCATCGGTGCGAAAGAGACTCGCCGCATCCCTCGCGAACGAGCTCTCGTCCGAGTCCGTGTCGGGGTAGATCGACGTGAAGGTGCTCACGCGACGGTCCATCAGGCGATCGGCCAAGCCCACGATCGTCGAGGAGTCGATCCCGCCTGACAGGCATGTGCCCACCGGCACATCTGCCCGCAGCCGCAGGCGCACCGCGTCGGTCATCAGGTCGCGCAGCTGCTCACTCGCCGTGCGCATCTCTACCTCGTGAGCGAGCGCCGCCGCCGCCACGTCGTAATGCCGCCACATGCGGCGGGACCCATCGGGCGCCACCAACATGCTGTGCGAGGGTGGCAGCTGCCTGATTCCTCTGAAGAACGTCGCATCGTCCTCGTCGATCAGGCCGCTGTGAAGGAAGCGGTATATCGCCGCCTCGTTGGGCACCGCAAGCGACCGGTCGACGGCAAGCAGCGCCTTGATCTCCGACGCGAATGCGAAACCGTGCTGCGTCTCGGCCACATACAGTGGCTTGACGCCAAAACGGTCGCGACTGCAGAACACCTCGTTGGTTCGCAGGTCACAGATCGCGAAGGCCCACATGCCGTTGAACCGGGTGACGCAGTCGGGTCCCCATTGTTCGTAGGCGTGGAGAATGACTTCACTGTCGCCCGAAGAGATGATGTTGTGGCCGTTCGCCTCGAGCTGCTCGCGTAGTTCAACGTAGTTGTAGATCTCGCCGTTGAAGGCAAGTGCGTAGCGCCCGTCGGGAGTGAGCATAGGCTGGTGCGCGGCCTCACTGAGATCGAGGATGGCGAGACGTGTGTGACCCAGCATGATGGGTCCGTGCGTCCACACTCCCGAAGAGTCCGGCCCGCGATGATGCAGTGCGGCAACCGCGCGCTCGATGCGCGGCGGCTCTGCCGACGAGCACACGAGTCCTACGATCCCGCACATGTCAGACACCGGCCCTTCGCTCGGCAAGGGTGCGCCTGATCGCGCCCACGACGACGCCGTAGTCGGATCTCCGCGGAACGATAGCCGTGGCAGCCCGCTGTCCACTGACTTTGCCGAAGGCCAACACCATGAACGCTGCACCGCAGCTGTACGAGAGCAGCGATGAAAGACCCGCCCCCGCAATGCCCAGCCGTGGGAGGAGGAGCACGTTCGCTACGACGTTGATCATCAGGTTCACAAACCACGCATATGTCGCGTACACCGGTATTCCTGATCCCATGACATACGCGGACAGTGTGGCGTTCACCGAGTAGGGAATCATCGCTGGCACAAGCAGTGCCAAAGGTATCGCGGCATCCGCGAACTCACTACCGAACACCGGTCCGATGAGCGGAACGGCCACCACGTAGACTGCGAGGGCGAGCAGCCCGACCAAGGGCCACGCCGTTCGCGTGAGCCGCGCGGAGAGCTCGGCTGCGCCAGCGCCTTCCCCGGCGACCTTGGGCATCAGGACACCGGAGAGCGCATTGGGGACGAAGGTGGCCAACTGGGCAAAAGTCACAGCAATCGTGTAGACCCCAACTGCACCAGGACCAAGGAAGAGTGCGATCAGGAACAGATCCTGTCGCAGGGAGAGGTACTGCGCGATGCTGGAGAGCCACGCGGCCAAGCCGAACCGAAGCCCCGCGGGCACGAGTTCACGCAGCGGCGTGCGTCCTGGTCGCCTGTGGCTCCATGCGATGGCCGAGAATCCAGCGACGGACAGCAGCACACTGCTCAGCCATACGAGAATCGCGAGGTGCACCATCAACAGTCCCGCAAGCGCAAGAACCGAGTCAACCGCGAGCTGGTAGAGAACCGCGCATATTGTGACAAGCGACGAGCGCCTGACATCCCCCTTGGCCACTCCAAACGGACCGAGCATCATGACTGGGACGGTGAACGCAATCCCGCCGAGGGCGGCAAGCAGAAGGCCGTTGTCTTCACTGCGGAACAACGCATGCGCCAGCGAGGCCGGGGCGGCAAGAATGAAGAAGGTTGTCAGGAGACCGGCCGTCGTTGACATCAGCGCCGCAACCTTGAGCGCGCCACGGCCGTCAACCGTGCCCTTGGCCGCGAAGTACGACAGAGCGCTGGGCAGGCCGAGACAGAGAACGAGCGCTCCGGATTCGGCGACAAGTTGTACGATCGAAAGCGAGCCTTTGCCAGCAGGCCCCAGTGATCGTGCGAGCAGAACGCTCAAGGGGAAGCCCACGAGGACGTTCGTCACCTGCACAAGCAATAGCCACGCGGCGCTTCTGATTCTCATGCATCCATCGTAGTGCAACCAGCACCGTCTGGCATTCCGAAGCCAGGGACGCGGCGACGTGAAGAACAACGAGTGGCTAGGCGCCTAGCGCTTCGACGCACCTTCCGGCTGCATGCCCGTCACCGTAGACCTGAGGGCGTTCGCGCCGGCAATCTGACGGCAGCGTCGCCGCCGCCAGGATGCGTTCCATGTCCGTCCCCACGAGAGTGTTCCACCCCAGCTCCACCGTCTCAACCCACTCCGTCTCCTCGCGCAGCGTCACGCATGGCACGCCGAAGAAGTACGCCTCCTTCTGCATCCCGCCGGAGTCCGTGAGCAGAGCGCGCGCCTCACGCAGCAGAGCGTTTGTATCGAGGTACGACAGCGGCTCGGTGACCCGCAGCGAGGGCACGGCCTCAATGAACGCATGCAGACCAAAGCGCAGCACATTGTTTCTGGTGCGCGGGTGCATAGGCCAGATGACGGGGTACGGCAGTTGGGCGAGCGCTCGAACGACCTGGGCAAGCTGCCCCGGGTCGTCGCTCGTCGCCTGCCGGTGCACGGTCGCAAGGTAGTAGCTCTTGGCTTCCACGCCGTGTGCCGCCAGCACCGGGGCGGAGTCAACTCGTTCGGCGAAGTGGCGCGCGGTGTCGAGCATGACGTCGCCCACCTGATGCACACCCTCCGTGATGCCTTCGCTCTGCAGGTTGATCACGGCGGCATCCGTGGGGCAGAGCAGCACGTCGGACAGGTGGTCGACCAGCACCCGGTTGACCTCCTCGGGCATCGACCGGTTGAACGAGCGCAGTCCCGCCTCGACGTGGGCGACGGGGATCTGCAACTTCGCTGCCGCGAGACCCGCCGCGAGCGTCGTGTTCGTGTCCCCGTAGACGAGCACCACATCCGGGCGCACCTCGAGGAGCAGCTCCTCGAGGAGTCCCAGCATCTCGCCGGTCATCCGGCCGTGTCCGCCGCCGCCCACGCCAAGGTTGTAGTCGGGCGCGGGGATCTCGAGCTCGTCGAAGAACACCTGCGACATCTCGTGGTCGAAATGCTGACCGGAGTGGACGAGAATCTCCTCGTGGCGCTCGCGAAGCGCCCTGCAGACAGGCGCCGCCTTTATGAACTGAGGGCGCGCTCCGACGACCGAGACGACGCGCACCGCCTACACGTCCAGCCGAATCGCGACCGGCGCCCCGCCCGCTGCGATCGACTCGTCGACCGCCTCGAGCACGCGGACCACGGCGAGCCCGTCGCGCCCGCTTGAGCGCGAGGCGCACGCGCCCCGTGTGCAATCGACGAAGTGGTTGAGTTCGGCGCCCAGGGGTTCGGCCATTTTCAGGTATGGCACCGTGATGTCGCCGAAGCGAAGCGTCAGGTCCTCCCCATAGGCGAGCGCCTCCGCCGGAGCCACACCCTTGTCGTAGATCCAGATCTTCTCGGTGGACTGCATATCGTCGAAGACGAGCATCTTCTTCGTGCCCACGACCGTCATCTTTCGCGTCTTGTGCGGATCGAGCCACGAGACGTGGATGTTGACCATACGCCCGCTTGCGAAGTGCAGGTTCGCGAAGACCGTGTCCTCGACGCCGTCGTGGAGGTAGGCCGCGCCCGAGGCGCTGACGCTTTGCGGCACCTCGCCCAGGAGGTGCAACGCCATCGAGACGTCGTGGGGCGCGAGCGACCAGAACGCGTTCTCATGGGTGCGCACCTTGCCCAGGTTCAGGCGCTGCAGGTACAGGTAGAGCACGTCGCCCAGCTCGCCGGAGTCGATGTAGTCGTGGATCCACTCGATGGCGGCGTGGTAGAGCATGAGGTGGCCCACCATGAGGGTGACGCCGCGTTCCTCGGCAAGCCGGACGAGTTCAGTGGCGTGGGCCGACGTGAGAGTGAGCGGCTTCTCGACGAATGTATGCTTGCCGGCCTCGATAGCGGCCCGAGCAAGCGCGAAGTGCGAGGGTGCCGATGTCGCGATCACCACCGCCTCGATGTCGAGCGCGAGGAGTTCGGCCATGTCCGTGAATACCGGTACGCCAGGGTAGGCCACAGCGGCCTTCGCCCGGTTGCCCTCACTCGCGTCGCATATGGCGACAAGGTCTGTCACCGCGAGCCTGTCGAGGTTCCTGACCAGGTTCGGACCCCAGTAGCCGAAGCCCACAGCGCCCACGCGAAGCGGTTGCGTCACTCGTCCACGCCCTTTCGATGAGACTGGGTTCGTGCTGTCGGGGCAGATGCTTGTGCGGACCATAGTGCGCTCACGGGAAGCGCCGTAAGCCCTTCCCCGAACGGGACTGTGTCTGAACCAGTGTAGAGCACGACGCCTCGCCTGAACCGCACTCCTGCCGCATCGCGTAGTGCATGAAGGCCAGCGAAGTCCGATGACGATATCGTCGATGAGGCCTTGACCTCGACACCAACCACCGCACCGCGCGCATCTTCTAGCACGATATCCACTTCCGCTACATCGGTGCGATAGTGGGACAACTGTATGAGCCCCGGCGACCAAGAGGCCTGCTTGAGCAACTCTGCTGCAACGAACGACTCAAGAACGTGGCCCAGGGCGTCGGGCTCTTCGAGCAAGCGCCCGGCATCGACCCGGAGCAGATGGCACAACAAGCCGCTGTCGGTGAGCAGCGGTTTTGGCCGCTTGCTCGCCCTCCGCGCCATGTCGCTTGACCACGCGGGCAACAAGGTCAACACATGAGTCGCAACCAGAAGCGCGAGGTAGCGATCGAGAGTGGCACGTTTGATCTCTGTGAGCCGACCGATCTCTGAGAGGTTCACAAGCCGCATGGATCGTCCGGCCAGTGTCCGCAGCAGGCGCGGTATCGCGAGACGGTCGGCGATATCGGAGATTCGAGGGACGTCTCGCTCGACGATGCGAACGAGGTAGTCCTCCAGCCACCTGGAGCGCACCGCGGCATCCGCCAAGGCGGTCACTTCGGGGTAGCCGCCGACCTCGATTCGCGCAATCAACTTGGATCTCGATTCGCGTTCCCCCCGCAGGGTGAGCGGCCCCTCAAGGAACAGCGTCGCGAGCGAGTTCTCGGGCAGGTCGGTCAGCTCCCCTTGGGACAGAGGCCACAACGACACGGTTCTCGCGCGACCCGCGAGCGTTTCCGAGCTTCGCGGCATGAGCATCGGGTCGGCCGAGCCGGTGAGCAAGAACCGACCGGACCCCCTGTCGACGTCAACTGCGGCTTTGATGGCTCGGAAGAGACCTGGCGCAAGCTGCGCCTCGTCGATGATGACCGGCTCGGATTCAATCCCTTCGATGAACCCCTTCGGGTCGACGGTCGCAGCTTCCAGAATCGTGAAGTCGTCAAGCGTGATGTAGCGGGCCGGATGGGCCTGAGCCAGCATGTCGCGCACGAGCGTGCTCTTGCCCGTCTGTCGTGGACCGGTCAGTGCGACGACCGGCGCCTCGGAGAGTGCGGTCAAGAGCACCTCGGTTATCCCGCGCGGATGAAGATGTGGCGTCATGCACACCTCACTTTCCCATCGTGCGGTAAGAATTTTACCACACCGTGAGAAGACCGCTCATCGTCTATCCCGTGCAATACGGCACCGAGTCCTCGCGAACCTCATCACCTTGGGTGCGATGCGCGAGAGCGGTGATCAACGCGTTGCTGCGCTCGCAGAAGCCGGACGCGGGAAGCAGCGTGCGGTCAACGCCCGCGGATTCAGCGACGGCGTCGAGGAGCCGGTCCGTGCCCACGTAGTGCGCCGACCGCCCACCGCCCCTGGGCTCGAGGAGCCCTGCTGCGACCAGCCTGCGCAGGTCCTGCATCGCCGTGACGTCCGAGACATCAGCCATACCCCGGTAGTAGCGGTTGGTCAGCTCCCGGCCGAACATAGCGTCGTAGAGGGCGTGCGTGGCACGCTCCTGCAGGTACAGCTCATGTACGGCGAGATCGGCAAGAAGCGTCCAGAGTGCACGCTCGGTGGCGTTGCGGAGCGACAGCGCGTGGGCCTGCGTAGCCTGAGCCGTCACATGCGCCTGCACGAACAGTGTGACGTCCACACGATCATCGAACGAGTCACCTAAGCACTCGAACGCGGCATAGTGGTCTCCAGGACGCCTGCCCCACCACTCCTCGAGACTCGTGAACTGCGGCGCCCGGAAGCCGCCCCGGAGCATGGCCAGTGAGGCGACCACGCGGGCCGTCCGCCCGTTCCCATCGCGGAATGGATGGATTCCGGCCAGTCGCACGTGTGCGAGTGCGCTCAGGACGGGTGGAGCTTCGTCGGTCTGCGTCAGCCACTCGCACAGCTCGTCGAGCAGTGCCGGCACGTCTTCAGGCGGTGGAGGCAGATACACCTGCGCACCCGTCGCCCGATTGGCGAGCCAGTTCTGGACCCCGCGCATGCGGCCGGCCTCTGCGGCGAACGAGCCACTCATCACGCTCCGATGGAGCGCCAGCACCAACTCGCGCTGCCAGGCGAAGCCTGGGTCATCGGCGCGATGTAGCGCGAGGCCCATCGCGTCTCGGTATCCCAGGACTGCCTCGGCGTCTGCCTCACTGACTGTCGCGGGCCGGTCGCCAACAAGGATACGGCGCGCCTCATCGGCGGTGACGCTCACGCCCTCGAGACCGACGGATGCCGAGACCGCCTCGGCCTCAAGATCACCTCGAGTCCGCCCGCGCCAGACTCGAGGCAGAGGACCCTGCCTGTCGATGTCCCGACGGAGCTGCTCGATGTGATCGAGCTGTTCGGCGATGTCGCAAGTGAGGTGATATCGGTACACGACGAACCCGATTCGTTTGGCGATTAAACCATATAACACTTTAGCGAATAGGTGCTTAACTGCCAAGAGCGACAGGCGTGAGCGAATGGAGCGGTATCAGGACACGATCTTGTCGAGCAGTGCCTGGGCTTGGTCGAGAGCGTAGCGCCTGACCTGACTCCACGAGTAGGGCCGCAACATAATTGGCTCCGGCTCCGCTTCGGCGTCATCGAAGTAGGCAAGAGAGCGAGCGATGTGCACCTCGTTGAACGACGTGCCTGGGAACTTCCGAGTGAGCACCGACGCGATCTCCAGCGGCGTGATGCCCCGTTCACCAAGGTAGTAGAGATCGATGAAGTCTTTGCGACCGCCGCGCTGCGAGACCGCAACGAGCTTCATGCACCCAATGTCGAGTAGCGACGCGAGCGGAATGCCGAACCGTGTCTCGAGGGGTGGATCGAGTAACGGATAGGCGTAGTGGAACAGACTCGTCCTCACGCCGCCCACGGCGCCTACAAATGTCCCCGGTTCGGCACGGTCAACCGCGAATTCACCCACCGACGCGAGGGCGGGCTGCACCAGGTCGAACGACCACGGTCTCTCCGTGAACAGATCCAGACCGAGTGACCTGCGATGTCCCATCTGAAGCGCCGCTGCGGTTTCACCTGCAAGGTAGAACTGGCGCAGCTCAGGCTGTTGGCCAAGGTTCTCGAACACCTCGACGGAGCGCGCGTCGAGCACCTCTTCGTGCAAGGACGCGAACTCACGCGGCACGGTCGATCCTCTCGCGCAGGAGTGTGCTCCACGCCACGGAGGCCTTGCGGCTCAGCGCACGCGAATGCGTGGCGACGTCAAGCGCGAGCTCCAAGGGATAGCGGTCAAGCATCCACCGGACATGTGCGGGGCGCCCCGCCTCCAGAATGCGCTCAATGATGAACCGGGCGTGCGCCTCCACATCAACGCTGGCGGCATCCACATCCCAGAAGATGGCCCCGGGGTTGGGCACCTGCGTCGCATCGCTACGTCTGCCGAGCAGTCTGTCGATCTCAGGCGCGGGGATCCGGGTCACACGCTCAGAGACCCGCACGGCCGAGAGCCTGCCGGCGTTGATCCACAGGTAGATCGTCCGGGGCGTCACGCCAAGCAGTTTCGCCGCCTGAGCGGGCGTTACGAACTCGCTAGTCGTGGGTGCGGCGGGGTGCGTGCACATACTTGCAGTATAGCACTCTAGCAGCGAGATTTCGCTTATTTCTTAACGGATGGCGCCCGCGCCGACTACCCCAGCGCCGCCGTCACCACGGAGACGACCTCGTCCTGCTGCTCCCGAGTGATGCCGGGAAACGCGGGCAGCGCGAAGGTGCGCCCGTCACACGACTCGGCCACCGGGAGCGGCGGCTTCACCCAGTCGGCGAAACGCTCCATCGCCGGCTGCTCGTGGAGCGCGAGCGGGTAGTACTTCGCGGTGCCGATACCGGCCTCCCCCATCGCCGCCATGACGCGGTCGGCAAGCTCCACGCTCTCGGACTTGACGATGTAGAGGTGGTACACCGCCTCGCCGAAGTCGCGCGCGACCGGCAGCTCGAGGCCCGCCACGCCCGCGAGCGCCTCGTCGTAGAAGGCGGCCGCCGCACGCCTCTCGGCGTTCCAGCGGTCCAGATGCGGTAGCTTGACGGTGAGGATCGCCGCCTGCAGCGCGTCGAGGCGCGAGTTCGTGCCGAAGGCGTCGTGGTAGTACTTGCGGCTCGAGCCGTGGCTCGCCATGAGGCGCGCGGAAGCGGCGAGGTCGGCATCGTCAGTGGTGAGGATGCCGCCATCGCCGGCGCATCCCAGGTTCTTGCTCGGGAAGAACGAGAATGCCGCGGCGCGTGCGAGCGAGCCGGCCCGCCTGCCCTTGTAGGTCGCGCCGATCGCCTGGCACGCGTCCTCGAAGACCATGAGCCCGTGGCGTGCGGCTACCTCGTGAACCGCGTCCATGTCCACGCACTGGCCGAAGATGTGCACCGGCATGATGGCCTTCGTGCGGGAAGTGACGGCGGCCTCGAGCTTCGTCACGTCCATGTTGTAGGTGCCCGGCTCGATGTCGACGAAGACCGGGGTCGCGCCCACGTGCTGGATCGCCTCGACGGTGGCCCAGAACGTGAACGGCGTCGTGATGACTTCGTCTCCCCTGCCGATGCCGGCTGCGTGCAGGATGAGAAACAGCGCGTCCGTGCCGTTGGCGCACGCGACCGCATGTGCGGTGCCGCAGTACGTCGCGATGGCCTCTTCGAGCGCCTTCACGCGCGGCCCGCCGATGAAGGCGGCATTACCCATCACGTCGTACCACACCGCGTCGAGCTCGTCCTTGAGCTCGCGGTACTGCGCCTTGAGGTCGAGCAGCGGGACACCCATCGTGTGCGGCTCCTTCGGGTAGCGTCTACTGGTTCTCGAGCAGCTCTTCGGCGGGCACCTCGCGGACCGGCTTCGCGGGCACGCCCATCACAAGAGTACGCGGTGCAACGTCGCGGGTCACCACGGAGCCCGTCGCGACGAACGCCTCCTCGCCGATCTCGATTCCGGGAAGGATGTGCGAGCCCCCGCCGATGCGCGCACCGCGGCGAATGGTGCAGCCCTTCAGAGAGGCGAACCGGGCCTCGGTGCGTCCCATGAAGTTGTCGTTCGTGGTCACCACCATGGGAGCGATGAAGACATCGTCTTCGACAGTGACGTAGGCGGTGACGTAGGCGCCGGACTGGATCTTTGTGCGCGCGCCGATGGTCGTGTCGTTTTCGACGGTGACGCCGCGTCCCACGACCGCGCGCTCGCCAATCGTGCAGCGCTCGCGAACACCGGCGTTGTCGCCCACGATGCAGCCGGCTCCGAACGTGCTGCCAGCCATGAGGACCGTGTGGCTGCCCACCGAGCAGCCGTCTCCCAAAACTACTCCGGGCAGGTCACCCGCCTTCGCCGTGGACGTTGGCGCGAGCCTGGGTCGCTTGCCGATCACGGCGAGGTCCGCGATCACAACGCCCGCGCCCAGCTGGGCGCCCTCGTGTACGACCACGTAATCACCCAGAAGGCACCCATCGCCAATCACGGCGTTGGGCCGGATGTGGGTACCGGTGCCCAGTGTGACGTTCGCGCCGATGCGCACGCCCTCGTCGATGATGCATCCCGGCGCTATTGCGAGCGAATCCCCCACTACCGCGGTGGGGTGGACCAGTGCGGTTGTCACGTCGTCACATCTCCGTTTCTGCAGTCGCGCACGCTGCCCGACTGATGCGGCTCCCCGCTCGCTTCCTACAGTGTCACCACATTCGATGCGTCGAACCCTGCGAGCGCGTTACGCGTATCGAGCACAAGCGGCGCATGCTCGACGACCATCTCGTAGTCAACGGATCGATGCGCCGTCAGCAGGACGACCACGTCGACGGCGGAGAGCGCGCGGGATGTGAGTGCAATGCTGGACATCCCCATGAACTCGGGCACGTACGGGTCGTGGTAGGTGAGTTCGGCACCATGGTCGACGATCATCTGCGCGATCTTGGTGGCCGGCGACTCGCGCACGTCGTCGATGTCGGCCTTGTAGGCCACGCCCAGAACGAGCACGCGGCTTCCTCTGAGCGCCTTGCAGTGCGTATTGAGCGCCGCCATGAGCCGGTTCATGGTGTAGTAGGGCATCTGCTCGTTCACCTTGCCCGATAGCTCGATGAACTCGGTGTGGAAGTCGAACTCGCGTGCCTTCCATGAGAGGTAGTACGGGTCGATGGGTATGCAGTGACCACCCAGGCCCGGGCCGGGGTAGAAAGGCATGAAGCCGAACGGCTTGGTCTTGGCGGCGTCGATGACCTCCCAGATGTTGACGCCCATGCGCTCTGACAGCATGAGAAGCTCGTTCACGAGCGCGATGTTCACGCAGCGGAAGATGTTCTCGAGCAGCTTCGTCATCTCCGCTGCCCTGGTCGATGAGACAGGCACCACCGTATCGATGAAGCGCTCGTACAGCGCAACGGCGTGTTCGGTGCATGCGGGGGTGACGCCACCCACGACCTTCGGCGTGTTGCGCGTCTGGTAGACCGGGTTGCCGGGATCCACCCGCTCCGGCGAGAACGCGAGGAAGAGCTCCTCGCCCACTCGCAAGTCGTCGCGCTCGAGGATGGGCTGCAGCACCTCTTCGGTGGTCCCGGGATAGGTTGTGGACTCGAGGGTCACGAGCATGCCGGCGTGCAGATGCGGGGCTATCGCCTGCGCGGCAGCGACCATGTACGAGACGTCCGGCTCCATGTGGTCGTCGAGCGGCGTGGGAACGCAGATCGCGACCGCATCGCACTCTGCGATACGCGAGAAGTCGGTCGTCGCGCCCAGTGTCCCGGCTTTCGCCAGGCCGGAAACGTCCTGGGATGGCACGTCGGGGATGTAGCTTTCCCCGCGCGTGATGGCGGCAACCTTCTCCGGGTCGACATCGAAACCAACGGTGCGGTGCCCCGCCTTCGCCATCTCCACGATAAGAGGTAGGCCCACGTACCCCAAGCCCACCACGCCCAGAACGGCGCTGCCGTCCCTGATCCTGCTCTCAAGAACGCTCACGAGTCGCTCCTCGGCTTCTCACGATCCCAGTCGTCCTGATAGCGAGTGATGTCGTCCTCGCCCAGGTAGTCTCCTACCGCAACCTCGATCACCTTGAGCGGCGCAACGCCCGGGTTCTCGAGTCGATGCACACACCCAGCGGGGAGATAGGCAGACTCGTTCGACACCAAGTCGAGCACACGCTCGTCACACGTCACTCTGGCCTCGCCGTCTATGACCACCCAATGCTCGCTTCGATGCGCGTGGCTCTGGAGCGAGAGTCGCTGCCCCGGCAGGACATCGACCGACTTGATCTGGAATCCGTCACCCCGCATGAGCAACGTCCAGCTTCCCCAGGGCCTGAGGCTCGTGCGCGACTCGGTGACTTCGGCGACTCCTGCTAACTTGAGCGCGTCGAACACGTGTCGCACGTCCTGAGCCCGGTCCTTCGGCAGCACGAGTGTCGCGTCCGCCGTATCGACGACGATGAGATCGGAGACGCCCAGGGTCGCGACCAGCCGATCGCCGGAATAGACGATCGTGTTCGAGCTGTCGACATCGACGCCGCGGCCCACACGCACGTTGCCCGCCGCGTCGGGAGCGGCGATCTCGCCCAGTGCGAGCAGCGAACCCACATCGCTCCAGGCGAGGGATGCCGGAATGACCGCGACGCGGTCGCTTCTCTCCATGACCGCCTTGTCGATGGAAAGCGGCTCGAGGGCCGCGAAGCGCTCACGGGCCTCGTCGGCAATGCGGCGTTCCGCGGGTTGTTCGGCGATCCATCGAGCGCAGTCCGCGATTGCGGCCCCCGCAGGACCGGCGGCGACAAGTTCCTCGAGCACCTGCGCCGCCTTCATGACGAAGATGCCGGCATTCCAGTAGTGGCGCCCGCGCTCCACGAACTCCTGCGCTCGAGCAAGCTCGGGCTTCTCCACGAACTCCACCGCCACGTGCGGTAGGGCCGAGCCCACCTCATGAACAGGAAGTGGCTCTCCAGCCCGAATGTAGCCATAGCCGGTCTCGGGACGCGTGGGAGTGATGCCAATGGTGACGAGGTAGCCGTCGCGAGCGGCGCTCGTAGCGGCATTGACACAGTCCGCCCAGCCCGCGCCACCCTCGAGCACGTGATCGCTGGGTAGCACCACCAGCACGGCGTCCGGATCTTCGGTCGCGATGATCGCCGCCGCCAGCGCGATGGCGGGCGCTGTGTTCCGCGGCACCGGCTCCTCGATGTAGCGCACGCCATGCAGCGCGGGATCCGGCTGCGATTTCAGATGGTTTCGCAGCTCGTCGAAGAGGCGCTCGTTCGTCGCGATCGAGATCGCGGAGCTGCCGGTGGTGAACGGCAGGATGCGGTGCACCGCCTGTGAGATGAGCGATTCAGTCCCGAACATAGTGAGCAACTGCTTGGGGTTGAGCTCGCGCGACAACGGCCAGAACCGCTGGCCGGAGCCGCCGGCGAGAATGACCGCGTGGAGTTGAGGGTCCTGGATGATCACGGAAGGCTCCTAGCTACGCAGGGGGCATGCAGTGCGTGAGAGATTGTATCAGGGGTATCTCCTCACCATGCCGCGGAGCCCGGTCTCCGGTACACAATCAGGTGCTCACTTCTGGCCGTCTCATTGAACCCTGCATCGGTCAGTTCGTCGAAGCTCGGTAGAGCGGCCTGCCTTGAGGCATCCATGTCTCTAATCACAACCGTGGGACCCTGCTGCTGGCTCATCAGCCGTCCCCCAACCAGACGAAACACGTCCTTCTGTTCATCAACTCTTGATATCCAGGCGTTGGGCGTCCCCATACGTCCGTCTGAGACCAGGTAGACGACCAGCGACTCAGGATAAGCGGCTATCCGATCTCGCGCGCTCGTCTCCCGACGGGCAAACGTCGTCACGCGCTCAAGGTAGCGGGCGCGCTGCGGGGTCGTGCGAAGTCCGGCGAAGGGTCCGGATGTGACGCGAACCGCCAGGTCCGCCGGTGGCGCGTCACGATAACTCCGAGAGAACGCGAAGCTCAGGGACGCAGCCGCAATCGCGAAGCACACTCCCACGACCGCAGCATCGGCCCATCGATAGCCGACCAATCTAAGCCTTCGCCCGACCAGAGTGAGCGTAGCCGGAAGGGCCCCCAGCGCACCGATTCCCAGGTTAAGGGCGCCGTTTGAGCTTGTGTAGGCCGTGAGTACCGCCGCGATGCCGCCCAATCCGAACACCCAACGCTCCAGGGAGTCGAGCTCGGCTGATCCCACAATCAAGACCGAAACGATAGCAGCGCCAAGCAGCATCGCCGGAGCAACGACTGACGCGTAGAGCGAGTCTTGGAGCATCGGGAAGGCCGCGCTGAGAAGGACCACAGGTGCGACCCACGGGGGCAGTGGGCGCCGAATGATAAGACGAAGGCCCACGACGACAAGACACAGCCAGAACGCGGGTTGTCTGAAGAAGATGCCGAGTGCCCCTCGGCCCATCGCAAGCAACTTCTGCCAGCCCCCGAGGTACCCCTGGTTCGCTGCCAGGTACGAATACGTCTGTCCGAGACCGTCACCAGCCCTCAGGAGAACGAGCGCGGCGAGCGCCACCGCTGGTGCCGCCCCAAGTAGCCACATTCGCATTACCGTTCGGTCTGGTACCCACAGGCGAAGCATGAAGAACGCGGCGGCGGCGGCAACGGCCAGAGTCGGATACACGAACGCCGCGAAGGAGAACGCGAGCCCGCTGACGAAAGCCGGCCTTCTGGCACCCAGAAGGAGTGAGAGCCCTGCACTGATCCCAAGCGCCAGCATCGAGATGGCGATCGTGTTGTAGCTGAGAGCGGGGATGAGGAACGGCACGAGGGACAAATAGGCCGCTACGGCCCCGAGCGCCATTGCTCTTCCGGCCGCGCGCGCCAGCCAAGGGAGGATCGACGCTCCGACCGCCACGTTCATCACGAGGTAGCCCCACCGGAGTCCCAAGATCAGCCCCTCGGTCCCCCAGAGCGAATCCCAGGCTCTCACGAAGGGCGAGACAGCGAAACCCGAGAGCTGCAGCGAGGTCCAGTCGTCGCGAAATGGAACGTCACCCTGCGCGAAGCGTCGAGCGAGCACAGCGTAGAAGGTCTCGTCAGTGAGGTCTGCACCGTACAGCAGACGAATCGCGACGCCGCAGACGACGGCGAGCAGGAGCAACATTGCGATTTGAAGCAGGCGCTCAGGAGCCAGGCCCGGCAGGCTATCGCGTCTCGTCGCCACTTGGACGTATCACCTCCGCATCCGGCTCACGCCGGTCTGAGCGTCACGTGGCGCCCCATCGCTCCCAGACGCGCAGCGAGATCTCGTCGGCGTTCGCGACCAGAGCCGCGGTGCCCAGGATCGCAAAGGGCATCACGTGCATCCCCCAGTAACTGCTCGTCGCACCGGTGACAACGTACAGCGCGAGCATGGCCAGCGGGAATCCCGTCAGTGCCAGCCGCGCGACGCTCCCGGGCTTCGTGATGCTGAAGAACCCGGCGGATCCCGCGGGCAGAAACAGGTATCCGGGAACGGCGTAGAACCCGTAGGGCAGAAGCAGGTACGACGGTGCCTTGAGAAGCTTGTCCATGAGGCCCAGCCCGGCCGACGCGGCAAGCGCGCCTTGGACGAAGGAACCACTCTGCTCGACCGTCGCCCGCGCCGTGTAGCGCGCTCCCGCCGAGTAGTGCCACGCGAATGCGCCCCCGAACGCAGCAAGCGTCGCGGAGTACCCCGCCAGAAGCCTCCAAGCGGATCTGTCGCGCAGCCATTTGACGCAAGCAGCCGCGAGGATCACGAGCAGCCAGACGGCCATGATCTCCCGGAACAGCGCCGCCGCCAGGCCCAACGCACCCGCCGTCCAGTAGCGTTCCTTCAGCATGGCGATTATCGACAGCGCGAGCACCAGTGTCGCCCACCAGTCCGGGAAGAACACGTTGAACCAGATGGAATGCAGCAGCAATGACGGATAGACAAGCGCCACGACCGCGATGCTGCGGGGACCCAAGCGTTCTGAAAGTGTCCAGTGAAGGCCTGCGAGAATCACGCAGCACCACACAAGAGAGGCGATCACTATGTCGCTCGCCTGTCGCGCCCCGAGCACCTGCCACAGGTAGAACGCGGCCGGCTGGCGCTGGTAGGCGGGAGAGCCACCGTTGAACTTGCGCATGCCGTCCTCGATGACACTGAACTTGTCGTCCTTGCGCGCGTCCATCATCTGGGCGTACAGGTAGGCCTCGCGAAAACCCTGCCCAGCCTTCATGAGGTGGTAGGTCTTGACGTTGAACACTGGGTCGTAGGCGTACTGCTTGTCGGGCGGCTCGATGTCGACCTGCGCCCGGAACTCACTCGTCGCGGCCATGCCCGTCACCAAGAGGCTCAGAGCGATGAGACCGACGGCCAACCATGACGCAGCCCTCGTCACTCGAGAATCGTCCGTCCTGCCCCTCATCCATGAGACGGCCAGCGCGACGAGCGCCGTGAGCGTCGTCGCCGCGATGACCATGAGAATGGGCCCGTCAGGCGTGTCGGCGGAGTTGACGGGGGTCCGAGACCAGATGCCCGTGAGCGTGTCGAGAAGCGAGCGCGGTATGTCCGCAAATGCGTAGTCCAAGACACCTCGAGCCTGCAGAGACTCGAGCGTCGCGCCGATGCGATCGAGCCGGTACGTGATCGCGGCCGCCAAGGTCCCCACGAACGCCGAAAGTGCCGCGACCACAGCGCTGACGGGTGTGGAGTCGAGGGCGAGCCCCACGAAGATGCCAATGACGCAAGGCACGACAAGCACAGGGATGAAGGTCGAGTACGGGTAGAGCAGGGCCGAGCCGACCGTGGCGAGCACCCACACGACCGCCACACCCGCGTACCTGCACCAGACTGGCGTGTCCGCGCGGGCGTCGCGCGTGACGCCCGCCGAGTTCGCCCTCTTCGCCTGCTTCACGCGACGGCGTGACATCGATCTCCTCTCATCACCGGCGGGCCTGACGAGGGCGCTGCACCACCATCGCCGAGGTCATCGTCGATTCGCGTACCACGACGACTGCCACGCCGTGAACTCGCTTCGATCGCGCAACCGCTCCCACCACTGACGATTGTCCCGGTACCAGCGGACGGTCTGCGCGAGCCCCTCGTCGAACGGCACGGCGGGCGCCCATCCAAGCGCAGAGAGCTTGGATGAGTCGATGGCGTAGCGCCGGTCGTGTCCGGGCCGGTCCTCAACGTAGTTGATCAGGTCCTCGCCCAGCCCCAGGGCGGCAAGGATGCCCTTCGTGATCTCCATGTTGGTGCGCTCGTTGCCGCCCCCGACGTTGTACACCTCGCCGGGGCCGCCCTGCTCGAGCACGCACAGGATGCCAAGCGCATGATCGCGCACGTGCAGCCAGTCGCGCCTCTGCATCCCGTCGCCGTAGACCGGCAGACGCTCGCCGGTCAGGGCATTCGTCGAGAACAGCGGGATCAGCTTCTCCGGATACTGGTTCGGCCCGTATGTGTTCGAACCTCTGGTGATTGAGACGTTGAGACCCCACGTGCCATGAAACGACAGGGCCACCAGGTCCCCGGACGCCTTGCTCGCAGAGTACGGGCTGGAGGGCGCGAGCGGCCACCCTTCCGTGGCCGCTCCGTTCGCGATCGACCCGTAGACCTCGTCGGTCGAGACCTGAACGATGCGGGGGGTGCCCAACTCGCGGGCGACCGAGAGTAGGCGAAACGTCCCGATGACATCTGTCGTGATGAAAGCCTCCGGGTCGACGATGGACCTGTCGACGTGGGTCTCGGCCGCGAAGTTGACGATCGCGTCGCAGCCCGTGGCGGCCTGAGACAGCGCCACGGGATCCGCGATGTCACCGTGCACGAAGGAGAACCGGCTGTCGCCCTCGATGGAGCGCAGGTTGTCCGGGTTCCCCGCGTACGTGAGCTTGTCGTAGACGACGACCTCACAGCCGCGCTCTTCGATGAGCAGGCGCGCGAAGTGAGAACCTATGAAGCCGGCTCCGCCGGCGACGAGTACCCTCTTGAACTCGTTCATCGCGCTACCTGCACCTCTGAGTTATCGCCCAGCATGAATCGACTTGCAGCGGGAGTCGAGCGCGTCGAGCGGACAACAGCGCCCACGCCCAGCAGTGAGTCCGTCACGCGTCCGCCCACGTCCTCGAGACGTGAGTGCTGCAGCATGATCGAGTGCTCGATCTCGCTGCCGCGCACCTGCACTCCTTCGCCCAAGGCGGTGTAGGGCCCAATGTATGAGTCCGTGATTCGGGCGCCCGGACCGATGACGATGGGTCCCCGAAGCGTGGAGCCCTCGACGATGGCTCCTGCCTCGATCCTGACCTTGCCCTCGATGCGGACGGCAGGACCCATGTGCCCCTCGTTGAGCGGCTCCATCCGCTCGAGCATGATGCGATTCGCCTCGAGCAGGTCCTCGAGTCGGCCGGTGTCCTTCCACCAGCCCTGCACCTCGAACGGCTTGACCTCATGGCCGTTGTCGACGAGCCACTGGATCGCATCCGTGATCTCAAGCTCGCCGCGCGGCGACGGCTCGATGGCCTTGACCGCCTCGAACACCGTGCTGTCGAAGAGGTAGACCCCCACCAGAGCGGTGTCGCACGGGGGGTCGGCGGGCTTCTCGATGAGGCGAACGACCCGCCCGTCCTCGCACACCGCAACGCCGAAGTGCGTGGGGTTCGGCACGTGGGCCAGCAACACGTGCGCCTGGGCACCCGACCCCTCGAAGGCCTCCACCATGGGGCCGATGCTCTCTGTGATGAGGTTGTCGCCCAGGTACATCAGGAATGGCTCACCGGCCATGTACTGTTCGGAGATGAGCACTGCGTGCGCAAGCCCGCGCGGGCGATCCTGAGGCAGGTAGGTCACGTCAATGCCGAAGCGTGACCCGTCGCCCACCGCCTCGCGGATCTCTGCCCCGGTGTCCCCTATCACGATGCCCACGTCGCTGATGCCGGCAGCCGCTATCGTCTCCAGCCCGTAGAAGAGGATGGGCTTGTTGGCAACCGGGACCAACTGCTTCGCGCGCGTGTAGGTGATGGGACGAAGCCGCGTTCCGCTGCCGCCCGCAAGCACGAGAGCTTTCATCGTCCCTGTTCCTCTCTGCCAAACTCGACCAGTTCGGCAATGCCGTGCGGGAAGTCGACGCGCGGCGAGTATCCCAGTACCAGGCGCGCGTTGCCAACATCGAAGAAGAAGTCGCCGGTCTCCACAAGAGCCGCCGTCGCAGGCCACTGGGCCTCACGGTCGAGCGATCCGGACCCGCACGATTCGACCACCAGTTCGGCCGCCGTTGCGAGCGACACCGCCTCACCGCTCCCGATGTTGAACACGCGCCCGCCCGCCTCCGGCGTGGACGCTGCGAGGATGGCTGCCTCAACGACGTCACTCACGTGGACGAAGTCCCGAAGCTGACCCCCGCCACCGTAGAGACGAATCACCCCACCGGCCAGCGCGATGTCCGCGAAGATGTTGAGCACGCCGAAGCCGGACTGCTTCGCCTCGCCGGGACGCCTGGCACCGTACGGGTTCGATAGGCGCAGGACGACGGTGTGGATGCCGTGTGCCGCGTGCCAGAGGCGGTAGTATCCTGCGCACGCGGACTTGTGCAGCGCATACGGGCTCGCCGGCGACAGCGGGTGCTCCTCGTCGACCGGCAGATAGCGAGGCGCGCCGTACTCGAGCCTCGAGCCCGGCATTACCACTGCGGCATCCGGACAGTGACGGGTCACCGAGTCGAGAAGCGTCAGCTGAACCTCGCACGTGCTGCGCAGATCCTTCAACGGCTCGGCGATGCTCGACTCGGCGCCCAGACCACCGGCGAAAGCGAACACCGCATCGGCGCCGACGACCGTGTGGGAGACGAGTGCGGCCTCTCGCGCGTCCCCCACCACGTAGCGCACGTCGGGGACGGGTGCTGTCGGCTCGCGAAGATCGAAGCCTACGGCATCCGCTCCGCGGCCTGCAAGCGTGGCAAGCAGATGCCCGCCGAGGAAACCCGCCCCGCCGAAGACGACGACGCGCGCCCCGGCGAGCTGATTGGGCTGCAGCATCAGCCCTCCTCTCTTCCCAGTGTGAAGGCGAAGTTCCTGTTCGCGATGTAGCTGACGATGACGACAAACACCGTGAACAGGGCCTGCGCTGCATATCCGCTCAGGTCCAGCCACGTGACGAGAGCAGGGAACGCGACGAGGTTCGCGATGAGGGTCACACCGTACACGAGAAGGAACCTGGGGAACTCACGGCGCACGCTGGCTTTGGACCTGAAGACGAAGACCCGGTAGCACACGTAGGCGTTGACCACCGTGACCACGTACGAGGCGACCAGCACCGCGAAGTACGGAAGCATTGCGCCGAACAGCCACCAGAACACGGAGAAGACGAGGTAGCCGAAGGCCGTGTTCCACCCTCCAACGAGCACGTACGCGATCTTCTCCCGGCTGCCCGAGGAGACCGAGAGCATGGCGTAGAGCAGGCGGCGAAGTTGTGCGTTCAGTCGCGCGCGCAGAATGCCGCGCCGGACGTCGCGATCGTCGAGCCCGAACGCGCCGGAGGCAACCACCGAGCGCAACAACTGTTCGACATCCGCCGCCTGACGATCCATCGCCGACTGCGTCCACGAGCCGGTCGCCACTCGATAGAGCACCGAGGGCTCCTGCAGAACCACGAGGTCGCCAACTCCCAAGAGTCGAAACCACAGGTCCATGTCCACACAGTAGGGAGACGCCTCGTCGAAGCGGTCCGCGCTGTCGAGCGCACTTCGCCGGATGAGCGTCGCGGACGGCTCGCCAACGAGGTTCGTGCCGCTTCTCACCATAGCCCGAGCAGCCTCAGCGCCCGAGACAAGCCCGTGGGGACGCCGAAACCCGCGCGTCGCCAACCTGCGCCCCTTGCTCGTGACGACGATGCGCGGTGCGCAGGCCAGCACCGCCGAATGCTCGCCGTCCAGAGCGGCAACCTCCCGCCCAAGCGAGCCTGGCAGCAGTACGTCGTCGGCCGAGAGCACCTTGACGTACTCACCCAGCGCTTCCGTCAGTACGCGGTTCCAGTTCCACCCGGCTCCGCCGTCAGCCTCGGCCGTCAGCACGCGAAGCCGGTCGTCGGAGACGGCGTCCACCACGGCCAGCGTGTCATCGGTCGACGCATTGTCGGCGACGAGGATCTCGAAGGCTTCGTAGTCCTGCTCGAGTACCGATTCCAGCACGGCGCCAATCGTCGCTGCGCCGTTTCGGACGGGTATCCCGACGGTCACCCGCGGGCTGCGTGCGCGCTCCACCTAGGGCTGACTCCTCGGGCTCACGTTGAGGCGCTCTGCAACGACGTAGAGCGGCCTCTCCTTCGTCTCGTAGAAGACACGCCCAAGGTAGGCGCCAAGCACTCCGATCGATACCAACTGCACGCCGCCCATGAACAGCACAGCCACGATGACGGTCGTCCACCCCGGAGGGACCGTGGCCGGGTTCAGCAGCCGCTCGACTACGAGGATCACTCCGTAGATGAAGGCGATAGCGGTCACGAGCATCCCGAAGCGCATGACGAGTTCGAGCGGCTTGCTCGAGAAGCTGAAGATGCCGTCGAACGCGAGCTTCATGAGGCGGCCCAGGGTGTAGCCACTCTCACCGGAGTGGCGCGGGTGGCGAACGTAGGGAAGGGGTACCTGGTCGAAGCCCACCCAGGACACCATGCCTCTCACGTAGCGGCTCTCTTCGCGCATGGAGCCCAAGGCATCGAGGACGCGCCGGTCCATGAGCCGGAAGTCGCCTGAGTCGAGCGGCAAGGGTGTATCGCTCAGCCGTGCCAGCACGCGGTAGAACGCCGCTGCGGTATGCCGCTTGAACGCCGACTCACCGTGACGCTCCGTTCGCACGCCGTACACCACGTCGTGACCCTCGCGCCATGCCGCCACCATCTGGGGAATGACCTCCGGTGGGTCCTGCAGATCGTCGTCGATGACCACGGCGGCATCGCCCTGCGCGTGATCGAGGCCCGCCGTGATCGCGACCTGATGACCGAAGTTGCGCGACAGCACGATGACCCGCACCCGCGGGTCGGTCGCCGCAACCCGCCGCAGCGCTTCAAGAGAATCGTCCGGGCTGCCGTCGTTCACGAAGATGATCTCGTAGTCGAGCTGGTCCTCCAGCGAGCGCAGTACCTCGGTCAGCCGCCGGTGCGTCTCCGGCAGGATCTGCGCGCTGCCGTAGACGGGAACGACGACAGACAGCAGGGACGTTGTACTCACGATGTTCCCTCACCTTCCATCGACCGCAGTCCCTCCTCCAGAGCGATACGAGGATTCCATCCCGGCAGAACCGGTCCCGACCAGAGCGTCATCACCTCGCGCTGGCGATACGGCCTGCCACCCCAATCGATGTCGACGTGCACACCGCTCGCCCGCTCCCAGCGCTCGACGAGCTCGCGAAGCGATACCCTCTCACCGGCCGAGACCGCCCACGCCTCGTTCGTCGCCGGGGGCGCGTCCAAGGCCCTGGCTGCCGCGACCTCGAACGCCGCCGCCACGTCGTCCACGTGGACGAGATCGATCTGCTGGCGGCCGGGCGACATCGCGATTCGCCGCCCCTCGGCCGCGGCGGAGCGCAGGACGTTGAAGAGCTTTGGCCGGGGGTCGTTCGAGCCGTAGGTGTCGAACAGCCTGAGCGTGACCATCCGAAGTCCACGCGCGTTCACATAGTACGCGGCGAGGTCCTCGAACGCCTGCTTCGTCGCGGCGTAAAGGCACACCGGGTCGTAGTCTGCGTCCTCAAAGTGCTGCCACGACGTGCCCGTGTTGACGAGAGCGGTGACACCGGCCGCGCTCATCGCCTCGAGCAACTGCGCGCCAAACAGCACGTTGGCCTCGACAAGCGGCGCAACCTGCTGTGGCGTGTGCTCGGCGACGAAGAGCGACGCGAGGTGCACCACTACATCGGGCCTCGCCTGTGCCACCTGCGCGATGACACGCTCCGTGGTGCCGTCGAGCTCGTAGGGCGCGACCCTCTCGTCGAGACGCTCGACGTCCGGAAGCGGCAGCACGAGCGCGGAGACGTCCCATCCCGCGTCGGCCAGGTGCCGCGTGAGGTGAGTGCCCACGAAACCGGTGGCCCCGGTCACAAGGATCCGCGGCGCGCTCATCGATCGCCTCCCGCGTATGCGAACGGCGACAAGAACTCGGTGTAGGCGGGAAACGCCGCATCTCGTTCGCTCACCTGCGGATAAGCATGCGGCCACGACACCTCGGGCACGCTCGACCACAGGATGCCGGAGTCGCAGTCCGGCACATAGGCAGTGGTGACCTTGTATGAGAGCACCGTGTCGTCCTCGAGTGCGGCGAACCCGTGGGCACACCCCGCGGGAACGTAGAGGCCGAAGCCGGACGGACCCTCGAGCCTGCACGTGTACGCGGACCCGTACGTTGGCGAGCCCACGCGGATGTCGAGCACCACGTCGAACGCGGATCCCGCCACGCAGAAGACCATCTTGTCGTGATCGTGCGGCGGAACCTGGAAGTGCATGCCGCGCACGACGCGCCTGGCCGAGCAGGTGTGATACTCCTCCGCGAACGTGGTGGCAAGGCCTGCCTCGGCGAATGCCGACGAGACGAACGTCTTGGCGAACGTGCCGCGTGAATCGCGCGAGGCTGCGGGGACCACCTTCAACAGCCCGGGAATCGGAGTCGTCTCAAAGGCGGGTACCGTCACGCGTGCACCCCTGCGGCATCCAGGATCACAGCGGCCATGTGATCGATCATCGCCCCGCTCATGCCCGGGTAGACTCCCACCCAGAAGCCGCCTCTCATGATTCGATCGGTGTTCTCGAGGTCGCCGACCACACGATAGCCATGAGCACTAGCCCTCAGCGCGTCGAACACGGGCTGTCGAACGATGTTGCCGGCAAAGAGCATGCGCGTCTGCACACCAGCCGCTTCAAGCGCACCCACGATCGCCGAGCGCTCGACCCCCGAATCCTCGCGCACGGTCATCAGGTAGCCGAACCACGAGGGTTGCGACTGGGGGGTCGCCTCGGGGAGTACGAGCACTCCGGCTGCCGGCTGGAGAGCGGCGTGCAGGCGAGCGTAGTTCGCCCTGCGCGCCTCGACGAACCCGTCGATCTTGTCGAGTTGGGCCACGCCCACCGCCGCCTGCATATCGGTCGCCTTGAGGTTGTAGCCCCACTCGGAGTAGACGTACTTGTGGTCGTAACCGAAGGGCAGCGTGCCGAACTGCTGGCTGAACCGCCGCCCGCACCGGTTGTCCTGACCGCTCACACAGATGCAGTCGCGCCCCCAGTCGCGCATCGACAGCGCGATGCTCGCGAGCAGCGGATCGCTCGTGCACACAGCGCCTCCCTCGCCCATCGTGAGATGGTGGGGCGGATAGAAGCTGCTTGTGGCGATATGCCCGAACGTCCCGGTCTTGCGGCCGCGATGCACGCTTCCCAGCGCGTCACAGTTGTCCTCGATGAGCCAGATGTCGTGCTCGTCGGCCAGCTCGCGCATCTGCTGAGCCTCGAACGGATTGCCCAGCGTGTGAGCAAGCATGATCGCCCTTGTCCGCGGGGAGATGGCCTCGCGAACGGATGCAACGGTCGCGTTGTGGGTCGCCGGATCGACATCCACGAAGACCGGAATCGCACCGTGCTGGATGACCGGGGCGATGGTTGTGGGAAAGCCCGCCGCCACGGTGACCACCTCGTCACCGTGCCTGAGCCGCCGGTCTCCCAGCTTGTCGCTGGTGAGGGTCGCGACAGCGAGCAGGTTGGCGGAGGAACCGCTGTTCACGAGATAGGCGTCGCGCACCCCAACCCATGCGGCGAAGCGCTGCTCGAACTCCTCGGAGAAGCGACCGTACGTGAGCCAGAACTCCAGCGCCGAGTCTACGAGGTTCACCATCTCGGCAGCGTCGAACACCCGACCCGCGTACGGCACACGCGTGCGCCCGGGCACGAACTCGGGTGCGGGGCCGCCGAACGCTGCCTCGTGGTACTCGCGAGTCAGGTCCAGGATCTCCTGCTTGAGCTCCTCGGCCCGCTTCTCGTCTGCCACCCTCACTCCTCTCCTGCCCATACGACACCCATCGACCGGGCAGCGGCGATGTAGGCACGGATATCCTCGTCGCATGAGACCCGCGTTGCGTTCCTGTCTTCGGCGTAGCGCTTGTACCAGCCGATGGTCCTGCGCACCGTCTCCTCGAAGCTCCACACCGGGTGCCAGTCCAGCGTCGTCTCCGCCTTGGTGATGTCGAGCGCGAGCAGACCGGCCTCGTGGGGCTGCGCCCCCACGCCAGGGGTCTCCCATTCGCCGTGTCCCCACGTCTCGACCGCCAGCTCCACCACATCGCGAACTGTGTGCTTCTCTCCTGAGTGCGGGCCGAAGTTGTAGGCCTGCGCGTGCGACTGGCCGCCGTTCCAAAGACGGTCGACCACCGTGAGGTACCCTGACAGCGGCTCAAGCACGTGCTGCCACGGCCGAACGGAACGCGGGTTTCGCACCTTCACGGGCTCACCCGCAGCAAGCGCTCGCACGCAGTCCGGGACGATCCTGTCGCTTGCCCAGTCTCCGCCGCCAATCACGTTGCCGGCACGCGCGGTTGCGACCCAGGGACCGCCCCCGAAAAACGATGAGCGGAATGACGCGGTCACGATCTCTGAGCATGCCTTGCTCGCACTGTAGGGGTCGTGCCCCCCAAGGGGCTCATGCTCTGTGAAGGGATGCCCGCTCTCCGGGTTCTCGTAGACCTTGTCGGTCGTGACGTTGAGCACGACCCGGGTGTTCTCGCAGCTCCGGGTCGCTTCAAGCAGGTTCGCCGTTCCCATCACGTTGACGTCGAACGTGTAGACGGGCTCGGAGTAGCTGCGGCGCACGAGCGGCTGCGCTGCGAGGTGCATGATCACCTCGGGCCTGACCTCCGCCACGCACGACGACACCGCATCCGCGTCACGGATGTCTCCCAGCCGACTGTCCATGTGCTCTGCCAGCCCCAGGTCCTCGAAGAGCGAAGGGGTGGTGTCGGGAGCGAGCGCGTAGCCGGAGACATCGGCGCCAAGGTCAAGTAGCCAGCGACACAGCCACGCGCCCTTGAAGCCCGTGTGGCCCGTCACAAGCACACGTCGTCCGTCGAAGGTGCCGTCGAAGACGCGCGGGATCACCACAGCTTCCACGGCGCGCTTCCGTCCGCCCACATCTGGTCGAGGGCCATCTTGTCGCGAAGCATGTCCATAGGCATCCAGAAGCCCGAGTGACGGTAGGCGACAAGCTGACAGTCGCGCGAGAGCCCCTCGAGAGGCTCTCGCTCCCATATCGTGTCATCGCCGCCCAGGTAGTCAAAGATCCGCGGCTCCAGGACGAAGAACCCCCCGTTCACCCAGCCGCCGTCACCCTCGGGCTTCTCCTGGAATGCAAGCACCGCGCAGTCGTCGTTCACATGCATGGCGCCGAACCGGCCGAGCGGCTGTACCGCGGTCACCGTCGCAGCACACCCATGCGCCCGATGGAAGGACAGCAGCTCCGCAATGTCGACGTCGGACAACCCGTCTCCATACGTGAGCATGAAGGTCTCATCGCCGACGAAGGACTGGATGCGCTTGATGCGGCCTCCGGTCATCGACTCGGCGCCTGTGTCGACAAGCGTCACCCGCCAAGGCTCGGTCGTCGACTGGTGCACGAGCATCTCTCCGGTGCGCATGTCGAACGTGACGTCGCTGTTGTGTAGTGCGTAGTTCGAGAAGTACTCCTTGATCATGTAGCCCTTGTAGCCCAGGCAGATGACGAAGTCGTTGAAGCCGAAGTGGCTATACAGCTTCATGATGTGCCAGAGCATGGGCCTATCGCCGATCTCGACCATGGGCTTGGGCTTGATGGCTGTCTCTTCAGACATGCGGGTCCCGTAACCTCCCGCAAGTATCACGACCTTCACGCGCACCTCCCGAGCCGTGGAACCGTCACTGTGGACTCCGGCGACATCCGTCTCAGCGCTCCAGCAGACGCTCCAACCCCGCGCGCAGGTCCGACCCGTACTCCTGTGCCTCGAGTGCCAGCGCCACGTTCGCCTCGAGCCACGACAGGACGTTGCCGGTATCGAATCCCTCGGTGGGGTCGACCACCACCGCGTGCAACTCCTCATGCTCGATGAGCTGGACGAGCGCGTCTGTGAGCTGGATCTCCTCACCGCGTCCCGGTCGCACGTTCGGCAGGAGTTCCATGACCTTCGGCGTGAGGAGATAGCGGCCGAAGATCGCAAGATTGCTGGGTGCGGCGTTCGCGGGCGGCTTCTCGACGAGCCCCGTGACGCGCCACTCGCCGCCGGACACCTCGGTGCCCTCGATGACGCCATAGCGGCTTACCAGGTCCTCGGGTACGGGTGTGACCGCGATGACGCTGCCACCAGTGCGCTCGTGGACCTCGCGGAGACGCGGCAGCACGCCCGCGTTTGGCACGAGCACGTCACCGAGCAGCACATAGAAGGACTCCCCTGCGGTGAACGGGGCGCCGCAGAGTACCGCGTGGCCCAGGCCGCGCGGTTTCTTTTGGCGAACGTAGAAGACCTCGGCGATCTCAGAGATCGCGCGCACTTCCCTGAGGCGCGCCGTGTTGCCGCTCGACTCGAGCAAATCCTCGAGCTCGATCGAGCGGTCGAAGTGGTCCTCGATGGCGCGCTTCCCACGGCCGGTGACGATGAGCACGTCATCGGCGTGAGCGGCGACCGCTTCCTCGACGACGTACTGGATGACCGGCTTGTCGACCACCGGCAGCATCTCTTTGGGCTGCGACTTGGTGACGGGCAGAAACCGCGTGCCCAGCCCGGCGGCCGGGATGATGGCTTTCATGGGGCAGGTGCCTCCGATTCGGCGGATGTTCCAACCTGAACAGTGTAGGGCAGCGCGGGCGCGGCGTCAGTCTCCGGGAGGCGCGTCCAGGTCTCGGAACGGGTTCTCGAAGCGCACCCCTTCTACTTCGAGTCCGTGCGCGAAACCCTCGGAGTAGACGAGCGGGATGTTGTTGAGCTTCGCGACCGCCCAGATCTGGGCGTCGTACAAGGAGAACCCGTGCGTCTCCACGCCGCGAGCGGCCTCGAGGACGACAGCCGGCGTGGTGGAATGAATGGGGTAGTGATGGACGAGTTCGGTCAGCTGCTGCTGCAGTGCGACCGGAGCCAAGGCGCGGGGGAACTTGCGCAGCAGAACGCTCGAGTACTCACTGAGAACCTGGGCGCAGAGTCGCGCCGGACCAGCGTCCGTTGCTCGCTTGAGCACCTCGTAGGCGCGGGCCTGCTTCTCCAGCTCATCGTCGTCGTGCATGTACACGAGGACGTTCGTGTCGAGCAGGCACTCAGCGCTCATGGATCTCCTCGCGTGTCCACCGTCTCCCGCCACTGCCGGTACCCGACGAGCGCGCCACGTGCGCAAACCGCTCGAACGCGGCCATCCGAGCCTCTCGCGCGGTCGTTTCCAGCATGTCGTCGATCGCCTGCCTGATGAGCGCTGACTGCGACACGCCAAGCACCTTGGCGCGCTCGGCGAGCGCGCGCTCCTGCTCGGGCTCTATGACGATCTGCTTGCGTACCATGCGCCCCATCGTTCCACCTGGTCCTTGCCCCGACCTTGCCGTGAACGTACCAGCATTACACATCAATCATACACACCCTGTGGACGGTGCCGCAATCGGGTAGGCGGGCCGGGTCGCCCGACCCGCCTCCCACACCACCGGACATGCGGGCCCGCATCCGGCGGTTCGTCAGGTCGTTGTCCGGTATCGAGACCAGTGCTGGGTGAGGCTGAGCAATCCA
>JBBIJX010000007.1:0-48972 GCA_037445775.1 Actinomycetota bacterium
CCCCGCTGCCGCGCCCGATGGACCGCGACATCGTCATCGAGATCAGCCGACGTCTCGAAGCCCTGCTTGAGGCATCGGGTGCGACGACTGTGCTCCTGCGTAGCGCGCTCGATACAGCGTCACCTGATACCGCCCGTGCTGACAGAGCTGCAGACGCTTCCGGCACCGTCGGCATAGGCTTGACGATGACGCGATACGGCGAGTCCGGGCGGTCAGTATCCATCCCCCCGTCATCCACGCCGAACATCGGGACCCACGCCAGTCGTCTTGGCGCCGAGATCATTGCGGGACTTGAGGGCGTGGCCACCCCCGTGCAACGCACCGAGTCGTCGTTCGACCCGATCCTCACGCGCGCCGAGGTTCCGTGGGCTCGGGTCACCGTCGGCAGCGCCGACTCGCGTGACGACGAGTTGCTCTTCCGCGACCCCCGCTGGGCTGATGCCGTCGCGCGGGCTCTCTATCGTGCGCTGGGTGAGGTGTACGGACAGGCTGTGAGCCCGTGAGGGCGGTTCTCCTAGTCGCCAGTGTAGTCCTCGGAGTCTCACTCCTCTTCGTCCCGCGCGCATTCGCTGAGACGGAGACGCAGCTGCTTGCGCGCCTCGAGGAACTCAAGCGGGAAACACGTAGGGCGGGTGAGGCCTTCTCGAAGGCCTACTGGGAGCTCGACGAGACCGAGGTGCGGCTGAAGAAGACAGAGAGCAAGCTGCGAGCAACGCGCAAGGAACTCAAGCGAGCCAAACGCCGCCTGAACGAGAGGGCGGATGCCATGTACCGGCGTGACGCGTTCGACGCGGTGGGCTTCCTCATAGGCGCGTCCGACTTCGAGTCGTTCGTCACTCGTGCCGAGCACCTCCGGCGCATCGGACAGGCTGATGCCGATGTTGTCGCGCAGGTCAAGCGGCTCAGTCGCAGGTACACGAACCAGCGCACGGAACTCCTGAGCGAGCGCAAGGAGAGGAGCCGCAAGCTCGAACGTCTGCGGCGTAGGCGAGACCAGCTTCAGGGCCGTCTCAGAGGGAAGGAAGCCGAATTCCGCCAGGTCAAGGCGCGTCTCGATCGCGTCCGCTCCGGCGGCACCATTCCTTCGGGTGTGCGCGCTATAGCCGGCCCAAACGGCATGGTCTTTCCGGTCGTTGGATCGTACTACTATGCCAACACGTGGGGAGCGTCGCGGTCCGGTGGGCGGCGTCGCCACCAGGGAACGGACATCATGGCGCCGCGCGGGACGCCCATCGTGGCGATACTGTCCGGCACGGTCCGGGCCGGCACTGGCGGCCTGGGTGGCAGGACGATCTGGCTCAGGGCCGACAATGGCTGGCGCTTCTACTACGCTCATCTGGACGCCTGGGCGGTGCGGTCGGGCCGCGTGCGAGCCGGTCAGGTGATCGGTACCGTCGGCTCAACCGGCAACGCCGTTGGCGGCGCTCCGCACCTCCACCTGGAGATCCACCCTGGTCGCGGGCCAGTCAACCCGTATCCGTACCTCAGGGCCATGGAGTAGAGCCCTTGCTGCCGCGTCGTGCGTGTGCGACGATGTGTGCACCACCACACCGTGTCGGGAGCTGCACGAAAGCGGCTGAGAGGCGACGAACGGGTCGCGACCGATAGTGACTGCCTCGGTAATGCGGGGCACGCATCACGGAGTCTGCGCTCAGACGCGGGTCTGACGCTCCCGACCGGGCTGGTACTGAGAACCATGCCGCCCCCGAAGGGAGATACCATGCGCAACGCACGCACCGCCACCGTCGTCGAGATCGGACTGTCGATTGCGCTGGCCGCCGTCTTGGGATTGCTCAAGATAACGCTGCCTTGGAACATCGCGGGCGGAAGCGTCTCACTTGCGATGCTACCGTTGTTCGTCCTCGCCTCGCGTCGAGGGCTCGGCGCAGGCGTTGTCTGTGGTGTCCTCTTCGGTGGTGTTGACTACCTTATGGAGCCTTGGTTCGTCCATCCCGTCCAAGTCATGTTGGACTACCCGGTAGCTTACGGTCTTTGCGGTCTTGCTGGGCTGGCCCCGGCGATGTCGCGCGTTTCGTCAGACGCCGTTCACGCGGCTCGTGCGGTGATCGGATGCATCATCGGGGGCTGCGGGCGCTTCGCGGCCGCCTTCGTCTCAGGCATGGTCTTCTTCGGGGCGAACGCGGCACCCGGTCAGCCGGTGTGGTTGTACTCGCTCGCCTACAACGCGAGCTACCTGCTGCCGTCGCTGATCGCCTGCGCCGCCGCCGCGGCCGTCGTCGTACCGGTACTCGCGCGCACTCTCCCTGTGCCCGAGCGCGTCAGACCCACGGCCGTGGCATCGTGAGAACCTTGATCGTTGGGGCGTCACCGTCACTCCAAGCAGCGACAATAGCGCGGATCTGTTCCGAGCCGTTCGACCTCATAATCGCGGCGGACGGGGGGTGGTCCCGTCTGACGGCGGCAGGGGTCTCACCCGATGTCGTCGTCGGAGACGCGGACTCACTCTCGGCTACGGATTCGGATGCTATCGCGGACGCCGGTATCGCGTTCGAACGTCACCCCACCGATAAGGACCTCTCCGACTTGGACCTCGCCGTGGATCGCGCGCGGCGCGCCGGGGCGACCGAGTTGACCGTGACCGGTGTGCTTGGCGGCAGGCTCGATCACACGCTTGCGGCGTTAGGCTGTCTGCGTGACGCCGCCGACCTGGGCCCTCATGTGGTGGAGAGCGACTGCGAGTGCTGGGTGTTAAGCCCGGACACGCGAGGACTTGTCCTCGCCGGGCACGGCGTTGCGCTCTCCGTCCTGAGCCTCACCGAAAGTGCGGTCGTCGACGGTGCGGGCGTGAGATGGCCGCTTGATTCCTTACGCCTTAGCTCGCTGTCATCGCACGGTATCTCGAATCGGATAGACTGCGGTCCCGCCACTATCGCGGTACGGTCGGGAGTCGTACTCGTCTGCTGCCACTGGGATGATTCTCAGGCTCATACCGTCCGGTAGCAGCTTCGTGCCTCGCGGCGACGATATACTCGCCTGGGGAGGTTCTCACGTGACCAGCTCTGCGCAGCCAACCTTCATCGTGCCTGCGGCGGCAGGCGTGTTCGCTGGCGTGGCCGGTGTGCTCACTGACACGCGAGCCCTGACCGTCGCGAGCCTTGCGCTCATCGTAGGGGCGGTCGCGTTCCTCTTCGTGTTTCGCGCGTCCGCGGCCCGGTCCGGTTCAAAGATCGCGGCCGCCCCTTCGTCTCATGCCGGTGCGTCTGCGGTGTTCGAGGCGCCCGCCTCCATCCAGATCACCGAAGCGATGACGATGCCTGCCTCCGGGTCAGTGCCTGAAGAACCTGCGGTCTCCGACGCGATCCCTCCCAGTGAGCCGGTACCGGTCTTTGGGAGTGAGGGACCGCCTGAGTTGAACGACACCGCTGCCAAGCCGGCTGCGCTTCGGATGCCTGCGTCTGTCGAGCCGCACGACGTCGCAGTCGCTCTGCTCGAAGCCTGTTCTTCTGCCGGAGAGGTCCTCTCGGCCCACCTGTGGTTGGAGGACGAGTCGTCCGCTACGCTCAGGTTGGTTGCCGCAGCGGGAACGATGCGTCCGACGGGCGATCCGGAGCCTCTCGCGGGCACGTGTGTCGGCCGCGCGTTGGCGACGGGTGTCGCAGCATTCTGTCCCGAGAAGTCATTGTGCATGCCCAGGCGAGACGTCGACGTATGGCGTTACGCTGTCCCTTTGTCCTCCGGCGACGCACGGGGCGTGGCGGCGATAGACCTTGCCGAATCCGGACCCGACCGCGAGGTTCTCACGCAGGCTGCCGCTGCGCTCCGTTCCGCATTGACCGGTGCACTGGCGCTTCATGTCGCTCGCGAGCAGACGCGTGCTGCGAACACCATGCTCGAGGCTACCAGGGAGCTCTCACGGCTGGTCGATCCCGAGGCGGTCGTCGAGGCCCTGCTCCGCCGTGCCATGATATTGTCGTCCGCCCAAACCGGAAGCGTGATGCTATTGGGGGACGACGGCCGTCTGACCATCGCACGCTCGGCGGGTCTGCCAGATGAGATACCACTCGTGACCTCGGTCGCTGAGGGCGAGGGAATCGCCGGCTGGGTCCTTGCTACGAAGCAACCCGTCGTAGTCGAGGATCTGGAATGCAAGGGCCCGCGAAGCCGGAGGCACGGCATACGCTCTGCGGTCAGCGTGCCCATCGCTGACAACGACGGGATTCTCGGCGTGCTCAACGTGGGTAATCGCACCTTCCGTGCGCGCTTCTCAAGCACCCATCGTGACACGCTTGAGACGCTTGGTCTTCTGGGAGCGCTCGCGCTGAGGACGGCTCGCGCTCTCGAGACGACTCAGGAACTCTACTTCGACACACTGAAGGCGTTGGCCGTGGCACTCGAGACGAAGGATCCGTATTCACGCGGCGGTACCGATCGCGTCGTCGACCTCGTATGCGCGATCGCGGAGCAGCTGGGCATGACGGACAACGAACGGACGGCAGTTCGCATCGCCGCGCTGCTTCACGACGTCGGAATGACCGCCGCAGGCGATGTCGTGGCGGTGACGAACCGCCCCCTCTCGACCCTTGAGTGGGGGATGGTGAAGGTGCATCCCGTGATCGCCGCCGACGTGCTCGAACAGGCGCCCGCGCTGCGGGAGGCCATCCCCATCGTCTATCACCATCACGAGCGGTTCGATGGAGGCGGCTACGTGGTAGGTCTGAGCGCCGAGACGATTCCGCTAGGCGCACGGGTGCTGGCGGTCGCAGACGCCTATGTTGCGATGACTTCGGAGCGTCCGTACCGCCGAGCCAGAAGTGCCGAGGAAGCCCTGACGGAGGTACGCCGCAACGCGGGCACGCAGTTCGACCCGGACGTGGTCGCGGCTCTCGAGCGCGCTGTCAACGACCCCATGAGCCGGGTCGCCACCGAGTAGCATCCTGTGAATGCGAGCGGCCGCCCTGAGGGCGGCCGCCGGGTACGTGCGTTCAAGACGGTGCGCCGCTATGCGCGAGTGACCTTCCCGGCCTTCATGCACTTCGCGCACACACTGACGCGCTGAACGTGGCCGTTGACAACGGCCGTGACCTTCTGGATGTTCGGCCGGAACATGCGTGTCGTCACGCGATGCGAGTGACTGACGTTGCGTCCGGCAGCGGGGCTCTTCCCGCAGATCGTGCATACCTTCGACATCGTGACTCCTCAGTCGTGATCCGCGCAGGCGCGGGTGGGATATCAGCACAAAGCCCGAAGAACGCTACCACAGTCGACTGAGCGCAACAAGTCCTACTCGGCCGAGCGGGATTGCGCGGGTGGCCTGGAAACGTGGTGGCAGACTGGCGGGCGCGGTTCCGGAGAGTCGTCGAGCGCAGAACCTCCGATTGGCTATACTGCAGAGAGCCAGCTGCAAAGGGGTGTCATGTGTATTCAGCGGAGACGATCATCAGCCACGTGTTCGCTACGCATCCCGGCGCGACCGCGATCTTCGCGCATCACGGGCTCTCCTGCGGCTCCTGTCTTGCCGCTGGCATGGAGTCCTTGGCTGCGGTCTCGAGGATTCACGACGTCTGTCTTGACGATCTGCTCGCGGAACTGAACGATCGCTCCGCGGGCTGCGCTACCGCCACGGAGGGGGAGTGACGCCATGACCGATAAGCATGCAGGTGTGGTGCATATCGCTAACGAAGTCCTGTCAGACCTCGCCGGGTATGCTGCCCTTGAGAGTTACGGGGTGGTAGGTATGGCGAGCCCCACGCTTGCCGACGGCGTCGCACAGCTCCTGCCTCGTCAGAAGCTGCGAAAGGGCGTGCGAGTGGTCACCGATGACCGTGCGGTCAGTGTGGACCTGTACGTCGTCGTTGAGCATGGGGTCAACATCGCCGAGGTCTCCAACAACCTGATTTCCGCTGTGCGGCACATGCTCACGAACACCGCCGATGTCGACGTCGCCCGCATAGACGTCCATGTCATGGGCGTGAAGGTCCGGCAGGCCAAGTGAGCGCGCGGCTCAAGACACCCCCAATGCGCGATCTTGTGTCTTCTGCCGCTGCGGCGCTGAAGGCCCGCATCGACGAGGTCGACCGCCTGAATGTCTTCCCTGTCCCGGATGGTGACACCGGCACCAATATGTCGCTGACCATGGATACGGTCGTGTCCGAGGTCTCGCGTCTCGACCACGAGACGTCGGTCGCGGCGGTTTGCCATGCGGTCACTCACGCGTCGCTCATGGGCGCACGGGGCAACTCAGGAGTCATCCTGTCGCAGATACTCCGTGGGCTCTGCGAGGGCATAGACGGCGCATCCGTCTTCGACACCGAACTACTCGCCGTCGCACTTGAGCGCTCCCGTGACGTCGCATATCAGGCGGTGCGCAAACCGGTCGAGGGAACGATGCTAACGGTGATCAAGGACGTCGCGCTCAGCGCGCGACGTTCCGCAGACGCCTCTGACGAGATCGGCGTCGCGCTGGAACGGGTGAGCACGGCCGCCGCCGAGTCCGTGCAACGGACTCCTGAACTCCTCCCAGTACTCAAACAGAACAACGTCGTCGACGCCGGGGGCTACGGATTGGCCCTGCTGATCGACGGTTTCGTTGCCGCTGTGCTCGGGCGCGAGGTCACGCTCGCACCGCGGGTCGGCGGTGGCGCCGGAGTCCTGGCGGTCGAACCGGTCGACGACTGGGACGACGCAGAGTACCTCTACTGCACTGAGTTCCTGTTGTTCGGTGACGGCATCGAGCGTGACCCGCTCCACGACTTCGTCTCTTCCGCCGGAGGCAGCGAACTCGTCGTTGGTGATGGGGGCGCGTTCAAGGTGCACGTCCACACCAACGACCCTGCGAGCTTACTCGCCCACGTCACTGCGCTCGGCGAAGTCGCCGAGGTGCACATCAACAACATGAGGCGACAGACCGCCGAGCGCGACGAGAAGCTGCGCTCCGAGCGCTTGGCGAGCGAGCCGAAGCCATTGGGGTTCGTCGCGGTAGCGTCGGGCTCCGGCCTCGGCGACATCCTCACCTCTCTGGGCGCTGATGTCATCGTCAACGGCGGTCAGACCATGAACCCGTCGACCGCCGATCTTGCGAGGGCGATCGCGCAGGTCGGCGCCGCGAAGGTCATTGTGCTGCCGAACAACAAGAACATCGTAATGGCCGCCCAAGCGGCCGCGTCTGTCGCCGACAGGCCGGTGGGCGTGGTTCCGACCACGTCTGTGCCGCAGGGATTCGCTGCGCTTCTTGCGTGGGACGGCACCGACGAGCTCGAGGCGGGCGTTGCGGCGATGAGCGAGGCGGCGTCGGCGGTGCGCACGGGGGAGGTCACCCGTGCCGTCAGGGACGCCCACGGGAAGGCGGGCGCAATCCGCTCGGGGCAGGTCATCGGTATTGTCGATGACGAGGATGTCGAGGTCGTGGGCGAGGACGTCGCATCAGTCTCATTGGAGCTCGCTGCCGTCCTCCTCGAGGACGGACCGGAATCACTCACGCTGCTCGCCGGTGAGGAGCTTGACGACGCTGCGCTCGCCGAGATCGCCACTGCCATCAGCACCCGCTTCCCCGACGTCGCCGTGGAGGCACATCGGGGCGAACAGCCGCTGTACCCGTTGATCATGTCCGCCGAATGAGTGAGGAGTCGCCATGTCACGAGTTGCCATCGTAACTGACAGCACATGCGATCTCGGGCCGGCTGCGTTGGAGTCGCTCGGCGTGCGTATGGTTCCGCTGAAGGTCCTGTTCGGCGAGGAGTCGTTCCTGGACTGGGTCGAGCTGTCGCCCGAGGAGTTCTACCAGCGGCTGACCACCTCACCGGTGCTGCCGAAGACCTCACAACCTTCACCCGCTGAGTTCCTCGACACGTACCGCGACCTTGCGGACAAGGGGTTCGACGAGATCGTCTCGGTTCATCTGTCCGGAGCGCTGTCTGGCACCGTCGAGTCTGCGACGATGGCGTCCGGAGACAGCCCGATCCCGGTACATGTCGTGGATGCGCTGAACATCTCCCATGGCCTCGGGATCGTCGTCCGTGCCGCTGTAGAGGCTCGTGATGCCGGTGGGGACGGAGACGCGGTCTCTTCATCGACTCGCGATGTCGCGGGACGGACACGTCTTCTCTTCGTGCTCGACACGCTGGAGTACCTGGTGAAGGGTGGTCGCGCCGGACGTGCCCAAGGACTCGCGGCGGCGCTCTTGGACATCAAGCCGGTGCTGACGGTAAGCCCGGAGGGCATCATCGAGCCGTTCAAGAAGGTCAAGGGTCGCAAGCGCGCGCTCGCTGAGGTCGCGGCCGCGGTTTCCGACCACGCTCGCGAACACGGCCGGCTCCGCATCGCGATACTTCACGGGTGTCTAGCGGACGAGGGAGCGGAGCTACTGAGCGAGATCGAGGCGACGGGCGCCGATGTCGAATTGGTGTCGCGCGGCACGGTTGGCGCCGTCATCGGCACATACGCGGGTCCGCGTGCCGTAGGTGTGGCCTTCTGCCCTATCAAGTGAGCCGTGCGTGACGACACGCCCTCCGCTGCGTGAGAGGATCTGCCGGCTGGCCGCCCATGGGGATCCCGTGACTGAGGTCCGCCTTGTCGACCGCGCCCGGGCCGAAGCGCTCGGGCGCATGGACATCCATACAGTTGGCGACCTGATCGCCCATCTGCCGTTTCGCTACATCGACCTGTCGTCTGTCGCGACCCTCGCCGACGTCCGCGCTGGTTCGGATGCGACCTGCGTAGGACGCATCCACGAGATCCGAGTCAAGAAGCCGAAGCCGCGCCTGACCGTCACGGAGGTCTCGATCGTCGATGATACCGGCGTGCTCTTGGGCGTCTGGTTCAACCAGCCATGGGTCAAGCAGAAGTTCCTGCAGGGTGAACGCGTCGCGTTCGCAGGTCGCGTCGAGTTCGACTACGGCCTGAAGCGCATCGTCGCTCCCTTCGTCGAGAAGCTCGGCGAGGAAGGGGATCCCTCCGCTGCCGGCCGCATCCTGCCGGTTCATCACACGGTCGATGGACTGAGCACCGGGTGGGTGCGGAGGCTCGTTGCGTGCGCCCTCGAAGACTACGGTGATGTCTGTGACCATCTGCCGTGGTCCGTGCGATCCCGCCACGATCTCATTCCTCTATCGCGGGCTCTGCGAGACGTCCACTTTCCATCAGACCTCGCGGCGGCTAGGGCTGCGCGCCGACGCCTCGCCTACGACGAGCTTCTGCTGCTGCAGCTCTACATGGCTCTGCGGCGCTACGCTCTGACCCGCGGCCGTGCGGGCATCGCTCATCGCACAGACGGTCCCTTCTTCACGCGTCTGGTCTCACGGCTCGAGGTCGTTCCGACCGCCGACCAGGAGCGCGCGATCCGCGAGATCATAGGCGACATGGCCCGGCCGGAGCCGATGAACCGGCTGCTTCTTGGTGACGTCGGAACGGGTAAGACCCTTGTCGCCACCCACGCACTCGCCGCCGTCGCGGATTCGGGAGGCCAAGCGGCGATGATGGCGCCGACTGAAGTTCTGGCCAGACAGTACGCGGCGCGGGTGGGTCCGCTCCTCGACGACATCGGTGTCTTCTGGGCGCTGCTCACAGGCTCGACTACAGCCGCAACGCGCCGTGAGGTGTTGGCTCGGGTGCGCGACGGAGAGGTCCAGGTACTGTTCGGCACGCACGCCCTGCTCGAGGAGGCAGTGGCGTTCGAAAGGCTCACTCTGGCAATCGTCGATGAACAGCACCGGTTTGGCGTCAACCAGCGTTTGGGCCTGAGGGCCAAAGGCGCTGCAAGCGACCTTCTCGTCATGACGGCCACCCCGATCCCGCGCTCGCTCGCACTGACGCTCTACGGTGACTTGGCCACGTCCTACCTTCGTGTGCGTCCGAACACCGCACCGCCCACCGTGACCACTCTTGTCAAGCCCCATCAGGCAGCTCCGGCGTACGAGGCGGTGCGTACCGCGGTCGCGGCCGGGCGTCAGGCGTACGTGATCTGTTCACTCGTAGACGAATCTGATGTGACGGGCGCCAAGGCGGCGACTCGTGAGGCAAAGCGGCTGGCGACGCAGGTCTTCCCGGACCTGCGCGTTGGTCTGCTCACCGGCAGGATGCTTCCTGCTGACAAGGTGCGCACGATGGAGACGTTCGTCTCCGGCGATCTGGACGTCTTGGTGTCGACGACTGTGGTGGAGGTGGGCGTCGACGTTCCGAATGCCACCATCATGATCGTCGAGAATGCCGAGCGCTTCGGTCTGGCACAGCTTCACCAGCTCCGAGGGCGCGTCGGGCGGGGGGAGCATCCAGGTGAGATGTGGCTTGTCGCCGACGCGCGTTCGCAGGAGAGCCGCGAGCGCCTTGCCGCGCTCGTCGGCTCAACGGATGGATTCGAACTGGCCGAGCGCGACCTGCGTCTGCGCGGCGAGGGCCATGTGCTCGGTGACAAGCAGCACGGTTTCGCGGACCTTCGCGTCGCGAGCCTGCTCGACGACCTCGACCTGGTCGAGGCCGCACGACACGACGCCTTCGAGATCGTGGCGGCCAGCCCGCGTCTTTCAGATGACGAGTATCTCCCTTTGCTCGCGGCCGTACGCGTCGCATACGAGAGAGCATGGGAGTGGGTGAGCAGCGGATGAGAATAATCGCCGGCCGCCTACGCGGACGCAGACTCGCTGCACCCCGCGGCACCCTCACCCGCCCTACCACCGATCGCGTAAGGGAGGCTCTCTTCTCCTCTCTCACCTCCCTCACCGGACCCGACCTAGGTGGCGGTCCGGTGCTAGACGGGTTCGCGGGCAGCGGTGCGCTCGGTCTTGAAGCGCTCTCGCGCGGTGCTGCACCCGTCGTGTTCGTCGAACGCGACAGAAGCGCGCTCCGTGTTCTCCGTGGTAATGTCGCCGCGCTCGGTGTCGCCGACGAAGTCACCCTGGTGCCTGGAGACGTGTTGTCGCTGGCAGGACGGCTCCAGCATGGACCGTTCTCGTTGATTCTGCTCGACCCGCCGTATACACTCGACCCGGCCGTCGTGGCCGACCTGCTCGGGCGCTTCGCCCGTGCGGGTGTGGTTGCAGACCGGGCGTACGTGACGTGGGAGCACGCGTCGGGCGTCCAAGCCGTGTGGCCGGAGGGATATCAGTCCGTTGCGTCGCGCACCCACGGAGCCACGACGTTCGATATTGCACGGCACACTGAGGGGGAGGCGTGAAGAGAGCCATCGTTCCCGGCACGTTCGACCCCGTGACGTCGGGGCATCTCGACATAATCGAGCGCGCCGCGTCGATCTTCGACGACGTGGTAGTGGCAGTGGCTTGCTCGCCGCTGAAGAACGACGGGCCGATGTTCGCGATAGATGAGCGCGTCGACCTCCTTGAGCGCGCGTGCGTTCATCTTGACGCGGTGACAGTGCGCCCATTTGATAACCTATTGGTGGACTTCGCCGAACAGGTGGGTGCGAGTGTCATAGTGAAGGGGCTACGCGCCATCACCGACTTCGAGCATGAGTTCCAGATGGCCGCGTTGAACTGGCGTCTCGACGCTGAGGTCGAAACCATGTTCATCATGGCGGTACCGGAGTACATGTTTCTAAGTTCGTCCGCGGTCAAGGAGATCGCGCGGCACGGCGGCTCCGTGAGGGGACTCGTTCCCGTTCACGTCGCTGAGGCGTTGGAGCGCACACTTCACACGGCCCCGTGAGGGAGGACACCTGATGGACATCATGGCCTTGATCGATAGGATCGAGGAGATCGTTGACAACGGACGTGGCGTGCCGTTGACCGGGAACAAGATGGTCGATCCGGACGCCGTGTACGAGGTGATCGACGAGATCCGCGCGCAGTTCCCCGACGAACTGAAACAAGCGCGCTGGATCGTCAAGGAGCGCCAGGAGATGCTCGAGGAGGCCGAGAAGGAAGCCAATCGCGTCCTCGTGGAGGCGCAGGACCGCGCGCAGCAGATAGCCAGCGAGCAGGAGGTCGTGCGCCTCGCCGAGCAGCAGGCGGCCGACATAATGGACAAGGCTCGCCAGATGGAGCGCGAGGTGCGTCTGGGTGCAGAGGACTACGCCGACGAGATGCTCGCGAACCTTGAGGTCAACCTTGGCAAACTGCTGACCGCAGTGCAGCGGGGACGGGACCGGCTGCAGGGCAAGGTCTCACAGCGGCAGTAGACGCACATGGCGCCCTATCTGGTCGACCTCAGCCCGATTCTGGAACAGCCCGGCGAGTCCTTCGCCGTCACCGCGCCGTTCGAGGTGGGCGAGATCGTCGTCGGGGACGAGACGTTCGTTGCGCACGGTCCTGCGGTGGTGCGACTCGACGTGGCAAACGTCGGTGAGGGCGTGCTCGCTCGGGGCTCAATCGGCGCCGCCGTTCGGGCGGTCTGCGCACGATGTTTGTGTGAGTTCGACACCGAGATCGAAGGCACCGTCGAGATCCTGTTCGTCAGCGGGCACGACGCCGGCGACGGCGACGAGGACGTGCAGCTCATCCCGCCGGACGGAGTGGTGGATCTAGGCGCGAACCTAGCCGCCGCGCTTGTGATCGAAGCCCCGTTCGCCCCGGTGCACGACCCGGAGTGCGCCGGCTTGTGCCACGAGTGCGGGGCCGACCTCAACGAAGGAGAGTGCTCCTGCGTCCATGAGGTGGGAGGGAAGCATCCATTCTCCGCACTCAAGGATCTGCTGCCGCCGGAGGAGTCCTGAGAAGGTCGCTCTGGCCTGCCGAGTCGAGCGGCACACCTGCCCTGCGACCGCGTCCGCCTCTCCCACGCCGCCCCCTTAACACGGCCAATCCTGCGTGATACGATGCTCGACCGTGCGACCCCGCGAGTGATCGCACGGTCGAGTCGATGACACGCGCCGTGCAGGCGCCCACACGTGAAAGTGAGTCAGGTCAATGGCAGTACCCAAGAGAAAAACCGGCCGTGCCCGCACCAATGCGCGACGCTCGAGCCACAAGCTCAGCGCACCCGCTGTATCGGAGTGCCCGCAGTGCCACCAGCCGAAGGTCCCTCACCGCGTCTGCGCTGAGTGCGGCTACTACAACGGCAGGGAGATCATCGACACCGAGTAGGTGTCGATCTGACCGCGCTTCCAAAGAATCGGAGCCACCGCTGATGACCCAGAGGCGTCCGGTCGCCATCGCCGTCGACGCTGTAGGCGGCGATTTTGCGCCACACGCGGTCCTCGCCGGAGTCTCCATCGCTCTCGCGGACGATCCGTCGCTGACCGTCCATCTGGTTGGACCCGAGGATGTGGTCCTCGCGACGGGTGAATTCGCGGACCGCATTGTCCCGCACGTCGCGACAGAGCGCATCGCCATGGACGAACATCCCGCAGCCGCGGTGCGCTCGAAGCGTGACTCGTCCATCAACGTGGGATGCCGCCTCGTGAAGGAGGGCGTCGCCGACGCGTTCTTCTCCGCAGGGTCAACGGGAGCCGCAATGGCTGCGGCCACCCTCGTGATCGGCCGCCTCCCCGGCGTCATGCGCCCGGCGATCGCGACGGTTCTTCCCACTGCGGGCGAGCCGACGGTTCTCCTTGACGTCGGAGCCAATGCGGACTGCCGTCCCGAGCACCTAGTGCAGTTTGCCCAGATGGGCGCCGCATACTCATCCGTGGTACTCGGTGTTGAACGTCCGCGCGTCGCCTTACTCAACATCGGTGAGGAACCCACGAAGGGCTCTCAGCTCGCCGTCGAGGCGCATGCGCTGATGAGTCGTGACGTCGACCGCTTCGTTGGCAACGTCGAGGGCAGCGAAGTGATAGCCGGTTGCGTCGACGTGATCGTCACCGATGGGTTCACCGGCAACGTGACGCTCAAGCTGCTTGAGGGAACCAGCCGCGTGCTGCTGTCCCAGGTTCGACATGCGCTCACATCGAATCTCGTCAGGAGTGCTGCAGCAGCGGTAGTGCGACCGTCGCTCGAGCGACTCAAAGACCGGCTCGATCCCGATGCGTACGGAGGTGCGCCGCTGCTCGGCGTCGGCGGTGTGTGTATCGTGGGGCACGGCTCGTCCGGCGAGCGTGCTGTCGCCAGCGCGTTGGGTGTTGCTGCGCGTGCGGTGCGGGGCAGGCTCACCGAGCTGGTCGCGCAACGGATAGTCGGGTGAGCGTGCGCTGGAGGTAACGCGCGGGTAGTGCGGGGGGAAGCATCGGTAGCGCGCGGTAACGCGCGGGTAACGCGCGGCGTGGGGGGAGCGCGTTTACAGTGACCGTGGGGTTCGGTAGACTTCCCCGACCACGTACGCGTGCTATCCAGCCGACCAGTCGAGAACGGACACCGATCGCCCATGCCCCGTCATGCAGAGATCATCGGTGTCGGCGGGCATCTCCCTGAGGCGGTCCTCACCAACACGGCGCTCGAGACGATGGTCGACACCACCGACGAATGGATTGTCACGCGTACCGGCATCCGTGAGCGTCGGATCGCCGATGCTGGGACAGCCACGTCAGACCTCGTCGTCGCGGCCGTACTGCCCGCGCTCGAGCGAGCGGCTGTCGAACCCGGCGATGTGGATCTCCTCATTGTCGCGACGTCGACTCCTGACCACCTGATGCCGTCGACCGCATGCATCGCCCAGGTCAAACTTGGAATGCGCTGTCCTGCGTTCGACGTCAACGCCGCGTGTACCGGGTTCGTCTACGCCCTGGAGCTCGGTGCTTCGGCTATCGAGTCGGGACGTGCAGACATCGTCGTCGTCGTGGGGGCCGACGTCCTCTCGCGCGTGATCGACTTCCAAGACCGTGCGACATGCGTGCTGTTTGGTGACGGTGCAGGGGCCGTTGTGCTGCGCGCATCCGGCGAGGCTGGAGTGATGTCGACGGTGCTCGGAGCTGATGGTGCCGGTGAGGAGCTGCTCAAGATCCCAGCCGGGGGGTCGGCGCTGCCGTGCGACGCTGACGCAATCGCCGCACGTGCGCAGTTCCTCCGTATGAACGGGCCTGAGGTCTTCAAGTTCGCCGTTCGCGTCATCCCGAAGGCCACGAACGAGGTGCTGGCCGCGTGCGGTATAGCCATCGGCGACCTGCGCTGGCTCGTTCCGCACCAGGCCAACCGACGGATACTTGCGACGGTCGAGGAGCGGCTAGGTATCGAAGACGAGCGTGTCTTCAGCAACCTCGAGCGCACCGGCAACACGTCGGCGGCGTCGATTCCGCTGGCTTTGGACGAACTGTATACTGGCGGGCAGCTTGCGCCGGGTGATCTCGTGGCACTGGTGGGATTCGGCGCGGGACTCACGTGGGGGGCCGCGGTGGTTCGCTGGACGATGGCCCCAGAAGACGAGGAGGCCTGACCCCTACATGACTCTGCGCTCCAGGCTCACCACTACCCTCCAAATCGAACACCCGCTGATACAGGGCGGAATGGCGTGGACAGCCACCGCAGAGCTCGCCGCCGCTGTTTCTTCGGCTGGCGGTCTCGGCGTCATCGGCGCGGGCCACATGCCCACCGACCTGCTGAGGGGGCAGATCCGGGCGGCCAAGTCGCTCACGGACCGCCCGTTCGGCGTGAACCTCATGCTGCTCACACCGCACATCGATGAGCTCGTCCAACTCGTGCTCGACGAGGGTGTACCGGTGGTGACCACAGGCGCTGGGAACCCTGGGAAGTACATGAGCGCGCTCAAGGAGCGCGGCATCAAGGTCCTGCCAGTCGCGCCCTCTGTCGCGCTGGCCAAGCGCATGGAGTCGATCGGTGCCGACGCGATCATCGGTGAAGGCATGGAGGCGGGTGGCCACATCGGCGAACTGACGACACTCGTGCTCACGCCGCAACTCGTTGACGCGGTCAGCATCCCGGTTGTCGCGGCAGGGGGGATCGCGGACGGCAGAGGCATGGCGGCGGCTTTCGCTCTCGGCGCTGAGGGCGTGCAGATCGGCACTCGCTTCATGTGTGCTGCGGAGTGCACCATCCACCCTGCCGTGAAGCAGCAGGTACTGAAGGCGAAGGACCGAGACACCGTTGTCACTGGGCGCTCAACGGGGCACCCAGTGCGTGTCATCAAGAACCGGCTCGCACGCGAGATCATGGCGCTCGACCGTGAGAACAAGCCCGAAGAGATCGAGGCATTGGGCGCCGGCAAGCTCGCTCTCGCGATGCGTGAGGGCGACATCCACGGCGGTTCTCTCATGGCCGGACAGGTGGCATCCATGGTCTGCTCCATCCTGCCCGCTGCCGAGATCGTTCATGAGATCGTCGATGGAGCTGTCGCGGTCATCCGTGGGCTCGCGGACGGTGACGACGCGTGACGAATGGCGTTCGCACGGTGCTCGTCATGCCCGGACAGGGATCCCAGCGTCTCGGCATGATCACCGATGCCCCTGAAAGCGACGACCTGCTCCGCCTGCTGGACGCCGCGGAGGCGCTGTCCGGACTCGACCTGCGCCGGATTGAGGCGTTCGGGTCAACGGAGGAGCTTGCAGATACCCGAGTGGCCCAGCCGCTTCTGTTCCTGTCGGGGTGGGCATGGGCGCAGGCGCTGCTCGAGAGCGGACTCGAACCAGATGCGGCCGCCGGACACTCTCTCGGTGAGTTGACCGCCCTCTCCGTCGCCGGTGTGTTCTCCGTCGAGGCTGGGCTTGAGCTCGTCGTCGAGCGCAGCCAGCTGATGGCGGCAGCGGCCGCTGCTGCTCCAGGCGGAATGGCCGCGATCATCGGTTTGGACCGTGCCACCGTGGAGTCGGCGCTCTCTGAGGTCGACGGGGTTTGGGTGGCCAACGACAACAGCGCGACCCAGGTGGTCATCACCGGACGGCCGCACGCGCTTGAGGCTGCCGCTGCGCTGCTTCAGGAGGCCGGTGCGCGGCGCATCGTGCCTCTCGATGTGGCCGGCGCATTCCATTCACCGCTGATGGAGCCGGCTCGTGCGGCGTTCGCCGCACTCTTGGCAGAGACCGCGTTCTCGGCGTCGTCCTTTCCCGTGCTGCAGAACACCGATCCGCGGCCGACGACCGATCCGGTCCTGATCCGGGAACGGCTTATGAGCCAGATGACGGAGCCCGTTCGGTGGACGGAGACGATGCTCGCCTTGCAGGCCGACGGGCCGTGCACCTTCGTAGAAGCGGGTCCCGGCACAGTGCTCACCGGTCTGGCTAGGCGTACCGAGGGGATCACCGCACTCGCGGTCGAGACCTCAGGAATCGAAGCGGTCATGGCGGAGGTGTCGTGAGATGAGCGACCTGCAGGGCCGCGTGGCAATCGTGACCGGGGCGTCCAGAGGTATCGGTGCAGCGGTCGCTGAGGCACTTACCGATCGCGGCGCTACATGCATAGTCACGTTCTCTGGCTCCGCCGAAGCGGCCGCAGGTGTCGTAGCGCGCATCGAATCACGGGGCGGACGCGTCGTTGCGCGGAAGACCGACGTCCGTGACGCAGAGGCGTGCACGGCGCTGGTGAACGACGTCGTCGCCGAGTTCGGCTCGCTCGACGTTCTCGTGAACAACGCGGGCATCACGCGTGACGGTCTCCTCGTGCGCATGTCGGAGGCAGACTGGGACTCCGTGATCGCGACGAACCTTACGGGAGCGTTTCTCATGACGCGTGCAGCCGCAAAGCACATGATGAAGCAGCGCGCAGGCTCGATCATCAACGTTACGTCCGTTGTGGGACTGGTGGGCAACGCCGGCCAAGCGAACTATGCGGCGTCGAAAGCGGGTATCATCGGTCTCACCAAGTCGGTCGCCCGCGAGCTCGCGTCGCGTGGTGTACGCGCCAATGCGGTCGCACCCGGCTTCATCGAGACCGACATGACGGCCAACCTTCCCGAGTCCGTGTTGGAGACCGCGAAGGCTGGCATAGCGATGGGGCGGTTCGGCGAGCCCGCGGATGTTGCGCGTGCTGTGGCGTTCCTCGCCGGCGATGAGTCCTCGTACATCACCGGACAGGTGCTTGCCGTCGACGGCGGGATGACGTTCGTTTAGTTGGCCGGGCCGCTGTGCCCGAGACGTGCACTGCTGCCAACGCGGAGGGAGGTGTGTTGCATGGAGCGAGAAGAGATCATGGACAAGGCCAAAGCGGTCATCGTCGAGCAACTCGGTGTCGATGAGGACGACGTCACCGAGGACGCTTCGTTCATAGACGACCTCAACGCCGACTCGCTCGACATCGTCGAGCTCGTCATGGCGCTTGAGGAGGAGTTCGGCATCTCCATCCCTGATGAGGAGGCCGAGAACATCAAGACCGTCGGCGACGCCGTCTCCTATATTGAGAAGGCCTGAGCCACTCCCCGTCATATTCACCCGGGCGGCTCCCTGCAAAGCGCCCGGGTGTGCCGGGAAACGCGAGAGGCGTATCTGAGCTCGTGGAGATGCCACATCTCACCATAGGGGAGCGCACCGCGCGTCTTCCCATCATCCAGGGCGGTATGGCCGTTCGTATCTCACTGTCTCCGCTCGCCGGTGCTACGGCGAAGGCAGGCGGAGTCGGCATCATCGCGGGCAGCGGTCTTTCCGTAGACGAGCTTGTGCGCGAGATTCGTGCCGCGCGGGCGATCTCGGACGGGGTCCTCGGCGTCAACGTGATGGTAGCGGTCCGGATCTTCAAAGACCTCGTCCGTGCGGCGATGGCCGAGGGTGTCGACCTGGTGATCGCGGGTGCGGGCTTTTCACGCGACGTCTTCGAGTGGGGCCGTGAGTTCAGCGTCCCCGTCGTGCCGATCGTGGGCAGTGCCCGCGTCGCGCGTCTGTCCGAACGGTTCGGAGCGGCGGCGGTCGTGGTCGAAGGCGTCGAGGCCGGCGGACACCTCGGGACGGACCTGCCCATGCGAGAGCTGCTCCCAGAGATCCTCGACGCGGTGGAGATCCCCGTCATCGGCGCCGGGGGCGTCGTTACCGGCGCCGATATCAAGGAGACCCTCGAGATGGGCGCATCCGGGGTGCAGATGGGCACCCGCTTCGCCGCAACGGTGGAATCATCCGCCGCCGACGCGTTCAAGCGCATGTACGTCGGCGCGACCGAGGACGACGTGGTGCTCGTCAAGAGTCCGGTAGGACTCCCCGGACGCGCGTTGCGCAATCCCTTCTGGGAACGGACTATGCGCGGCGACTACCCGCCCATCGAGCGATGCCGGTCCTGCCTCAAGGAGTGCCACAAGGAGTACTGCATCATCAACGAACTCGAGATGGCTCAACGAGGCGACGTTGAACAAGGCCTCGTGTTCGCCGGTTCTGCCGCTGCCCGTATCCACGATGTACCGACGGTGAGCGAGCTGGTCGACCGCATCGAACGCGAGTGGAGTGAAGCGCAGGGGGTCAGCGCATGAAACGAGTAGTCGTCACGGGCATGGGAGCCGTTACCTGCGTAGGTATCGGCGTAGGTGCGATGTGGGACTCTCTCGCAGCCGGCCGAAGCGGCATCAGCCGCATCGATCACTTCGACGCGTCCGAATACTCAACGCGCTTCGCAGGCTATGTTCGGGACTTCGAAACCGGCGGCGTGATCGAACCGAAGGAAGCCCGCCGGATGTCGCGCTTCCAGCAGTTCGCGCTCGTCGCAGCCGCGGAGGCCCTCGGTGATGCGGGCCTCGATACCATCGACGACGAACTGGCGCCCCGTGCCGGCGTCATCGTCGGGTCCGGTATCGGTGGTCTAGAGGCGATGGAGCAGCAGTGTGCCGTCCTCAACGAGCGTGGTCCCGGACGGGTCAGCCCGTTCGTCGTCCCAATGATGATCGTCGACCTCGCAGCCGGTCTCATCTCCATCACCCACGGGCTGAAGGGCATCAACTACGCGCCCGTTTCCGCATGCGCCTCGGGCAACCACGCGATCGGAGAGGCGTTTGAGGCCATCCGCCGAGGTGACGCCGACGTTGTCGTCGCAGGCGGATTCGATACCGGGGTCACACCCTTGGGTGTCGCTGGGTTCTGCGCCGCGCGTGCGCTGTCGACCCGCAACGACGACCCCACGGGCGCTTCGCGCCCTTGGAGTGTTTCGCGCGACGGCTTCGTGATATCGGAGGGCGGCGCCTTGCTCGTGCTCGAGGAGTACGAACACGCGGCCGCCCGCGGCGCGCGCATCCGCGCGGAGGTCCTCGGCTACGGTGCCACCGCCGACGCCTATCACATCACAGCCCCCGCTCCCGACGGCTCCGGTGCACGGAGGTCGATGCTCGCGGCGCTCGAAAAGGCGGATCTGGCGCCATCCGATGTCGACTACATCAATGCCCACGGGACTTCGACCCCGGTTGGTGACCTTGCCGAGACTAACGCGGTCAAGGCGGTCTTCGGGTCGGATGTACCACTTGTGTCGAGCACCAAGTCGATGATGGGGCACATGCTGGGTGGTGCGGGAGCGACCGAGGCTGTTGCGTGTGTGCTCGCCATGGAGCACTCGCTCGTTCCACCCACCATCAACCTGACAGATCCCGATCCCGAGTGCGACCTGGACTACGTTGCGCTGACGGCTCGTGAGGCAGAAGTCCGCATCTGCATGAGCAACTCGTTCGGATTCGGCGGGCACAACGCAACTCTCGTACTCGGCCGCGTGTGACGCCATGCCCGGGACTTCATGGCGTGCCGAAGCCAGTGAGCGGCGACTTGACCGGGCCGAGGAGATCACGTCACACACCTTCCGGGATCGGGAGTTGTTGCGTCGCGCGCTGACTCATCCGTCCGCGAGCGAGGGGCGTGACCCATCCTGCTACTACGAGCGCCTCGAGTTCCTGGGCGACTCGGTGGTGGGCTTCCTGATCGCCGAGGAGGTCTACCGGCGGTTTCCCGAGTTGCCCGAAGGAGGGATGACGCGCGTCAAGGTGTCGGTGGTCGCCGGGTCGACCCTTGCAGACGTCGCCTCGCGTATCGGTCTTGAGGAGTGCATCATCCTTGGCGACAGCGAGCGTGGCACACGGGGACGGGGCTTGGAGTCGGCACTCGAGAACGCGTTCGAGGCGCTCACTGCGGCTCTGTATCTTGACGGCGGCATCCGCGTCGCGCGTCGATGGGTTCTCCGCACGCTGGGCCCTCGCATCAGCTCCGAGCCCGCTTCCACCCACGAGAACCCGAAGTCGCATCTGCAGGAGCTACTTCAGGCGCGGGGAGTTGCGCCGGAGTACCGCATCGTAGAGGTGGTCGGCCCGCCTCACGACCGCGTCTTCACCGCCGTCGTGGGCGCGGGCGACACCGAGTTGGGTCGCGGCAACGGGCGTTCGAAGAAGGAGGCGGAAGCCGAGGCCGCCGCGCACGCGCTCGAGAGGCTACACGAGCACTCATAGCCAGCTTCGTTCGTCGTGTCCTGTGCTACACTGTGCCGCGCCTCAACGCGCGCCTGTCACTTGCCCGACCTGCACCTTTCGAGGGGGTTCGTGTACCTCAAGTCGCTCATACTCAAGGGCTTCAAGTCCTTCGCGGACCGCAGCACGCTCTCCCTTGAACCTGGCGTCACCGTGATCGTCGGACCGAACGGCTCCGGCAAGTCGAACGTCTCAGACGCGGTTCTGTGGGTACTCGGTGAACAGAGCGCTAAGTCGCTGCGCGGACAGGCCATGGAGGATGTCATCTTCGCAGGGTCGTCCGCCCGCCAGGCTGTCGGTGTGGCCGAAGTCGATCTCGTTCTCGACAACAGTGACAACACGCTGCCGCTCGAGTTCGCCGAAGTCACTATCACGCGCCGCATGTATCGGTCGGGCGAGAGTGAGTACCTCATCAACCAGTCTCCCGCGCGCCTTATGGACGTGCAGGATCTCATGCACGACTCCGGCCTGGGCCGTGACACCCACTCCATCATCAGCCAAGGACGCCTGGAAGAGGTGCTCAACTCCCGCGCGGAGGACCGGAGGCTTCTCATTGAGGAAGCTGCGGGGGTTCTGAAGCACAAGAAGCGCAAGGAGCGTGCCCTCCGCAAGCTGACGGGACTCGAAGCGCACCTCGCCCGTGCCCGTGACATCGCTACCGAGATCGACCGTCAGCTCCGGCCGCTTGAGCGCCAGGCGTCGAAGGCGGCTGCCCATGCAGACCTCGTCGCTGAGGCGCGTTCGGTGGAGGTCGCACTCGCGGTCGACGACCTTCGATCATTGCAGGCAGCCTGGGAGCGGATCACGAAGCGTGACAACGAGGCCGACGCTGACGTCGAACTCGCGCGTCTCCGCCTTGCCGAGCGCACTCACGAGCTTGAGCGCTTCCAGACTCTGCTCGAGGAGAAGGGGCTTTTCGTTGGGGATCTGTCCGAGCAGCGACGTCGCATGCAGTCGATCCTTGAGAGGCTTGACGCGGGCCTGCTGCTGCTCGAAGAGAAGGGCAAGAACCTAGTAGCTCGTCTCTCTGACTTGCGAGCGAAGCTTCACCAGGCGGAGACGCGCGTGGCCGCTCGCGGTGGTGAACTTGAGCTGCTCACAGCCGAGCGCGTCGAGACCGACGCCCGGCTCAAGGCGCTGTACGGGCAACTCAACGAGTTGCGCAAGGAAGCCGAAGCTGTCAGGAAGGCACGCAATAAGGCGGACGAAGAACTCGCGCGGCTCGCAGCCGAGACGCGGCGCGCCCGCAAGCAGGTCGACGACGACCGCATCGCGTTGGCTAAGGCCGAGCAGGCGTGTGCAGCCTCGTCGCTCGAGGTCGAGCTGTTGGGCGAGCGCCTCGGGCAGATCCGCGAGCAACGGCAGACCTCCCAGGCAACGCTGTCGGCCCGGCGTTCGCGACTTGAAGCGCTCGAGTCAGATCTTGCCCGGCTCAAGCGTGAGAGCACACTCGCTGACTCCGACGTCGACAAGCGGGTACGTGTCCTTGCCGCCCGCCGCAAGGACCTCGATGCCGCGCGCGACACGCACACCGCTGCCCGTGCTGAAGCGCGGGGCCTCGAGGAGGTCGACCGCGCTTTCGCCGCAGCATCCCCGGGTCTTGCGTGGGCCATCTCTAAGCAGGAGGCCTTCCCTGGCATCCTGGGTCCGGTATCTCAGGCCGTAGACGCGCCGCCCGAACTCGAGGCCCTCGTCGAGCGCCTGCTCGGCGCCGATCTGTTCGGCCTGTTGGTAGAGGACGCAAGGACGGCCACCGACTTGATCAGCGCGCTCGCCACGGAAGCGCACGGCGAGATCGCGCTGCTCCCGATCTCGGAGATGGAGCCTGCGGCACCCGTCTCACCGGCGGTTGGGAAGCGGTTGCTCGACATGCTCGCCTGCGATGAGCGCGCTCTTCCTGCTGTCGAAGCGATCCTCGGCGACGTCTATCTCGTCGACTCTGTCGAGCAGGCGATGGATGCACGCGCCGGCGCCCCGGGCGCGCGCTTCGTGACGCGCGACGGCGTCGTCGCGTGGCCCTCAGGCAAGCTCACGGTGGGAACCCAGGTAGCCGACACTGACGGCGTGCTCGCCCGCAAGAGGCGCCTTAACGAGCTGCTAGACGAGATCGAGGCGCTCACCGCGCGCGTGGGCGACGCCGAATCCGCGACCACGAGCGCTGAGGAGGCTCTCACCGCCGCCCAGCAGGATGCACTGGAGCTGACGCAGAGGCAAGCCGGGCTAAGCGCGGAGCGTGACTCCGTCCTCGAGGACGCGGGTAGGCTTGAACAGCAGCTCACTGTGCTCGATGCCGAGGCATCTGGGGTTGAGCGCCGCCTCGCAGACATCGAGGAGCGCGCCATCAAGGAGCGACCCCTCACGGGCGAACTCACGGCTCGCATCGCATCGGGTGAGGCCGACATCGTGCGCCTCGAGGAGGAGTTCGCTGCCGCGCGGGATCACCGCGATCTGCGGTTCAGAGATGAGAGCGCTGTTGGCGAGCGACTGAGCGGGTGTCAGGTCGAGATCGCCACGGTCTCCGAGCGTGAGGTCCACCTCAAGCGGCAGGTCAAGACCATCGAGGCGGACCTGGCCGACTTGGCCGACACAGTCGAGCGTTCGCGCGAGACCGAACTTGCGCTCGAGCTCCTGCGCGAGCGTATCCAGCCGCTCCACGAGCACTATCTGACGATCCAGGAGCGCGCCGAGCACTGGGCTCTGAAGCTCCGCGAACGCGCCCGCTTCGAGCAGGCAGACTCGGAGTCGCTCAGGACGACCATCCACGACGCCCAGCGCGCCGTCCGTGAGGCACAGGCACTCGTCGAAGAGAAGGGCGCCGCGACCGCGGACCTACGTGTCGAGAAGGGACAGATCGAGGTCCAAGTCAACCAAGCGGCGCGGCGCATCGTTGAAGAGCTCGGCATGCCGCTTGAGACGGCGCTCGAGACCGAGCCGCTTGACGATCGACAAGGGGCCGAAGACCGGCTGCACGCGCTCCGCAAGCGCGTCTCGAACCTTGGTCCCGTCAACCCGGTGGCCAGGGAGGAGTACGAGGCGCTCAGAGCGCGTCGCGACTTCATCGGCGAACAGGTGAGTGATCTGGACTCCTCCCGCAAGGCGCTCGGTAAGGTTGTAGCGGCAATCGACCGGAAGATGAAGGACCGGTTCCTTGAGACCTTCGAGCAAGTGGACGGGCACTTTCAGCAGATCTTCACCGTTCTGTTCCCCGGCGGTGCAGCACAGCTTCAGCTCACGGATCCTGATGACCCCGAGCTCACTGGTGTCGAGGTCATCGCGCAACCTCGCGGCAAGAAGATAGCGAGGATGTCGCTTCTGTCAGGCGGGGAGAAGTCGCTTACCGCGCTCGCGCTGCTGTTCGCCGTCTATCGCACGCGGCCATGCCCCTTCTACATACTCGACGAGGTCGAAGCCGCGCTCGACGACACGAACCTGCAGCGCTTCTGTGCGTTCGTCGACAGCATGCGTGCGCACACGCAGTTCGTGATCGTTTCTCACCAGCGCCGCACCATGGAGACGGCGGACGTCCTATACGGGGTCTCCATGCAGTCCGACGGCGTTTCCAAGGTGGTAAGCCAGAAGCTCGAGCGTGCCCTCGAGTGGGTGGTGAGCGACGATGAGCACGCCCTGGCATAGACGGCTGGCGGACGGTCTCACCAAGACCCGGACCCGTTTAGGCGAACAGCTGAACGTGCTGCTGAGCCGCGGTCCCGACGTCGATGCGGTGTTCTGGGAAGGCCTCGAGGAGGCTCTCATCACCAGTGACTTGGGAGCCGCCGCGTCCGCAGAGATCGTCGACGCGCTCAAGGACGAGGCGACCCGCTGGGCGCTCCCCGACGCGGCCTCGGTTCTCAGCCTTCTCGTCGAGCGTATCGCCGCCGAGTTCGCAGACGGCGACGACCCCTTCTCCGAAGAGCCCGTGACTATCCTCATGGTAGGCGTCAACGGCACCGGCAAGACGACCTCGGTGGGCAAGATCGCGAAGCAGGCGGCAGACGCCGGCCGTACCGTCCTGCTGGGCAGCGGCGATACCTTCCGCGCCGCGGCCGCCGAGCAGCTAGACGTATGGGCCGAGCGGGCCGGTGTACGTGTCGTCGGGCGCGAGCGCGGCGCGGACTCCGCGGCTGTCGCGTTCGACACGGTCGCACTTGCCGAGCGGATCGGCGCCGACCTCACCATCATCGACACGGCCGGCAGGCTCCACACCTCTGCAGATCTGATGCGCGAGCTTCAGAAGGTGGTACGTGTGACCAAGGAGCGCTCAGTCGCGCCTGTCAGAGTAGTCCTCGTCATCGACGCCACAACCGGGCAGAACGGGCTCGTCCAGGCACGGGAGTTCCATGCTGCTCTCGGAGTGGACGCTCTTGTGCTTACGAAACTCGACGGCACCGCGAAGGGCGGCATCGCCATCGCCATCTCACGCGATATCGGCGTCCCCGTCGTCCGCATCGGGGTCGGCGAGGGAATCGACGACCTGCACCCCTTCGAACCGGCCGAGTTCGCCCGTGCAATCGTCACAGATTCCTGACACGACCGCGGGCGAGTTCGCGATCTCGCTTCGAGTCCGCCCTGCGCGGGGGGAGTTGATCGGGCGTCTGGTGATCGGCCCCCTCGCCGCGCTCTTCCTCTTGATCATCCTCGTGTTCTACGTCTTCTTCTCGCCGAGCACCGTGGAAGGCGATTCGATGGAGCCCACCCTCTCGGACGGCGAACGGATGCTCGTCACGCGAGGTTACGGTGCCCCTCGTCGCGGCGACGTGGTTGTGTTTCACGCCCGCTACAAGAGCGGACAAGAGGACGATCTCATCAAACGTGTCGTTGCCGTGCCCGGAGACCGTGTCTCGGTTTCCGGGGGCATCGCTACTGTCAACGGGCTTCCCGAGCTGAACTACGACTACTACCCCGATCCGGGCGATCGGGTCGTGCTTGACGAGACCGTGGTGCCCGCAGGGCAGCTGTTCGTGCTGGGCGACAACCGCCCCGTGTCGCTGGACAGCAGGCGAATAGGTCTCGTACCCGTCGGCGGCGTCATGGGAGAGGTACGCTTCGTCTGGGCCCCTTGGTACCGGATCCGACGCGTGCGGTAGCTGATTGACTGGCGCCGCGTTCGCGATTACGGTGTGGCGCACCCCCTGAACTGTCCAAATCCGCGCGAAGGACCCGGATGTTCGACAACCTCTCCGAACGCCTGCAGCAGATACTCTCCGGCCTCACCCGAAAGGGTCGCCTCACCGAGGCCGACGTCGATGCGGCTATGCGCGAGATCCGGCTCGCGCTTCTCGAAGCCGACGTCAACTACAAGGTCGTCAAGGAGTTCGTCGCTCATGTGCGGGAGCGGGCCGTGGGCGCCGACGTCATGTCGTCTCTCACCCCCGGCCAGCAGGTCATCAAGATCGTGCTCGACGAGATGATCCACCTGCTCGGCGACACCGACAGCAGACTGGTTCTGTCCGGACGCATCCCGAACGTGGTCATGCTCGTTGGTCTGCAGGGCTCCGGCAAGACCACCGCAGCTGCGAAGCTGGCGCGGCTCATCGTCGCACAGAAGCGCCACCCGCTGCTCGTCGCGTGCGACATATACCGCCCTGCTGCGATCGATCAACTTGAGGCGCTGGGCGCCGAGATCGGCGTCCCTGTCTTCCGCGGGGAGGGTGAGGACGCCGCCGCGATCGCCGCCGCGGGCGTTCGGCACGCCATCGACACGCTGCGCGACTTCGTCGTCGTCGACACTGCCGGACGCCTCCACGTCGATGAGCAGATGATGGTGGAGGCCGAGGCGATCCGGCGGGCGGTGAAGCCGGACCAGGTTCTCATGGTGGTCGACGCGATGACCGGGCAAGACGCCGTCAACGTTGCGTCGGCTTTCGCGGAGCGTGTGGCGTTCGACGGGCTGGTCATGACCAAGCTGGACGGCGACGCGCGCGGCGGAGCCGCTCTGTCGATCAGGCAGGTCACGGGACGGCCCATCAAGTTCGTTTCCGAGGGTGAGAAGCTCGATACCCTGGACGTCTTCCATCCGGACCGGATGGCAAAGCGGATTCTTGGGATGGGCGACGTCGTCTCACTCATCGAGAAGGCCCAAGCGGCCGCGGAGTCCGAGATGCCCGACGCCGAGACTGCGGAGCGGCTCGAGCGCGGTGAGTTCACGCTTGAGGACTTCCTCACCCAGATCAAGCAGGTTCGCAAGATGGGAGGGCTCGGCGGGCTGCTGAAGTCCCTTCCTGGGGCTGGAAAGCTCAAGGACTTGGATGGCAACGTCGACGAGCGCGAGCTCGACCGTATCGAGGCAATCATCCTGTCAATGACCCTGCGGGAGCGGCGCGCCCCGAAGATCCTGAACGGCTCCCGGCGGCTGAGAATCGCATCAGGCGCCGGCGTCGAGGTGAGTGACGTCAACCGCTTGCTGAAGCAGTTCACCGAAGCGCGCAAACTCATGAAGCAGTTCGGTGGGAACTCCGGCAAGGGTCGACGACGCGCTGGTTTTCCAGGTCTGCCCGGTAGCGGCTTTCGTGGCTTGTGAGCGGACGATACGCACCCGGTAAGGCATCATCGCCCTCCCCGCGACGCGGCTTGTGCACGTCCAGCTGAATATTCGTTTTGACCGTCCGGCACCGCTGTCGTAAGATATGCAACCGCTGTGCTCTGACAGTGCGGCCGCAGGAAGGCCGCCTTTCCCGGAGGTGACACTCGTTGGCAGTCAAGATCCGCCTTGCACGCCACGGCGCGAAAAAGGCACCGTTCTACCGAGTGGTGGTGGCCGATGGCCGCGCACCGCGTGATGGGCGCTTCATCGAGGTGCTCGGTCGCTACAATCCGCGCAATCAGCCCTCGTTCATCGAACTCGATGTCGACAAGACCGAGGCGTGGATAGCCAAGGGTGCTCAGCCCACAGAGGCGGTGGTCAAGCTGCTTGCCATCGCGAAGGGCGAGAAGGAGCTTCCTGCCGCCGAGACGAGAGTCTCGAAGAAGGCTGCCGAGAAGGCGAAGGCCGATGCTGAGGCTGCCGAGAAGGCGAAGGCCGATGCTGAGGCTGCCGAGAAGGCCGCCGCGGATGCCGATGCTGAAGAGGCCACGGCCGAGGTGCCCGCTGAGGAGCTTGCCGAGAGCGAGCCCGAGGCCGCATCCTCCGACGAGGAAGCGTAGCCGGCTCCAATGCCCCGTACCGGAGCCGATACCGAGGGTCTCGTGCGCTACCTCGTCACGTCGCTTGTCGACGAGTCCGAGGCGGTCGTGATCACGACCACTGAAGACGGTGACTCGGTGCGCTTCGAGATCGAGCTCGCGCCAGCCGACGTCGGCAAGGTCATCGGCCGCGGCGGCAGGATCATCAAGGCCATCCGCACCCTCGCCCGCGCCGCGGGCAGCACCGACGGGCGCGTCGTCGAGGTCGACGTCATCGGCTGATCCACGGGTGGCTGCCGAATCATACGTTGGGATCGGTCACGTCGTGAAACCACACGGCCTCTCCGGCGAGGTCTCCGTTCTTGTTACGACGTACGCTCTAGACGAGTTCGTGGGCGTGCAGACTTGGTTCGTACCGCCCGGAACGGTCAGGAGTTCACGCATCACGCGCGTCCGGCAGGGACCCAAGGGCCCCCTTGTGACGTTTGAAGACGTATCGACTGCGACTGAGGCAGAGTTGATCCGCGGCAAGGAGCTGCTCGTGTCGTCGCGCGAGATTCCGGCCGGCGCCGCATCCGCGGAACAGGCCGCCGAGATTACAGGGTTCACGGTCTTCGATTCCCGTCATGGATCTATCGGGACGGTAGTCGATACCATCATCACCGGTGCCAACGACGTTTGGGTCGTACACGGCGCGTTCGGCGAGGTCCTCATCCCCGTCATAGAAGAGGTCGTACTCTGCGTGGACGAGGAAGCGCGAGTGATCCAAGTCGACTTGCTCGATGGCCTGCTACCAGGGAAGGACCACCGGTGATCATCGATATCATCACCATCTTCCCTGAGATGTTCGAAGGCCCTATGTCGACATCGATCGTCGGTATCGCCAGAGACAAGGACCTGTTCGAGCTTCGTATCCACGATCTGCGGACCTGGACGCACGACCGTCATCGCACCGTCGACGACTACCCGTACGGCGGCGGGCCGGGAATGGTGATGAAGCCCGAGCCGCTCTTCGAGGCCGTAGACGCGGTCCGCAAACTCGGTCCAGGAGAGGGGACTGTGGTCTTCTTCACACCTGCGGGTGAACCGTTCTCACAGGATCGCGCACGCGCCCTGGCCACCACTGATCGTCTCGTGTTCGTGTGTGGACGCTACGAAGGCTTCGACGAACGCGCTCTGACACTCGCGGACCAGACAATCTCGATCGGCGACTACGTGCTCGCCGGAGGGGAGTTGCCTGCTATGTGTGTCGTGGAGGCCGTGATCCGCCTGCTCCCCGGCGCGCTGGGGGATGATGGCAGTTCTGTGGAGGAGTCGTTCGCGGACGGGCTTCTTGAGTATCCTCAGTACACGCGGCCCGCCTCGTACTGTGGCATGGACGTGCCAGAGGTTCTGCTGAGCGGTGATCACGGACGTATCGCACGGTACCGCCGCGAACAGGCGATCCGCCGCACCGCCCTCGTGAGGCCCGAACTTCTCGCCTCAGCGGCGCTGACCGACGAAGAGCGAGACCTTGCCGCACGCTTGGTGGATGCGGTCTCCGGGCCCAGGAAGGACACGCATGACTGACCCGAGCCGAGTCTCGAACCCCGAGGCGAACATGGTCGCTCTCGATGAGCGCGCAGTACCTGCGGTCTTGAACGGTGACGTTGCTGACGAGCCCGATGCCGGCGACGAGAAGACGTCCGTGGGACGGTGGCTTCTCGAGACAGCCGTGCTGGTCCTTGCCGCCTTTGCGCTCGCGCAAGGCATCAAGGCCTTCGTCGTACAGCCGTTCGTCATCCCTACTGGCTCGATGATCCCCACTATTCAGGAGCAGGACCGGGTCCTCGCCGAGAAGATCAGCTACCGCTTCTTCGCTGAACCGAAAGCCGGTGACATCGTCGTCTTCGACGACCCGCTCGGCCAGCATCCCCAGCTCATCAAGAGAATCGTCGCGACGGAGGGCCAGACCGTTGACATCCGAGACGGTGTCGTCTTCATTGACGGTCAGCCCCTAAGTGAATCCTACGTCCACGGCAAGCTCACGACCCCGGGGACCGCTCCACTGCCGGTGACAATTCCCGAGGACCAGGTGTGGCTGATGGGAGACAACCGTCCCAGTAGCGGCGATAGCCGCTTCTTCGGCCCACGACCGGTATCAACCGTGCGAGGCCGCGCGGTGTGGACGTACTGGCCCCTGACGCGTTTCGGCTCGCTCGACTAGCCACCACACCCAGAAGTTGCCGATGTGTCGTTGCCCCACGCCGAACCCGTGGGATATACTTCGCAGTCGCGCCCGCTTCCGGTCAGATAGTATGACGACCACGTGAGAACAGGATATGCACCAATGGACATCATCCGCGCCATCGAGCAGCAGCAGATCCGCGAAGACCTGCCGCGGTTCCAAGTCGGCGACAGTGTGAAGGTTCACTACAAGATCATCGAGGGCAGCCGCGAGCGGACCCAGGTGTTCCAAGGCGTCGTCACAAGGCGTCATGGCTCGTCCAGCCGTGAGACGTTCACGGTGCGCAAGATCAGCTTCGGCGTCGGTGTCGAGCGGACGTTCCCGGTTCACTCACCCAAGATCGAGCGAGTCGAGGTCTTGAGCCACGGCAAGGTCCGCCGCGCCAAGCTCTACTTCCTGCGCGACAAGGTGGGCAAGGCGGCTCGTTTGAAGGAGAAGGGCTTCTAGGGGTCCCGTGTCGACACATCGATCGACCCACACTGACGGGGACCGCGCGCGATGCGAGGCCCCGTCTCGTTGTTTCAGGTCCGGCATCCGCGCGTGAGTCCGCTCGAGCCAGCCACGGTCTCTGAGGTGCGTCAGCGCCTTGCCGAAGCCGAAGGCGACTCCCTGCGGGCGATCATCGAGGCGTTCGCGACCGATCCGCGCTCCGGTGTGCGGCGCCTGGTTGAGCAGGCCCGCCGCCGCCAGGAGCTTGCTCTTGCCGAGCAAGAACGGCTTCGTTGCCTGTATCTGACGGAGTCCTCGCTACGGCGCGATGGCTTCTGCGTCGTCGCCGGTGTTGACGAAGCGGGCAGAGGGGCGCTCGCCGGACCCATAACAGCGGGCGCGTGCGTCTTGCCCGCAGCACCACTCATCGAGTGGCTCGACGACAGCAAACGCCTCGCGCCCGCGCGTCGTGCAGTCGTTGCTGAGCGGATCCGTGAAAACGCCATCTGTTGGTCCGTGGCCCATGTCGATGCTTCAACCATAGACCGGGTCGGAATGACCGCCGCGCTTCGTCAGGTGATGCGTGCCGCCCTCGGCGCCCTTGACCTCGAGCCGGATCACACACTCGTGGACGGCCTGCCGGTAGGAGTCGCCCAGGTTGAGACCGCCGTTGTAGGCGGTGATCGGTGCGTTGCGGCAATCGCCGCCGCCTCTGTGCTTGCTAAGACCGAACGCGACGCACTGATGGAGCGCCTCGACCAACACCACCCGGGTTACGGTTTCCGGGCGAACAAGGGATACGGCACCGCAGTACATCTGGCCGCGCTCGAGTCCCTGGGACCCTCACCAGTCCATCGCAGGACGTTTCAGCCCGTTCTCGGTACCGGGACCCTGTTCTGACGCACCCCGTCACCCCGGCGCAACTGGGAGGCAATACGCGGGCAAGAATCCGTTTGGAAGTGGATGCCACCCTCCTGCACGGAGGTGGTCATCTTGAGCCAAGACGACAGGACACTAGGCCAACGGGGCGAGGACGCCGCGGTCGCGTACCTTGAGAGGTACGGAATGACCGTCGCGGAGCGCAACTGGCGCTGCAAGAGCGGTGAGGTTGATATCGTCGCGCTCGACGAAAGCACTGTGGTCTTCTGTGAGGTGAAGACGCGTCGCAGCGTACGAAAGGGTAGTGCCGAGGATTCAGTGACGCTGCGAAAGCAGGCCACCTATCGAAGGATTGCCGCGGCCTACCTGGCCCAGAACGACCTCACCGACGTCTCAGTACGCTTCGATGTCGTGACGATCCTCGTCATTGCTGAGGATCGGGCTCTGCTTCGCCATCATCGAGCGGCATTCACGGACGGCGGCTCGTGAGCCCGCAGTGCACCGTGCGGACTGGAACGCTCGTAGGCGTGCAGACGGTGCCCGTCGACGTCGAAGTCGAGGTGGGACCGGGACTCCCGTCGTTCACGATCGTCGGTCTGGCCGATACCGCGGTCCAGGAGGCGCGTGAGCGCGTGAGAGCTGCGATTCGCGCGGCCGGATTCGACATGCCAAATGCGCGGGTCGTGGTGAATCTCGCGCCCGGGCCGCTGCGCAAGCACGGCACTGGATTCGACTTGCCAATCGCGGTAGGCCTCCTTGCGGCCACGCGACAGATTCCCCATTCGGTTCGGACGGGATCGACAGCGGTGGGCGAACTCTCGCTCGACGGGACTCTCAGGCCGGTGCCCGGCATGCTCGCCTTCGCCATGTGGTGCCGTGACACCGAGACAACCTTGATAGGACCGGACGTTGTGGCAACGAACGTGGCCATACCCGGACTCGACTACCGGGCGATTCGGGGACTCGCGACGCTCAAGAACGGGCTGCCAGCTCCCGCTCCCGAATCTGCGCTGACCCGCGGCGAGCGCGCTGAGGAGTGCGATTTCGCTGATGTCGCCGGTCAGGATGGGGTCATTCGGGCCTTGACCACGGCTGCCGCCGGCGGCCACAACGTCCTGCTTGTCGGTCCGCCCGGCTCGGGCAAGACGATGCTAGCGCGGCGGGTCCCATCGATTCTTCCGAACCTGTCCGATGAGGAGATACTCGACACCGCTCTCGTGCACTCCGTAAGTGGCCATGACGAGAGTCACGTCCTGGCAGGCCAACGGCCGTTTCGCGCGCCTCACCACTCTGCCTCTGTCGCGGGACTTATCGGTGGCGGCAGCCCTCCACGACCCGGCGAGGTCTCTCTGGCCCATAACGGCGTTCTCTTCCTTGACGAGATGCCCGAGTTCGGCCCGGCTGCTCTGCAGTCTCTGCGCCAGCCGCTGGAGGACGGGGTCGTCTCGCTGATTCGCGCCGAGGGACGACTGAGGTTTCCTGCGCGTTTCTCGCTGATCGGTGCGGCGAACCCGTGTCCCTGCGGATACCTCGGAGAACCATCCGGTCGATGCACGTGCACCCCTTCGATCATCCAGCGCTATCGCGGGAGGATCGGTGGACCGGTCCTGGATCGGATCGACATGCAATGTCACGTGGGGCGGCCGGATCCGAAGGAGCTGGTGAACGCTGGGAAGGGAACTCCTAGCGCCGTGCTGCGGGACATCGTTCAGTCGGCTCGTGAGCGAGCCGACGCGCGAGGGCTCGGACCGACGGCGCGCCTTGCGGGTGCGACGCTCATCTCAGCCTGCTCGATGTGTGCCGCGACGCTCCGCGAGCTTGAACACCTTGCACGTGCCCAGATGTTGACCGGGAGGGGGGTGACACGGCTCTTGCGCGTCGCCCGGACTCTGGCCGACCTAGATGACGCCGATACAGTCGGGTTGGACCAGTTGCACGAGGCGATGTCGTATCGCGAACCCGCGTGAGCCACGGCCATGGAAGATCGATTCGAACTCGTCCGAGGGACAGCAGACTACCCCGAGATCCTCGAGATGACACCGAGTCCTCCCGCGGTGCTGTACGGACGCGGCGACCCCGCTGGGCTGCGCCCCGGCCTTGCTATCATCGGTGCGCGCCGCGCGACCCCCACAGGAATCGACGTGACGTCCACACTCGCGTCATGGGCCGCCTCGGCTGGATACGTGATCGTGTCTGGCGGCGCGTACGGGTGTGACCAGGCCGCCCATCGCGGTGCGCTGTCGGTGCTCGGAGTCACCGTCGCGGTACTTGGTTGCGGCGCTGATGTCGCGTACCCAGCTTCAGCACGAGCACTGTTCGACGAGATCGTCATGGGTCACGGCGTTGTCGTCTCGGAGCACCCGTGGGGCACGCGGCCACAACCTTGGATGTTTCGCAAGCGCAACCGCATCATCGCAGGACTCGCCGCCGCCGTACTTGTCGTCGAGGCGGGGCTTCCCAGCGGGACGTTCTCGACGGCGGACGCCGCATTAGCGGCCGGGCGCACGGTACTTGCTGTGCCCGGATCGGTCTTGTCCCCGCATTCGCGGGGATCCAACCGGCTCATCAGAGAGGGTGCGATACCCGTCACTGACGCTTCAGACCTTCGCGATGAACTGGCTGGTCTTCTCGGACCGCCCCGGGACGCATTGACGCCGTGCGAGCATGTAGGGGGCGAGCGGTCTCGTGATCCCGTGCTGTCGGCGATCCGCGCGACCCCAGGCCGCCCGGATGATGTCGCACGAGACCTCGGTACGGATGTGGTCTCGGTCATCCGGGCCCTCGGGCGACTGGAACGGGAGAATCTAGTCGCACGACATTACGATGGGACGTACCACGCCACTGCTCCGCGATAGAATGCAGCGCGAACAATCAACGTCTCGGGAGATCGTGTGACTGTCGAAGCCCCTCACGTCACTATTGTCGGCGGCGGTCTCGCCGGTTGCGAGGCCGCCCTACAGCTCTCCACGCGAGGAATCCGGGTCACACTTCATGAGATGCGCCCTACGACGTCGACACCAGCGCACCGTACGGGCCTTCTCGGAGAGCTTGTGTGTTCGAACTCCTTCAAGAGCGACGATGCGTCAGCCGCAGCCGGCACGCTGAAGCGGGAGCTGGAAGCGCTGGGCAGCGTCGTGCTCGGGATTGCCAGGAGCACGACCGTTCCTGCGGGCGGGGCGCTCGCGGTCGATCGGGACCAGTTCGCCCGCTCCCTCACGAATCTCGTCGAACGAGCGCCAGGTATCCGGCTCGAACGCAACGTCGTCGAAAGCATCCCTGAGGGGTGGGTGATCATCGCCACCGGTCCACTGACCCACCCGGCGTTCGAGCCGGCGCTGACCGCCCTTGTCGGACGCGAGCGGCTCGCCTTCTACGACGCCGCGGCTCCCATCGTCGACGCCCTCTCGCTGGATGAAGAAGCGGTGTTTCGCGCCTCGCGCTACGGCAAAGGCGGCGGCGCGGACTATCTCAACGCTCCGCTCACACGGGAGGAGTATGTGCGTTTCCATGACGAGCTCGTCAACGCCGAACGAGTCATCACCAAGTCGTTCGAGACTACGGATCTGTTCTGCGCGTGCCAGCCAGTGGAAGAGGTCGCCCGCACCGGTGTCGACGCGCTGAGGTTCGGTGCGATGAAGCCGGTTGGTCTCACCGACCCGCGCACCGGGGAGCGGCCGTGGGCGGTCCTTCAGCTGCGCGCCGAGACCACGGACAGAACCGCCTACAACCTCGTGGGCTTCCAGACGAACCTCACGTGGAGCGAACAGCGGCGGGTGTTCTCGCTCATCCCCGGGCTTGGCCGCGCCGAGTTCCTGCGGTTCGGCGTCATGCATCGCAACACGTTCGTGAACGCGCCTGCGGTGCTTGACCCTACCCTTGCGGTCAAGTCGCGACCCCAAGTCCGCATCGCTGGTCAGCTGTCCGGTACCGAGGGGTACCTCGAGGCCGCTGCGTCGGGGCTCTTCGCGGCGCTCGGCGTCTACGCCGAAATCACCCGACGGCCTATGCCGGCTCTTCCAGAGACGACCGCGCTCGGTTCGCTTCTCGCATATGCGACTAACGCAGCTACAACCGCCTATCAACCGATGCACGTCAACTGGGGTCTCGTGCCGCCCTTGCATCACCGCGCCCGCGGCAAGCGGGAACGCTACGCCGCCTATGCCGCGCGCGCCAACCGCGATCTAGTCGCGTGGATTGAATCGCACCGCTGGCTCTTCGAGGCGGTGGCAGCGAGTGACTGAGAGCGCCACGCTGGTCGACCGTTACCTTACGCACCTCGCCGTCGAGCGGGGAGCGTCACCACACACCGTCCGTGCGTACGCATCCGATCTGGCGCGCTACTTGGAGTGGGCCGGGCGAGCCGATCTCGATCCGATTCGGCTCAACCATCGTCAGCTGCGGCGCTACCTGGCCGATCTCGACCGTGCGGCCTACGCAAGGGCCACCGTTAGCCGACGCCTGTCTGCCGTCCGGTCCTTCTTTGCCTTCCTCGTCGCCGAGGGCCTCGTCGAAGCCGACCCGTCTGCGGTCCTCTCGTCCCCACGACCCGCCCGACGGCTGCCCCGCGTTGTGCCCTCGGACCATCTGCAGGCACTGCTTGACGCACCCGACCGCACGACCGCGCCCGGGCTGCGCGACGCGGCGATACTCGAACTGCTCTACGGAAGCGGGCTGCGCGTCAGCGAGGTATCGCTGCTGGCACTCGGCGAACTCGACCTCTCGCAGGGTCAGCTGACCGTGGTTGGCAAGGGGTCGAAGGAGCGTGTCGTACCCGCACATCCCTTCGCTGTCGAGCTGCTCCGTAGGTACCTCGAAGAGGCGCGGCCTACTCTGGCCTCCTCTCAGACGGGTGACCGCGTCTTCCTGTCGACCCGCGGACTCCCGCTGTCACCGGACGCCATACGAAGGATCTTCGCACGTCACCTGCGAGCCGCCGGCGCGGGTAGGTCGCTCTCCCCGCACGCGCTTCGTCACACGTTCGCGACCCACATGCTGGAGTCCGGAGCCGACCTGCGTACCGTCCAAGAGCTGTTGGGTCATGTTGCCCTGTCAACTACGCAGATTTATACTCATCTCACGACCAAACGGCTGCAGGATGTGCATCGACGTGCTCATCCTCGCGCCTGAGCGGATACGTACTCGCAGCATTGGGGCATGCGGATGAGGTCCGAGACGCGGACGGAGATTGACGCGCTGTGGGCGCGATACAAGGAATCCGGCGACGTTGCGGCTCGTGACGTACTCATCCTCAACTACTCACCCCTTGTGAAGTACGTCGCGGGACGTCTCGCATCGAGTCTTCCACAGACGGTCGAGACAGCCGATCTTGTAAGCTACGGCGTCTTTGGGCTCATCGACGCGATTGAGAAGTTCGATCCCAGCCGGGCCATAAAGTTCGAGACCTACGCGATCGCTCGCGTCAAGGGCGCCATCATCGACGAGTTGCGCGCAATGGACTGGGTCCCCCGGTCAGTGCGATCACGCGCACGCGAGATCGAGCAGTCCTACATCGAACTCGAGAACTCACTGAAGCGCGTCCCCACCGACGCCGAAGTTGCCGCACACATGGGCGTCTCGGACCGTGAGTACCACGAGATTCTCACCAAGTTGAGCTACACGTCGGTCGTCAGCTTCGAGGAGATCTGGGTCGGCGGCAGCCGCGAAGAGGGTCAGGGCGCCGCCAGCACGATCGCCGACGAACGCGCCGACGACCCCGTGATCATGTTCGAGAGCGCCGAAATGAGGGAGATCCTTGCGTCGGCCATCGAGCGGCTCACTGAACGTGAGAAGACAGTGATCGCCCTGTACTACTACGAGGGCTTGACCTTGAAGGAGATAGGTCAGGTGCTCGGAGTCACGGAGTCCCGCGTCAGTCAGCTGCACACCAAGGCCGTTCTCAGGTTGCGTGCCCGGCTCCATGCTCGCCGTGCCGTGTCGTAGGTACTCCACGTCGGCGCCGCCGTCGTTGCCCCGCCCAGCCAAGGGGTGTCGCCTGTGAATACAACCATCCTCGTCGTGGAAGACACCGAGCTTTTGAGGCGGATGTATGCGGACAGTCTCGTGCGCGACGGCTACAAAGTCATTACCGCGTGCGATGGTCAGGAGGCCTTGACGCTCCTTCGCTCGGAGACCCCCGACCTGATCCTGCTTGACCTGATCATGCCTACGATGGGTGGTCTTGAGGCGCTGGCGCACATCAAGGCGGATCCCCGGCTGAAAGACGTGCCGGTGCTCATCCTCTCCAACCTCGGCCAGGATTCGGACATCCAGCGAGGACTGTCGCTCGGCGCGGTCGACTACCTCATCAAGAACGACGCGCGTCCTGCCGACATCTCGCTCAAGATCAGCACCCTCCTCAGGTCGCGACCCGCCGCCCCATCATCCAAAGCATACATGCTCTACGTACGCGATCATGAGGGTGACGCGGATCGTCTGACTATCGACGCGAAGCTGTCTCGTCACTTCTGGTGCCCCGCGTGTGAGGTCGAGCTTGCGCTCGTTCTCGTTCCCCATGCGAATCGCGACGGCTGGTACGACGCACACTTCGAATGCCCGTCATGCGGTCGCGAATTCTGAGACCGCCTTCGAGCCGCTGAGGGTGCGGGGCGTCGAGGCCCCTTCCGTCGAAAGCGGCCCACTTCACAGGCATCGAGCGTCTGCTATACTCTCACGGCTCTGAAATCCACACGCTCGTGGACTCCTGCGCGGGGTGCCACCTCATGGGGTGGTCGCGTCAGGGGGAAGAAGCGGGCGGAAGAACAACCGAGAGGTAGGGAACGTATGCCCGTCGTCACCATGAAGAGTCTGCTCGAAGCCGGCGTCCACTTCGGACACCAGACACGCCGCTGGAACCCCAAGATGAAGCCCTACATCTTCACTGAGCGTTCCGGCATCTACATCCTTGACCTCCAGCGCACGCTGCGGGAGCTCGAGCGCGCGTACCAGTTCGCCCGGTCCGTGGGTGAGCGCGGTCAACAGGTTCTGTTCGTCGGCACTAAGAAGCAGGCCCAGGAGCCCATGATCACCGAGGCCACGCGTTCGGGCATGCCCTACGTCACGAACCGGTGGCTCGGCGGCATGCTCACGAACTTCGTCACTATGCGCACCCGTATCCAGCGCATGGAGGAACTCGAGGCCATGGAGATCGATGGCCGCATGGCGACGCTGCCGAAGAAGGAGCAGATCCTGCTGCGCAAGGAGCTGGCCAAGCTCACGTCAAACCTTGACGGCGTGCGGGAGATGCGCGATCTGCCCGCGGCGATCTTCGTCGTTGACACCAAGCGTGAAGACATCGCGATCAAGGAAGCCCGCCGCCTGCGCATACCGATCATCGGTCTGGTGGACACCAACGCCGATCCCGACGACGTCGACTACGTGATCCCCGGCAACGACGACGCGATCCGCTCGGTGGGACTCATGTGCCGCATCATCGCTGACGCCGTTATCGACGGACGTGGCGGCCTTCCCCAGGTTCCAGAGGTCGTGCCTGCCGAAGCGGTCGTACCCATCGTCGTTGATCGTGACGAAACGGACCTCGCCGCCGTCGTCGTAGCGACGGACGCCGCTTCCGCGGACGTGACCGAAGAGGCCGATGCGGACGACGCCTCGATTGATGAGCCCGTCGCGACAGCGTCCCCCGAAGCGGAGGAGCCGGTGACCGACACCGATTCCGCCGACGCAACCGCCTAGTACCGTCCACACTGACAAACAGCAGTCCGGGTCCCTCAGAAGGCTGAGAGACCTCGAGAGGAGTCCTCATGGCAGAAGTCACCGCGTCGATGGTGAAAGAGCTGCGCGAGTGCACCGGCGCCGGCATGATGGAGTGCAAGAAGGCGCTCACCGAGGCGAACGGCGACCTTGATGCCGCCGTAGACATCCTGCGCACACGCGGGCTTGCCGCGCTCGCCAAGAAGGCCGGACGAGCCACCAACGAAGGCGCCATCGCTGCTGCGGTCAACTCCTCAGGCACCGCTGCGGCCCTTGTCGAGCTCAACTGCGAGACCGATTTCGTCGCGCGCAACAGCGAGTTCCAGGCGTTCGCGCAGATGCTCGCAGAGACCGTGCTGGAAGCCGCTCCTGCCGATTCCGCTGGACTCATGGCGTCCACCTACGGCGATCGAGGCCTGTCGGTCGAGGAGGTCCTCGGTGAGGCGGTCGGGAAGCTGGGCGAGAACATGGGTGTTGCGCGTTTCGCGCGCATCGCTTCGGCTGACGGCGCGGTGTCGACGTACATCCATGGTGGCGGACGCATCGGTGTGCTGGTCGAGTTCGCACTTGGAAACGCCGCCACTGCCGCCAGCGAGACGTTCAAGTCCGCCGCGAAGGACGTCGCCATGCAGGTAGCGGCGGCCATGCCGCTGTACGCTTCGCGCGAGGCCATTCCCGGCGACGTCATCGATCACGAGCTGTCCATCTACAAGGCCCAGGCCGCTGAGTCCGGCAAGCCCGAACCCATCCAGGAGAAGATGGCGCAGGGTCGCCTTGAGAAGTACTACAAGGAGGTCGTGCTCCCCGAGCAGGCGTTCGTTAAGGACATGGACATGACCGTCGCACAGTATCTCGCCGCAATCTCTAAGGAGGCCGGCGACGAGATCGCAATCGTGTCTTTCCAGCGCTGGACCTTGGGAGAGACCGCCGCGGCGCGCTAGCTCCATGAGCAACATGGCCCAGACGGACCGGCGCCCACGCGCCGGTCCGTCTGCTGTATCCTGAAATTCGGCCTCATGACGAGGCCACCACCGGCGATGAGGGGAGTCTGTGTGTCCGAAAGTCTCCGCTTCAAGCGCGTCTTGCTGAAGTTGTCTGGCGAGGCGCTGATGGGTGATGCGGGCTATGGGGTTGACTCCGCCGTCCTCGAGTCACTCGCTCGCCAGATCGGCACCGTCCGCGAGCTTGGTGTCGAGTTCGCCATCGTTGTTGGTGGAGGCAACATCTTCCGCGGGCTGAAGGCGGCCTCGTCTGGCATGGATCGTGCGCAGGCGGACTACATGGGGATGCTCGCGACGGTCATGAACGCCCTCGCACTCCAAGACGCGCTCGAGCGCCACGGCGTGTTCACCCGCGTCATGAGCGCCATCTCGATGTCGCAGGTCGCCGAGCCCTACATCAGGCGTCGCGCGATCCGCCACATGGAGAAGGGGCGCGTCGTCATCTTCGCCGCCGGGACTGGCAACCCCTACTTCACGACCGACACTACAGCGGCGCTGCGGGCGCTCGAGGTCGGCGCGGACTGCGTCATGAAAGCCACGAAGGTCGATGGCGTCTACGACGCCGACCCGGTGACGCACCCTGACGCTGTACGCTTCGAGGAGCTCACCTATATCGACGTGCTGAACCGCGGTCTGCACGTCATGGACAGCACCGCCATCTCACTATGCATGGACAACCAGCTGCCAATACTCGTCTTCAACATGCAGGTCGAAGGCAATATCGAGCGGGCCCTGACCGGCGAGCCCGTGGGCACCATCGTGAGAGGGGACGATCGATGAACGACCAAATCCTTAAGGAAGCACGAGAGCACATGCAAAAGACGCAAGCAGCTCTGCTCCACGAGTTCTCGACGGTACGCACCGGGAGGGCATCGGCAGCCATCTTCGATCGCGTCCAGGTCGACGCATACGGGAGCCCCATGCCGCTCAACCAGGTTGCAGGGATCAAGGTTCCCGAACCGCAGCTCGTCGTCATAGAACCGTGGGACAAGTCCGTGCTCTCCGCTATCGAGAAGGCGATCCAGGGCTCCGACCTTGGGCTCAACCCGAGCAACGACGGCATCGTTATTCGCGTCCCGTTCCCGCCTCTCAACGAGGAGCGCCGTCGCGAGCTAGTCAAGCTCTGCAGAAACTACGCTGAGGAGGCTCGCGTCGCGGTCCGCAACATCCGGCGAGACGCGAACCACCGCATCGAGAAGCTGCAGAAGGACGGCGAGGTCTCCGAGGACGACGCCCGGCGCGCTGAAGCCGAAGTGCAGAAGCTCACTGACGCCAACGTCAAGGAGATCGACGAGGCGCTGAAGCGCAAGGAAGCCGAGATCATGGAGGTCTAGGGCGTGAGCCCTCAGAAACCCGCAGCGACCGGCTTCTTCAGGGGCAAACGGGCCGAAGCCCTGCTTGCCGACCTCGACGCCGCACTCATTCCCCAGCACGTCGCAATCATCATGGACGGCAACGGCCGCTGGGCTGCCAAGCGCGGACTGCCCCGCCTCGCAGGGCATCGCGCGGGCGCAAAGGCGGTACGAGAGGCGATCGCCGCCGCTATCGAACTCGGAGTCGGGTACCTGACTATCTACTCGTTCTCATCAGAGAACTGGAGACGTCCGCGTGAAGAGGTGTCCGGGCTCATGGCCCTCTTCGTCGAGGTACTCGAGCGTGAACTCGACAACTTGGAGCGCATGAACGTGCGGGTACGTGTCATCGGTGACGAATCCGGCCTACCGGCGCAGACACGCCACGCGTTCGCCCGTTGCGTCGAGCGGACCGGAGCGCTCGACGGACTGAACCTTGTCGTCGCCTTGAACTACGGCGGCCGCGCCGACATCGTAGAGGCAGCCCGCACGCTCGCCTCAGACACCCGTGACGGGACGCTCGATCCGGCCGATATCGACGAAGACCTGTTCGCTTCACGCTTGTCGACCACCGGCATACCCGACCCCGACCTCGTAGTCAGGACGAGCGGCGAGTTCAGGGTCTCGAACTTCTTGCTCTACGAGATCGCCTACGCCGAGATATGGGTCACCCCGGTGTTGTGGCCCGACTTCTCGCGCACAGACCTGCTCAAGGCGGTCGTCGACTACCAGCACCGAGAACGGCGATACGGGGGAAGCGAGTGACGGAAGCTTCCCCTCTCGAACAGCCGTCAGGCATCACGGCACGGTCGTTGGTGACGCGGATCGGAACTGCGGCGCTCTACGCCGGCGCTGTACTCGGCGTGCTGTGGTGGGGCGCTATTCCCACCGCAGTGCTGTTCGGCGCGATGGGCGCACTCGCCGTACGGGAGTTCTACGCGATCCAGCTGCATGTCGCGCGTCTACCAGGCCAACTCATCGGAATGGCAGCCACGTTCGTGCTGCCGGTCGTGGTCGCTCTGTGGGGTACGCCGGCGGCGTTGTGGGCGATCTCCGCGCTGGTGGTCGTTTCGCTTCTGTGGCACACCTCCGTCGCCAGGACCGCCGCATCCGGCACTTCGGAGACCGTGTTCGGCGTGCTGTACGTCGGCTTCCTGCTCAGCTACCTCGTTGCGATACGCCTGTTCGACGCGGGCCTCTGGCTTGCGCTGGCTCTCGTCGCGAGCGTATGGGCGAGCGACGTGGGCGCGTACTTCGTCGGCTCGCTGTTCGGTCGCCACAAGCTGGCGCCCACGATATCACCGAAGAAGTCATGGGAAGGTTTCATCGCAGGGGTGATTGCGTGCGTCACCGTGTGGACGCTCGCATCCTTGGTTCCCGGAACCGGGATCTCGCTCGTCGTCGCAGTCAGTACGGGACTCGGCGTGGCGCTTGCCGCCACCGTCGGCGATCTTGTCGAGTCGCAGATGAAGCGTGAGGCCGGCGTCAAGGACTCCGGAACGTCGCTGCCCGGACACGGCGGGTTCCTCGACCGGCTCGACTCGCTGATCCTCACAGCGGTCGTGGCCTACTGGATCCTCGTGTGGGGAGGCGTCTCGTGAGTGAACCGCTGAGAATCGTTGTGCTGGGCTCGACCGGGTCGATCGGGCGGCAGACTCTCGAGGTCGCCGCAGAGCATAGCGACCGGATCCACGTGGTGGCTCTTGCGGCTGCGACTAGCGCTGAACTAGTGTGCGAGCAGGCCCGTGAGCTCGGCGTCAGCGCGATCGCGCTCGCGGACCCAGTTGCCGCGGCCCGCGCGCGAGAGCTGCTTCCTGGCGTCGCCATCACCTCAGGATCAGACGCCGTCGCTGAGCTCGCCGAACACCCCGACGCCGACCTCGTCGTAAACGCCTTGGTCGGCGCCGCCGGCCTACGCGCGACGATTCGCGCCCTGCGAGCCGGCAAGAGGCTTGCACTCGCGAACAAGGAGTCACTCGTCGTGGGCGGTTCGCTCGTCACCGCGCTCGCGGACCCCGGGCAGCTGATTCCCGTCGATAGCGAGCACTCGGCGATCTTCCAGTGCCTGCTCGGCGAACGAGAACGCGACATAGCGCGGCTGTGGATCACCGCAAGCGGCGGCCCGTTCCGCGGCAAGACCCGCGAAGAGCTCTCGCAGGTCACGCCGCAGCACGCGCTCGCACATCCCACGTGGGACATGGGGCCGAAGATATCAATCGACTCGGCGACCCTGATGAACAAGGGGCTCGAGGTGATCGAGGCACACCACTTGTTCGGCGTGCAGCTCCAACAGGTTCGCGTAGTGGTCCACCCGCAGAGCTGCGTGCACTCGATGGTCGAGTTCGTCGACGGCAGCGTGAAGGCGCACCTTGGCGCGACGGACATGCGTATCCCCATCCAGTACGCCCTGTCGCACCCGCAGCGTTGGGACCTCGGCCTCGAGTCCGTGGACTTCGCCGCCCTGGGGAGGTTGGAGTTCGCCGAGCCGGACTTGGGCACGTTCCGCTGTCTGGCCCTCGCGATCCAAGCTGCCCACGTGGGCGGGACTATGCCTGCCGCGATGAATGCGGCCGACGAGATCGCGGTAGCCGCGTTCCTCGACGGCCACTGCGGTTTCCTCGACATCGAGGCGACCGTCGAGCACGTTATGAGCGCACACGAGACCGAGCCGGTCTCGTCGGTCGAACAAGTCGAAGAGGTAGACCGTCGGTCGCGTGAGGTCGCAGCCGCGTTCCTGCGTCTCACCTGAGCCGCCCGCCTTGCCGATGACGTGGTGGCGCGGCGTTTGCACTCCCGAGGTGGCGACTGCGCCCCGCTAGTGACGATGCATCCGCTGGTATCGAGAGGGAATCTGACGTGAGCGACGGTCTGTCCGCTGTCTTCTGGGGTGTGCTCTCCTTTTCCCTGCTCGTCGTGGTCCACGAGAGCGGCCACTTTTTGATGGCCCGGTTGTTCGGCGTCAAGGTCCACGAGTTCATGGTCGGATTGCCCGGACCAGCGATCCGGTTTCGTGCTCCCAAGACGACGTACGGTATCACCGCAGTACCTCTCGGTGGCTATGTTCGCATCGCGGGCATGGAGCCCGGACCCGAGGAACCGCTGCTAGGACCCGCCCTCGCCGTCGTGACCCGCCTGCGGAGTGCGAACGCTTTCGATCTGGCGACTGCGCTCTCGATCGACGAGTCCACGGCCGACTCGTTGCTCGTCACACTCGCCGACTGGGACGCCATCGAGCAGTCCGCTGATCACGAATACACGTACCATGCCCGCTTCGATGCCGAACTGGCCGAGGATCCTGACGCGCTGCTCGACCGCGCGCGGCGTGTGACCTACCGGGGCCTGTCAACCGGAAGGCGGATCGCGGTCTTAGCGATGGGCGTCATCTTCAACCTCATCACCGCGATCCTCGTCTTCACGGCGGTGCTCGCGAGCGTCGATACCGCTCATGACACCGGTTTGGTGGGCGCCGTGTCTCCTGGGTCGCCCGCCGCACGCGCCGGCATCGCGGCAGGCGACCGCATCACCGCGGTCGGCGGGGTGGCGACCAAGGACTTCCAGCAGCTCGTCACCACTGTCGCGCGATTCGAACCCGGCGAGCATGTCGCAGTGAGGATCGAGCGTGACGGAGTCGGGCGCGTCGTGACGGTCACGATGGCGCGCAACCCCGAGACAAGACGTGCACTGCTCGGCGTCTCGCCTCGGATCGAGGCGGTTCGCCTGAGCGTGCCTGAAGCATTCGTCGAATCCTTCTCCTACATATGGCTCGTGGTGCTCGCCATCGCCGGCTTCTTCAACCCCAGTACCTTCCAGGCCTCTGTCGCGCTCTCGTCGTCTGTCATTGGAGCGTCCGTCCAGGCAGCGGAAGCCGCGAAGGCGGGGCCACTCTACTACGCGAGCCTCATTGCGGGCCTCTCGCTTTCCCTTGGCGTGATCAACATCGTCCCGATCCCCCCGCTCGATGGTGGGAAGATCGCCGTCGAGCTAGTCGAGCGTCTTCGGGGCCGCCCGCTGCCGAAGTCCTTCTCACTCGGGCTCTCTGTGGCCGGAGCAGTGCTCCTGTTCGCACTCATCGGCTACCTCATGTACGTTGATGTCAGCAAGATCGTGAGCGGCTGACGGGGGAGGGACACGTGATCGTTCGTCGCCGGACGCGCGCCGTCCGGGTGGGACCCGTCACAGTCGGTGGCGATGCCCCCATCGCTGTGCAGTCGATGACCTCGACCGACACGCGGGACGTCGCCGCCACCCTCGACCAGATCGATCGCTTGGCCGAGGCTGGCTGCGAGATCGTCCGCGTCGCGATTCCTCACAGTGACGCGCTCGACGCGTTTCAGGCCATATGCGACTCTTCACCGCTGCCGGTCGTCGCCGACATCCACTTCGATCACCGGCTCGCGATCCAAGCGGCTCGCCGGGGGGCGGCGAAGCTCCGCATCAACCCCGGCAACATCGGAGACCGAGACCGTGTCGACGCGGTCATCGACGCTGCTGCTGCGGCCGGCATCCCGATCCGTATCGGCGTAAACGCCGGGTCACTCGCTCCGGAGTTCCGCGACCGGGACGTGCCGCTGCCTGAGAAGCTTGTTGCGAGCGCCCTGTCCTTCGTCGAGGACTTCGAGGTGCGCGGCTTTGCCGACATCGCGCTGTCAGTGAAGGCCTCTAGCGTGGCGGCGACCGTCGAGGCGAATCGGATGCTCGCGGGGCGAACCGAGTATCCGCTCCACATCGGTATCACTGAGGCTGGGACGGTGCGCTCAGGGACCGTCAAGTCCGCCGTGGGTCTGGGCATCCTGCTGTCGGAGGGTATCGGCGACACCCTCCGTGTCTCGCTGACCGCGGATCCCGTCGAGGAGGTGCTTGTCGCTTGGCAGATCTTAGCGGCCCTCGACATCAGGCGAAACGCACCCGAACTCGTCAGCTGCCCTACCTGCGGACGGTGTGAGATCGACCTGGTCTCTGTGGCGACCGAAGTGCAGCGGCGCCTGTCCGAGAAGCCGTCTCACCTCAAGATCGCCGTGATGGGCTGTGTCGTGAACGGACCCGGCGAAGCGAGGGAGGCTGACGTAGGTATCGCCGCGGGACGAGGTAGCGGGCTCATCTTTCGTCGCGGTGAGCCCGTGCGCAAAGTTCCCGAGGACCGTCTTGTCGAAGCGCTCATGGAGGAGGTCGACCGCACGATCGATGGCCGGCACGATAACGGCTGATCCTGATTCGATCGCCGGGACCGCATGCCAGCGTTCCGGGGTGCTGCTATCCTTCGTCGCGAACCCCTCACGATCCGTTCACCGTGCTCGAAACGGAGACTGCCATGGCCGAAGCGCTGCGCCTCTCGTCTCTCTACGCCCCAACGCTCAAAGAGGACCCCGTGGAGGCGGAGCTCGACTCTCATCGGCTGCTGCTCAGAGCGGGCATGATCCGCAAGACGGCGAGCGGCATCTACTCGTTCCTGCCCCTAGGCATGCGCTCGATCGCCAAGATCGAGCGCATCGTCCGTCAGGAGATGGACGCGATCGGGAGCCAAGAGGTCCTGCTTCCCATCGTTCAGCCGGCCGAACTCTGGCACGAGTCGGGCAGATGGAGCGCGTACGGCCCTGAGCTCGCGCGGCTCACAGACCGTCACGGGCGCGAATTCTGCCTGGGACCCACCCACGAGGAGATCATCACGGCCCTCGTCCGAAACGAGGTCCGCTCGTATCGCGACCTTCCCCTGTCCCTGTACCAGGTGAACATGAAGTTCAGAGACGAGATAAGGCCACGCTTCGGCCTGCTCAGGGGCCGTGAGTTCATCATGAAGGACGCGTACTCGTTTCACGCCGACCAGGCCTCCCTCCAAGAGCACTATGACGCTCAGGCGCGCGCGTATGGGCGCATCTGTGAGCGGCTGGACCTACAGTATCGTCCTGTCGCCGCAGACTCAGGCCAGATCGGCGGCTCGGTGACGACCGAGTTCATGGCTCTAGCGGACGCAGGAGAGGCGGCCCTGGTCACTTGCTCGTGCGGCTTCGCTGCCAACGTCGAAGTCGCCGAGGCTGTCGTCAGACGCGCGCCGTCGGTGACTGACCCCTCGCCGCTGGAACGTCGCGCGACGCCGGACATCCATACCATCGCCGAGCTCGCCGAGGCCTGGGGCATATCGGCTCACGACACGGTCAAGACGATGGCTGGCAAGAAGTCCGACGGGCGGCTCGTCTTCTTCTGCATTCCCGGCGACCGTGAGCTCAATCCGGTAAAGGCCGCCCGAGCCGTGGATGGCGTGGAGCTGCTCGACGAGGATGACTTCGAGGCGTTCGGCATACCGAAGGGCTCGCTCGGCCCTGTGGGTCCCGTACAGGGCACCCTCGTGGTGGCTGATCGATCGCTCCATGACGACGTTGCGTGGGGCGTTGGGGCGAATGAGGACGGGTACCACTTCTCAGGTGCCATGCCGGGGCGCGACTTCGAAGTCGAAGCGTGGGCCGACCTTGTCGTCGCAGAACCTGGAGACGGGTGCCCCGTGTGCGGTGGCGAACTGGCGGGAGCTCGCGGGATCGAAGTCAGCCAGGTGTTCCAACTCGGCACGAAGTACTCCGAGGCTATGGGCGCCTCCTTCACTGACGAGAATGGTGACGAGCGGCCCTTCTTGATGGGCTGCTACGGCGTCGGTGTGACCCGCTCACTCGCGGCTGTCATCGAGCAGCATCACGACGACGCGGGCATCGCTTGGCCGGTTTCTGTGGCACCGCTCGAAGTAGCGATCCTGCCCCTGGCCGCTGACGGGGAGGTCTCTAATGTCGCCGAGGACCTCGCTCGCCGGTTCGCCGATGCAGGCGTCGAGGTCGTCATCGACGATCGCGACGAGCGCGCGGGAGTCAAGTTCAACGACGCCGACCTCATCGGGTGGCCGTACCAGGTGATCGTGGGCAAGAAGGGGCTCTCTGAGGGAGTTGTCGAGACGAAGACACGTGCGTCGGGTGAGCGGGGCACGTTCTCGGTGGATGACGTTGTTGCGGCGCTCAGCGATGCGATCCGGGGTGAACGCACGCGGCTGGGTTGCTGAGCATCCCTCTCACGGCCATCTCCGCGTCGCCAGCGCAATCTCCGCCATCTCTTGCCGGCGCCCGCCCGTGATGCCTCA
>JBBIJX010000008.1:0-46692 GCA_037445775.1 Actinomycetota bacterium
ACCCCGGCATGTCGCCCGTCGCTCACATCGACATGGAGACGCCGCCGTTCCGCCTGATGCGCGACCCGTTCGTTCTGAAGAGCAACTTCATCAGCTACGCCGCTCATGCCAGTTGGCAGGAGGAGGTCGCCGCAGCCGCCATCCGCTCGAAGGAGCACCTGCTCAAGTACCTCGGTAGCTTCATAGAGCAGGATCGTCCGGAGGCGCCGATCCAGATCGTGGCGTCAGGCACGGCCGCCGCTCAGTCGCGCGAAGCCATTCGGCTCCTTCGTGAGGACGGCGTCGATGTGGGCCTGGTGAAGATCAACACGATCAGGCCGTTCCCCGCCGCGGAGATCCGCGAGGCCCTCTCCTCTGCCGAGAAGATCGTCATCCCCGAGTTCAACCGTCCGGGCTGGCTTGCTCGCGAAGTGGCTGCGGCGATTCCGAACAACGACCGGATTCACCCGGGTCCGCGCGTGTACGGCGGCATGACCATGCCCCCCGACGTGATCGTCGACGTCGTCAAGAACGGTACTTTCATCGGGGTCTGACGGCCCGCCATCTGAAAGGAGGCCTAGCATGTCGCTCGACATCACGCGCATCAACCCGCACTTCGAAGACGTCATGCCTGACGAGTACAGGGAGCTGGTCTCGAACGGCCCGTTCGGTGGCGGCAAGACCATCGGCGACCTCGGTACCTTCAAGGAGTTGGTGGAGGAGCATCCGCTGTGCGCGGGCTGTAACCTCGCCCTCGCCTTCAGACTGCTCATGGCGTCGCTGCCCAAGCCGGAGGACTCGGTCATCGTAGGGACCACCGGCTGCAACAGCCTGGCGTTCACGCAGTTGGCCCTGCACAACGTCCACTCGTTGTTCGGCAACCAGAACGCTGTCGCCTCCGGCCTCAAGCGCGCGCTGGAGTTGCGCTTTCCGGACAAGGTCAAAGACGTCATCGTCATGGCTGGAGACGGTGGAACGGTCGACATCGGGCTCGACATGACGCTTCATTCGTGGTTCCGGCGCGAGAAGATCACCACTGTCATGTTCGACAACGAGCTGTACGCCAACACGGGCGGGCAGGAGAGCGGCATGAGCATGAAAGGCGCCGTGCTCAACATGGCGCCGCTCGGCAAGAAGTTCGAGAAGGTGCAGATGGCTGAGCTCGCCCGCACCTCGGGATGCGACTACGTCGCGGTCGTCTCGACCGCGCGCCCCCGCCAGATCGGGAAGAGCTTCGAGAAGGCCGTGCTCATCTCCCGCGAGGTGGGTCCTACCTTCGTGCAGATCCACACGCCGTGTCCGACTAACATGAAGCTCAAGTCGCATGAGGGCATCCTCGCCGCAAAGGAGCGCCTGAAGACCGACTACGCCTTCCAGGAGTTCGTGTCGGATGCCGGCAAGGAGTATCTGGCGTCGCTCGAGACGGAGCAGGCACAGCCGGCGTGCGAGGAGGTGGCCAAGTGACGAAGCACTACGTTCGGATGTCCGGTCTTGGCGGACAGGGTGTGGTCACCGCCGCACAGATCCTTGGCAACGCGGCGGTCAAGGATGGCAAGAACGCCGTTGGCAACCCGTTCTTCGGCGCCGAGAAGAGGCTGGCTCCGGCTGAGAGTTACGTTCGGATCTCCGACGAGGCCATCTATGACGCCGGCGAGATCGTGTATCCCAGCGTTATCATGGTCTACCACTCCGACGTCATCACCATGGGCAAGTCCTATACGATGCCGTTCTTCTCGGGTATCCAGCAGGGCGGCGTTCTCATCGTGAACTCCGCCTTCCCGATGGAGTTCATCCCCGAGGACGTGGAGAGGCTGCACGAACTCGGGGTCACGGTGCACTTCGTCCCCGCGACCGAGATCTCGCGCACAGAGACCGGGACCGAGCTGTCGACCAACATAGCCATGCTCGGTGCTTTGGTCGGTCTGACCGGAGTGGTTACGTACGAATCGCTCGACGAAGCGCTCAAGGAGCGGTTCGGCGGCAAGGCGAAGTTCGTCGCCTCGGGTACCACGGCTGTGCTCGACGACGCCGTCAGAAAGCAGTACGGCAAGGCTGAGAAGCTGATAGCAGCGAACTCGGCGGTCCTGAAGACTTCATTCGATCAGGCGGTGGCTGCGGCCGGTGCCGGCGTCGAAGTATAGGCGGAGGTGAGCCCCGGTGTATTACGCAGGTTACGTCAACGAGTCCATCTGCGTGGGCTGCAAGCTGTGTACCCAGGTGTGCCCGGAACCCAACGCGGTGAGGTTCTTCGCCGATCGCAAGAAATCCTACATCGTGGCGGCGCGCTGTAAGGGCTGCGGTGTGTGCGCGGCCATGTGTCCCAAGCAGGCGATCGAGATCCGCCAGATCAGCCAGACCGAAGCCGATCAGTGCGAGGTCACCTGCATGGAGTAGCGGCTCCGACGCTGAACTGGTCTACCGCAGCGCTGGTATGTCGGCCTACGAGTCGGCATACCAGCGTTTCTGTTCCCGCGGCCGACTTCTTCAGCTGACGAGCTGCGCGCCAACTACCGGAAGTGCTGGTCTCGCAGTACCTGGACGTCAAAGAAGTGCGTGATCAGGATGACGCCGCGATCCTGCATCGCCTGGATTCCGTGCAGAATCTGCTCGGCTACCTCCGGACTGACGATCGTGACGATCTCCACGTTGCGCGAGATGCCGTCAACGTCACTATAGTCACCGCGGCTTCCGTGCCCGCCGCGGCCGACGATGCTGCTATAGAGCGTGTAACCGCTTGCACCGGATTCGTCCACCAGATCGAGAACCGCGCGACTGAAGCTTTCCTCGACGACGATGCTGATCCGCTTCTTGTTGAAGACCTCCATCGAGTGCTCCTTACGACGTCGTGATCACGCGTGACGGCGCCTTCTCGCGCTGTCCTGACGACTAGCCCCCGATACGCTGGGCGATAGCATAGTAGATTGGAATCCCGAATACGATGTTGAACGGGAACGTCAGCGCCACCGCCGCCGTCAGTGACAGTGACGGGTTCGCCTCGGGAACGGCTGATCGCATTGCGGCGGGAGCCGAGACGTACGAAGCACTCGCCGCGAAGACGCCGAGCATGGTCGCACCTCCCACGGAGAGTCCCGCCGCCAGGCCGAGCGCCACGCCGGCCGAACCGTGTACAAGGGGCATGGTCAATGCGTATGCGACGAGGCGTGCACCCACGGTCCGCCACTCGTGGAGTCTTCCGGCAGCGACGATACCCATGTCGAGCATGAACAGGCACAGGATGCCCCGGAACATGTCGCCGAAGAAAGGCATGATCTGTTCGGTGCCTGCTTCGCCGCCGATGTAGCCGATCACGAGTCCGGCGATCAGGACGAGGACCGATTTCCCGCGGACGCCGTCCGCTAGGGTGGATAGTAGATTCACGCTCGTGCCCGGTGATTCTGCTCGGGATCGGTCGAGTATCGAACGCGTGAGGACTATCGCGGTGAGGATCGCGAAGCTATCCATGAACGGATAGAGCGCAGGCATGAACGACTCGTACTTGATGCCTATGCGGTCGAGGTAGGCGAACCCCATGACCATGGTCACCGCGCTGACGGCACCGTAGTGACCGGCTATCGAGCCTGCGTTGGCGGGGTCAAACTTCAGCCGTCGCAGCACGAAGAACCCGGCCAGCACGATCGAGATCCCGAGTGCGGCAGCCGCAAGTGCGGGCAACAGGGCCTCCGTAAGGCTCACGCTGCTGAGTCCTACTCCGCCCCTCAGGCCTATAGCGGATAGCAGGAAGATCATCATCGCGGTGCTCATCGCCTCGGGAATCTTGAGGTCTGACCTGACCAATGCGGCAAGCATCCCGACTGCGAAAAACATGATCTGTGGCGTGGTTATCTGGGTGATGATCTCCGAAAGTGCCATTGCCAACCGTTCTTCTTGTGTCACGGCAAGTAGCTCGAAAGCAACCGGTGACTGCTCATCATTGAAGAGTGAAGATACGGTGAAACAGGGTGCTGTTCAATAGGTATGGGCGCTTCAAACGAATCATTCGCTCAGGTACCATCGATTCTGAGACATCACGGGTAGGACGCCCGCTCCCCGACAAGCTCCGGACTGTACTCTTCGGGCATTGGGATGATGATCGAAGGCTTGACTCCCACACGAGGCGCATACGTAGGCGAACGCATCGCGCTTCTCACCCAGCACGGCAAGGAGCGTGTCATCACGCCCGCGCTCGAACAGGCGCTCGGCTGCTCCGTCGAGCTCGTTTCCGGCTACGACACCGACCAACTGGGAACCTTCACGCGCGAGACGCCGCGCCATGGTAGCCAGCTGGACGCGGCGACACGCAAGGCCCGCATCGGACTGACTCTTGCCCGCGTTTCGGCCGGGGTCGCGAGCGAAGGCTCGTTCGACCGCGACCCGTTCACGGGCTTGCTTCCTTGGAACGTCGAGATCGTAGTTCTCGTAGACGACGTCCGCGGATACACGCTCGTGGGCTCCGCCCAAGGGGCGGCGAAATCGGGGCACTTACGTGCGGGCGAATGGGAGGCGGCCGAGCGGTTCGCCCGGGAGTCGGGCTTCCCGGAGCACGGACTCGTCATACGGCCCGACAGCGTCGATGACAGGCGCATCATCAAGGGTCTCGACACGTGGGAGTCCTACGCTGAGGCATTCTCACGGTCAAAAGCGCTCGCCGCGAACGGGAACGTATTCATCGAGGTCGACCTGCGCGCGCACGCCAACCCCACCAGGATGGAGCTGATCCGGCTCGCGGCTGAGGACCTCGCGCGCAAGCTACGCTCTCTGTGTCCGTCGTGCGAAGCCCCCGGCTACTGGGTGATCGAGCGCCGGGCTGGACTTCCGTGCGCCTCGTGCGGGCTCCCCACTCGTGAGGCGTTGTCCGAGATCTGGGGCTGCCCGAGCTGCGGGATGCGCGAGAGCCTCGAAGTAAGCCGCGGCGAGCCGGCTGATCCCGGCCGGTGCGACTTCTGCAACCCATGATTCCGTCGTCCCAGCCCTTCTGGCACAACCGTGCCGAGTGTGGCTGATTGAAAAGACCGCACGACGGCAAAGAATGTGCTGGGGACGTGTGCAGCACGAAGCGTCCACCTGACGAAAGGTGAGAGCGCCTTCGTGCTGCACGCGCGGGTGCGGGTTCGCCGGTCTGCCGTTCGCGCCCGTGTGTGTCGTACCTGGTGTACCGCGACGGAGATGAGGTAGGTCGCGACCGCTGTGGTCGCGCACATCGTATGCGCACACGCTCATTGTTCAGTGCCCGCCTCTACAACCAGATTGTGTATCCGCTGCTTGCGGCGTCGATCGTCGTCGGTATCATCGCGACGATTGTGGCCGTCTACTTCCTCGAAGAGCTCACAAACGAATGGGTCATGTCGCACGCGGCGAACTCGACCGAGAACCTCGCTCATCGCTACCGGAGCCATGCCGAGCAGATGCTCCGGGAGGCCAGGTTCGCCGCTGACGAGGGTGAGTTGACGGAGGCCATGCTCGCGGGTGACTTCGACGCGGCGCAGCGGCAGATCGAACAACAGAACCGCTCGCTCGGGTTCGACCTGATCATGGTGCGAGATTCAACAGGTTCTCCCATCGCGCGTACCGGTCCGCTTGCCGCCGCGATCGATCCTGCGGCTCTACCGCCCGTGACCGCCAAGACGCAGGCGCGACCACGGGCCGCAGTCGTCCCGTACTCAGCGGGTCATGCACTCGTTGTGGGCTATCCCGTCACAGGTGCCGAGGCCCGCTTGCTGCTCGGGGAGAAGTTGGACCACGGTTTCCTTCAGTCTCTTGGCGTTGCCGAGGGGACCGCCTACGCACTCTACGACTCGTCACGCCGCCGGATCGCGTTGACCGTGGGAGGCGGCTTCGACAAGGTCAGCTCAGCGCGGATCGCGGCTTCACTCAACGAGCCGGATCCAACAGTGCGACACGTGCTCGAGGAGACCGACACACACCGTCCGGGCCATGGAAGCATTCGCCTTGGGCACGTGCCGTACCAGGTCTGGGCATCGCGGGTCAATCTGCCCGGGAGCGTCGATGCGGCGTCGACCGGGTACCTCGTGGGCATCGTGAGCCAGAGGGTCAGCGAGCAGACCGTGCGCACTACGCGCAACCTCATCGCCATGTGGTCGGTGGTGGCGGTCGTTGCGCTCGTGGGCCTGGGCGGATGGATCGCCCGACGCGTCTCGGATCCGCTCATCGAGCTCGCGGGCGCCGCACGGCGCCTCGCTGACGGCGACTTCAACACCCGTCTCGAGGTCGCCGGTTCCAACGAAGTGGCCGAGCTCACTACGACGTTCAACGACATGACGTGTTCGCTCAAGGAGCGCTCCGACTCGCTAACGAAGAAGGTGCTCGAACTCGCGACGCTCTACGAAATGAGCCGCTCCCTCGGTTCGACGCTCGACATGGACGAGCTCCTGGGCTCGGTGCTTGAGTCGGCGCTGCGCATCTTCGATCTCGACCTCGGCTACATGGTGCTGCGCGACCGGGACTCCGGAGACCTCAGCATCCGCGCTCTGCGCGGGGACCCGGACAAGCGCGCCAACGGCGCGTTGAGCTCGTCGATGTCGGAGTGGGTCGTCAGAGAGGGCCGTCCGCTCATCTTCAATCCGAATCCAGGTGCGGAGCGGGAGCAGGTCGACTCCGTCACCGGCGCGCGAGCGGCGCTCTGCGTTCCGCTCGTGTCTAACGAGGGCGCCATCGGGTCGATCACGATCGGGTCGAGCAGGAACGACTATAGATTCTCAAGCGACGACGTACGGCTGCTTTCCACCATCGCGAACCACGTCACGATCGCGGTCGGCAACATCGAACTGTTCTCGAGTCTCCAGGAAGCGTATCTGGCGACGGTCAAGTCGCTCGCGGCGGCGGTCGACGCCAAGGACACGTACACACGCGGTCACTCGGATCGCGTAGCGACCTACGCGACGCTGACGGCTGAGCGGATGGGCCTGTCTCACGAGCAGCGTGTCGCGCTCGAGATGGCCGCCTACCTGCACGACATCGGCAAGATCGGCGTTCCGGGCGACATCCTCCTCAAGCCCGGCAGGCTCGACGACAACGAGATGGCGCAGATGCGCCACCATCCGTTGATCGGCGCGAACATCCTGAAGCCCGTCGCTTTCCCCTGGGCCATCACCCCGGTCGTTCGGCATCATCACGAAGCCTACGACGGCTCAGGCTATCCCGCTGGGCTGAAGGGCGAGGAGATTCCGCTGCTCGCTCGCATCCTGACCGTGGCCGACAGCTTCGAGGCCATGACCGCCGACCGGCCATACCGCAGAGGCAGGTCGGTCGCCGAGGCCGTCGAGGAGCTCGAGGCTTGCGCCGGTGGACAGTTCGATCCGCGCATCGTCTCCATTTTCGTCGAGGTCGTCTCCGGTCTTGATGAGGCCGAGATCGGCGTGCCCGCCATCGTGTCCGACGAGATCGCCCCCGAGGAGGCGCGCGCGATCTTCGCGGCGCTCGTGGACGGCCTGTTCGCGAGCTTCCGCAGGCTCGGCGGACCCCGGCTCGCGGCCAACATCGAGAGTGAGGCCGATGCATTCTTCGAGGCGGAACAGATGCCCTTCCGCATCGTACGCGGCCGGGTGTCGTTCCTGGACGATGCGCCTGCCGTTCTTGACGGCGAGCTTTCGACGATGCGTGCGGCGCTGAAGCGCATCGATGGCGCGATGGGCAGCGTCTCCGGCCCCGCGCTCGTGGAGCACTTCTACGCGGACGCACTCGACGGACTATCGATGCGGATGCGGCATCTTGCGCACGACCTCGAGTTCGTCGACGGGGAGTGAGTGCGGCCACGTCACGTGGCGCGCTTCGCGGGGAAACCCTACACTGGCGAGAAACCTTAAGATGTGGCGCTGTCCATGTTGTGGGGCGCGTCGCGGGGAGGGTCGTATGGGACTCGTGGTGGCGAAGTTCGGCGGGACGTCGGTCGGGACGACCGAGCGCATCCGTGCCGTCGCCACCCGTCTCGTGAAGCGCAAGGAGGAGGGAGACGACGTGGTCGCCGTCGTCTCAGCGATGGGTCACGTGACCGACGAGCTGGTCGCACTGGCACGCGAGATCGGTCCGGAGCCGCCCGAGCGCGAGATGGACATGCTGCTCTCCACCGGCGAGCAGGTCTCGATCGCGTTGCTCGCCATGGCCATCCACGCCCAGGGCGCCGAAGCGGTCTCGTTCACAGGGTCGCAGGTGGGAATCGTGACCGACGCCGTGCACAGCAAGGCGAAGATCACGGAGGTCCGTGCGGACCGCGTCAAGGAGGCCTTGGCTAACGGCCGGATCGTGATCGTGGCCGGCTTTCAGGGAATGACCGCCGACGGGCAGATCACTACCTTGGGGCGAGGAGGCTCCGACACCACCGCGGTCGCCGTTGCCGCGGGAATCGGTGCTGACGTGTGCGAGATCTATACCGACGTCGACGGCGTCTACACTGCGGATCCGCGCGTCGTCGAAGACGCTAGGAAGATCGACAGGATCTCATATGAGGAGATGCTCGAGATGGCGGCGAGTGGCGCGGGCGTGCTGCAGATGCGCAGCGTTGAGTTCGCGCGCAACCACCACGTCATCATCCACTGCCGCTCCTCCTTCAACGACTTGCCCGGCACCATCATCAAGGAGGCCGACGGAACCATGGAGCAGGCCATCATCTCGGGCGTCGTGCACGACACGAGCGAGACCAAGATCACCATTCGGGATGTTCCCGACCACCCGGGCGTAGCTGCAACGGTCTTCGGCAGACTCGCGGACGGGCACGTCAACGTCGACATGATCATCCAGAACGTGTCAGAACACGGCACGACAGACATCTCATTCACGACACCCGAGACCGATCTGCCCAAGGCGCGGCGCATCGTCGAGTCGCTCGTGTGCGACCTGGGCGCTCGCGAGTGTTCGATCGACGACTCGATCGCCAAGGTCTCGCTCGTGGGCGCCGGGATGCGCACACACCCCGGTATCGCCGCGCGCATGTTCTCTGCGCTCGCCGACGCCGACGTGAACATCGACCTCATCTCGACGTCGCCCATCCGCATCTCGTGCGTGATCGCCGGCGGCCAGGTGGAGTCGGCGGTGCGAGCCTTGCATGCGGCCTTCGGTCTGGCGGAAGACTCTGACATCGCTGAGGTCTCGCCGCCATGCGGGGAAGTGACATGAGCATGGGATGGGACACGCCTATGCCGGAGAGACCCGTGGTCGCCGTTGCCGGTGCGACCGGCGCCGTGGGCCGCGAGATGCTCAAGGTGCTCGCGCAGCGTGAGTTTCCGACCGCGCGCGTCATCGCTCTCGCTTCGGCGCGCTCGGCCGGCAAGCGCGTTCCGTTCGGAAGCGGAGAACTCGTCGTCGAGGAGATGACTGCGGCAAGCTTCGAGGGTGTCGACATAGCGCTTTTCAGCGCCGGTGCCGGCGTGAGCCGCGCGTTTCGGGACACTGTGGTGGGTGCGGGCGCTGTCATGATCGACAACTCTTCGGCGTTTCGCATGGATGACGACGTCCCGCTCGTGGTACCCGAGGTGAATCCCGGAGACGTGGGGCGGCATGCGGGCGTGATCGCGAATCCGAACTGCTCGACGATACAGATGGTAGTCGCCCTCAAGCCGCTCGACGAGATCGCGTCCATCCGGCGAGTGGTGGTGGCGACCTACCAGGCCGCGTCGGGTGCCGGTCAAGCGGCGATGGACGAGCTGTACAGTCAAACGGGTGACCTGCTTCGCGGGCAGGAGATCCGTATCGAGCAGTTCGCTCACCGCATCGCGTTCAACTGCATCCCGCACATCGACGTGTTTCTTGAAGATGGCTCCACCAAAGAGGAGTGGAAGATGGTCTTCGAGACCAAGAAGATCATGGGGAGGCCTGACATAGACGTGGTCGCGACTTGCGTTCGGGTTCCCGTGCTTCGCTGCCACTCCGAGGCCATTCACATCGAGTTCTGCGCGCCAATCACCTGCGAACAGGCGCGCGATGCACTCTCTTCCTCGCCGGGAGTGACTGTGCTCGATGATCCCGACGGTGCTGGCTATCCGATGCCGGCGATGCTCGAGGGCACAGACGACATCTATGTCGGTCGTCTGCGCGAGGACTCGACGGTGCCCCACGGACTCGCGATGTGGGTCGTCGCGGATCAGCTTCGCAAAGGAGCGGCCCTTAACGCCGTGCAGATCGCCGAACTTCTCGTCAAGTGAGCCCGGCCACCGAGGCAAGGAGACATGCATGAGTGACATACCCAGGATCCTCGTCGTCGAGGACGATGCGACGATCGGGCGTTTCGTCGAACTCGAGTTGTCGCACGCGGGCTTCGACGTCCGCAAGGTGGCCGACGGAGACACCGCACTTGATGCGGTGGCCGAGTTCCGGCCGGACGTGATCGTGCTCGATCTGATGCTGCCCGGTATGGATGGCCTCGAGGTGGCCCGTGCGCTCCGAGGCCGCGGGGACGCGCAACCGATCCTGATGCTGACAGCGCGTTCTGAGACGCAAGATGTAGTGACGGGATTCGACGCGGGTGCGGACGACTACCTGCGAAAGCCTTTCGAGATCCCCGAACTGCTGTCGCGCATCGGTGCGCTGCTCAAGCGCGTCGAGCAGGACCGGCCCGCGCCCCAGCTCAGGGTGGGCGACATAGAGATCGACCCCTCTTCTCGCAGCGTTACCGTCGCCGGAGAGCCGGTGAACTTCACGGCGAAAGAGTACGACCTGCTCGAGTTCTTCGTGCTCAATGCCGGGCGAGTCATCAGCAGGGATGAGATTCTTGAGAGGGTCTGGGGTGGACAGCGCTCGACTGACAGCAACGTGATCGAGGTCTTCGTCTGCCACTTGCGCAACAAGATCGGAGACGAAGGGAACCAGACCATCCGTACGATACGCGGGGTCGGGTACTTCTTCTCGAGGACCTAGATGCGCTCGTGGTCCCTCAGGGGATGGCTGCTTCTCATCTCCTTATCCTTCGCGCTGCTCGTCGCGGGCGGCGTCGCCTTGACCACGTACGTCATCGTCTTCGACGGCATGCAGATCGTAGTCTATGAAGCCACCGAGCGCGTCGCTCAAAGTGCGGAGAGCGTCGTGCAGGAGTCGGCTGCCGGTGCTTGGGAACGGAACGCCGGATCGGGCTATCCGTATCCGGAGGCGGTACGCGCGGCGCGCGCCGACCTAGTACGCCGACTGTCGGACACACTGCGCAGCGGCGCATTGGAGCGCACGCACTACGCGCTCTACGACGAGAATCTCCGTCCTCTCTGGGCGTCGGATCCAGAGGCGCGGCAGCTCGACGCCGGTGTCCAGCGGCAACAAGCGCGCGACAACGTGCAGATCACGCGCTCGTTTGAGACGCGCGGCAACTTGATGCGCGGCCTGGTGCGAGACGCACGTCTTGGCGTGGCGTCAATCCATGTGCCGGTATCGCTACCGGGGGGCGCTACCGGGGTGCTCGACGTCGTCTACCATCCAGAGACAGAAGAGCGCATGATCGACGCCATCCGCTTGCCGATGACCGTCCTCGCGCTGACCACGATGCTAGTGATGATCGTCTTGGTGCAGACGTCGATGGGATGGGTCCTTACGCTCGTGAACGACCTGCGCAAGGCTGCGGACTCGATCGATGCGGGCAGGCTCGATGAACGGCTGCCCGCGATGGGTGACAACGAAATCGGTGAGTTGGCGCGCTCCATCAACCGGCTCATCGAGCGACTTGGCAGGCGCGCCGAAGCGCAGGCGCGCTTCGTGGGGGACGCGTCGCATGAGCTCGCTACCCCGGTCGCGGGCATACGTGGCTATACGAACATCCTGCGCGCGTGGGGCGCTGACGACCCCAAGGTACGCGACGAATCGATCGATGCCATCGACCGCGAGTCGCGCAGAATGGCGCGCCTCACGAGTGACCTGCTCAATCTGTTGCACGCCGACCAGGGGCTTCGGCTGAAGTCAGAGCGCTTCGACCTCAATGCTGTAGTGCGCGATCGTCTCGCGGCGACTGCGAGCGTCCATATCGAGCGAGACATCGAATTTGTCGGTCCGGGCGAGGAGTCGCTCTTCATGGTTGGAGATTCTGATCGGCTGGAGGATGTCGTGTCGATACTCCTCGACAACGCCGGCAAATACACGCCGGTAGGCGGCGTCGTCACGGTGCAGACGGTGCGCAGGAAGGACGACCTCGTCATCACGGTGCGCGACACTGGAGTCGGGATCGGACCGGAGGAGCTTCCGCACGTGTTCGACCGGTTCTTCCGCAGCGAGCGAGCCCGTGCCGAGGGCGAGGGCGGCTTCGGCCTGGGTCTGGCGATCGCCAAGTCAATCGTTGACAACATGGGCGGGGAGATCGGTGTCACGAGCACGGTCGGCGTGGGTACGACCTTTGAGGTGGTCGTGCCGCGCGGCAGGCCCTGATGTCGCTCTCAAGCCTGATGCGCAACGCGACGATACTCTCCACGAGGGTGTGTCAATGTCGTCGAAGGTGGGCGCATCGGTGGCGGTTCATGAGCGGGACATAGCGCGCAACGCATTCGCTTCCCCCGAGTGGCGTACTGCCGCTGATGCGCTGCTGCAGGCCGCGGGCGTCAGCGTCGCGGTCGTCGACTTCGCGACCGGCGAATCGTACTCATCGGTGGCGATGTCGTGCGGCGCGTGCCACGTCGGCTCAACCAACAGGGAGGCCGGTCTGCTGGGGTGCTTCGACAGCTATCCCGCGCCGGAGAGCAGTACGGGACGCATGGTGTGCCGCTCAGGCCTCGCCACACTCTACAAGCCGGTTCGCCGTGACGGGCGAATCGTAGCGCACGTCATCATCGGCGGGTTCGTTACATCAACGCGCGAGCGGCGTGGGCTTTACGAGGCGATGCTGACGCGGAGTGGCAATCAGGACGCGGCGCGCAAGGCTGTCAAGACGCTGCCCGTCATCGCGCGCCGGCAGGCAGACGCCTACCTGCAGATGGTCCTCGCGTCCGCCCAGACGATCTTTGACGCTACGGCGGAACGCACTGCCGCTGCGGAGCGAATCGAGGAACTCAGGCTCTTCGTGACCGCGGGCCACCAGGTCGTGTCGACTGAGCGGCTCGATGCCGGTGCCCTCGCTGCTATCGCGGACGAGGCGGTCGCTCTGATCGGCGGGGAGGCGGGTGCCGTCCTGCGGCCGCACGGCTCGAGCCTCGAGGTCGTCGCGGTCACTGAAGGGTGGCGCGGGGCGGTCGGGGCGTTGGTGCCGCGAACCTCAACGGCGTCGGGCAGAGCGGTCGAGACCCGTCGCACCGTCGTGGCGCCCGGCCAGGGTGGATCCTCGACCCTCGCGATGCCCCTCGTGCTGTCCCACCGCGTCTTAGGCGTTCTTGAGGTCCGGTTGCCTTCATCGGCCCTGCCGCTTCCGCAGGACCGCGTGGCCCGTTTGGGCAGGTTCGGCCAGTTCATGGCTATCGCAGTCGAGCGTGAGGACGAGCGGGCGGCCGTAGAGCGGGCGATGGCGGGATATGCGCAGCTCAACGAGCTCGCCACCGCGCTCGGCGGCAGGAGCGACGTCAACAGTGTCGCCGAACTCATCACGAGCGTCATCGACAAGTCGTTCACGTTCGAGCTGGCCGGTCTGGTCTTGACAGGCTGGGGGCGCGATCGCGCCGACGTCGTCGTACGCGGCGCCGTCGCAGCAACGGCCCCTGACACAGTGCTCGGAATCGTCTCAGGGCGCGAAGCGGAACACGATCCCTACGAGGAGATGCGCTTCGTTACCCATCAGGGGGCGCTCGAGGAGATCGATGAGCCGCAGGACTGGTCGGTAGCTATCTCCGAACTCCGCTACGGCGATCTTGACGTGGGCTACCTCTTCCTGGCCCGCTCCGACGGAATACACTACGGCGCGCAGGACCACGCCCTGCTCGAAGGCATATCGGCGCATGCCAGTGCCGCGTTCGGCAGGTCGGCGCTGTTCTCCCGAATCCGCGACGAGTACGCAAAGACGATCGCGGCGCTGTCCGCGACCCTCGACTACGGCGAGCGCACAGTCGCGGGCCACGCCGGTCGCGTGATGGAGTACGCGATGGCTGTCGGAGCCAGCATGGGTCTCGGGGTCGAGGCGGTCGAGCACCTGCGCTTCGCGGGACTGCTTCACGATGTGGGCAAGGGCGGGGTGCCTGAGGAGATCCTGCTCAAGCCGACGTGCCTGACTCCGGAGGAGTTCGAGCGCGCCAAGGCGCACGTCGAGATCGGCGCCGAGATCGTTGACCAGATCGACTTCCTGAAGGCGCTGACGCCCATCATCCTGCACCATCACGAGCGCTGGGACGGCACCGGCTATCCGCATGGGCTCAAGGGCGAGGAGATTCCGCTGCTCGCCCGCATCCTGTGCGTCGCGGACTCCTTCGACGCGATGACGACACAGCGCTCGTACGCCAAGAAGCTCACGCTCAAGAAGGCCCGCGACGAGATCACGCGCGCGTCAGGCACGCAGTTCGACCCTCGCGTCGTCGAGGCACTGCTTGGAGTTCTCGACCGTATGGCCGTCGCCGGAGGGACGGGGCTGCTCGCGGATGTCGGGTACGAACGGCCCGACCTGCTCGCGTAGCGCACCGCTCTGCTCGCTGCTATCATCCGCGAAACGCGCACGCCCGTCTTCGTGCGCCCGGGAGCGAGGGGATGGTCGTGAGCCGAACGCGGTTCATTGCGCAGGCGGGCATCATCGCGGCAATCCACGCGGTACTGACCGTTCTCACCATGCAGGTGATGCAGACGCTCTCGTGGGGCCCGGTCCAGCTCAGGATCAGTGAGGCGTTCACCGTGATCGCGTTCTTCACACCGGCCGCGATACCGGGACTTGCACTGGGCACCGCTCTTGCGAACCTGTTCAATCTGCCGGCGCTGGGGCCGCTCGCCCTGCTCGACGTCGTGTTCGGCTCACTCGCGACCGCCGCAGGCGCAGCGTGGACGTGGCGTTTCCGGCGACGCGAAGCGTGCGGACTTCTGGGCCCGGTGGTCGCCAACGCGCTCATCGTGTCCGCGTATCTCCCGATTCTGGTCAAAGGATTGGGGCTCTACCAAGTGCCGCTCCTGGGTATCGACTTGGAAGGCATGTGGCTTCCGATGTATCTTTTCGGTGTAGCCGCGGTCGGCATCGGGGAGGCTGTCGTCGTCTTCGGGCTTGGGTGGCCGCTGCTTGTCGCCCTGCGCCGCTTGGGATTCCAGGCGATGGCGGGGCCGGAGGCGTGAGCTTGGGGGAGCGCGTGGTAGAGGCCGCACGAAGCATGCCGGAGGTGAATTTCGCTGCGCCCTCCGGATCCCTCATCAGCTCGAATCCACAGCGCTGTCGCGAGTGCTGGGGGTGTATGCGGCACTGTCCGGCCCGCGCCCTGCGAATGGTGGACGGGCGCACCGAGGTCATCGATGAGCGGTGCGTGAGGTGCGGCGTCTGCGTGACAGAGTGCGGTGCGGGAGTGTACGAGGTGCGCGACGACCTTGGCCGCGTGCGCGAACTCCTCGCCTCGGAGCTCCCAGTTGTGGCCGTCCTCGCTAGCGAGTACATCGCCGCCCTTCATCCGCTGCCCGCTGTCGATGTCGAGCGACGGCTCGAGGCGATCGGCTTTGCCGGTGTGGAGACCACCGTCATCGGCGAGGAGCTCGTGGCGGCGGCGCACGATCAGGTAAGCCCGCGCGACAGCGCCGCGATGTGGCCGCGTATCCGCTCAACGTGCCCGGTGTGCGTGGACTGGGTGCGCAAGTTCTATCCACAGCTCGCTGAGATGCTCGTTCCGCTCGTGCCGCCCTACATCGCCCAAGCCCGCCTCGTACGGCATGTCTACGACCACGATGTCGCCATTGTCTACGTCTCGCCGTGCTGGGCGCGCAAGGACGAGGTCTATCGGCCAGAGCTGCTCGGTGACGTCGACGTGGCGATCGGCTTCGACGAACTCAAGCGCTTGTTGGCGGAGGTGCCGGACGTTCGCTCACAATCCCCACACCTGCGGCGCCCGCGCGCACTCAAGCAGCTGTCGGCTACGGACGGGTTTCCCCGTCGGCTGCTGACCGAGAGCAGCCGTACCGACCGCGATGTGGTGGTGGTTCGCGGGCTCGCGGAGCTCGACGTCTTGCTCGGAGGCATCGTTCGGGGGGAGGCGTGCCCGGCGGTGGTCGATATGCTGAACTGCGAAGGATGCATCGACGGTCCGTGTGTCAATCCTGAGCTCTCGGTGTTCGCGAAACGCAACATCGACATCCGTGAGCGTGAGCGTGAGGCGCCCCCAGCGGTCGACTCCCGCACGCTGCTCTCTGCGTTGCCATCGGTGCCGCTCCAGCGGTCGTTCCGCCCCGAGCCCACCGTGTTCCGTGAGCCCGCAGACGAGGAGATAGACCTCGTCTTGCAGGCCGGTGAGTTCGCGAACCGAAACGAGACCGTCGACTGTGGAACGTGCGGCTACGACACGTGTGTCGAGCATGCTGCGGCGATCTGCTTGGGCAACTCGACGTGGGAGATGTGCTTTCCGCTGGCCAAGAAGCGACTCGAGCGCGAGCGCGATCGTTTCGCTCGCCAGGCGGTCACCGACGAGCTCACGGGGCTCCACAACAGGCGTGCCTTCGAAGACCGGCTGGGTGAAGAGGTCGCGCGCGCATCCCGATACGGAGTGCCCCTCTCCCTCGTGATGCTCGACCTCGACGGCTTCAAGGAGATCAATGACGGGTGCGGACACGCGGCTGGCGACGCGCTGCTGCGCGGCGTCGGCGTGTTGCTCAAGGCCGAGCTGCGCCTTACCGATCTCGCGGTCCGCTACGGCGGCGACGAGTTCGCGCTGATCCTGCCCAATACGCCGAAGACTGACGGGTGGGCCGTTGCGGAGAAGGTGCGCGCGTCACTGAGGGCGCTCGTCGTCGATGCGGGGAACGGCACGCGGGTGGGTATCACCGTCTCGATCGGCGTAGCCGCGTTCGGAGACGAGGCTTCCGATGCCGAGGCGCTGCTGGAGGCCGCAGACGCGGCACTCTACCGTGCGAAGCGGGCGGGTCGCGATCGCGTCGAGCTCGCGGCCGGGTAGACACGATCGCGGACGAGCGTGCGCGCCGGAAGCACGAGGTGGTCCGAGTGCACGATGCGTTGCTCGGGATACGTGAGGGTGAGCGGGTGCGCTGCGGCCTGTGCCCGCATGCATGCCTCATCGCCGAGGGCGACCGGGGCATCTGCGGCGCGCGCGGCGTCGTCGATGGACGGTTGAGGGCGCTGACGTACGCGCTAGTCAGCTCGGTGGCGGCTGACCCCGTTGAGAAGAAGCCCGTCTTCCACTTCCATCCCGGGACCCGCGTTCTCTCGCTCGGCGGAGTCGGGTGCACGATGCGCTGCGGCCACTGCCAGAACTGGCAGATATCGCGACCGAGGGGCGACGACGGTTCGGTTCGTTTGACGCACCTGCCGCCGGAAGACATCGTCGGGTTCGCGCGTGACAACCGCTGTGCGGGTGTGGCGTGGACGTACAACGAACCCGTCATCTGGCTCGAGTACGTGCTCGACGGCGCGCGGGCAGCACGTCATGCGGGCCTCTACACCATCATGGTCACGAACGGCTACGTCACCGAGGCGGGACTCGATCTGTTCGCTGAGTGCATCGATGTGTGGCGCGTCGACATCAAGGGCTTCCACGTGGAGACCTATCGGGCGCTGTGCCACGTGCGTCATCCGGAAGCCGTGAGAGAGAGTGCGGTACGCGCGCGTCGCGTGCATGAGATGCATGTGGAGTGCGTCACCAACATCGTGCCCACCGTGAACGATTCCGACGCCGAGCTGGGTCTGATTGCGCGCTGGATCTCGAGCGAACTCGGTCAGGACACCCCGTGGCACGTCACGAGGTTCGAGCCCTATCTCGAGTTCGCGCATCTGGCGCGAACTCCCGTCCCCACGCTGGAGCGCGCGCGCGAGATCGGTCGTGACGCAGGTCTGCACTACGTCTACGTGGGCAACGTCGACGTTCCCGGCGGTGAGGACACGCTGTGCCCGTCGTGCGGAGCGGTCGCGGTACGACGCCGGAGCTTCGCGGCAGACCCGTCGGGGCTGACCGATGCCGGCGCGTGCGCCGCCTGCGGCGCGCTCCTGCCGATCGTGCGCTGAGGAGCGTCGGCACGGGTATCTACATCCGAACGAGGCGGCTCGCTCGAAGGAGGCGCATGGATCGACGTGGCGAAGCGACGCCCGGGGACGGTCTGGCGGGGGAGACCCCGCGGGTACTGGTCTTCTTCGACTACGCGTGCCCGTTCTGCTACTTGGACTGGCCTCGTCTCAAACAGCTGCGCGCCGAGCACCACATCGAGCTGTTCCTCGTGCCCTTCGAGCTCAGGCCCGATCTGCCTTCCGAGGGCGTGCCGGTGGCTTCGGCTGGTGCGGGTCACTCGGAGCGCGTCGAGGAACACATGCGCCGCATGGCCGCCGAAGGCGGGCTCACGTTCACAGCGCCCAGCTTCCTGCCGAACACGCACGCCGCCCTGACGCTGGGCGAGTACGCTCGCGACATGGGCCCGGGGATCCATGAGTCTGTGCATGAGGCGATCTTTGCGGCCTACGCGGGAGAGTCTCGCGACATCGGAGCGGTCGATGAAGTGCTCGCCGTCGCTCGCGAGGAGGGTCTCGACGTTGGGGACGTGATCGATGCTATCGCCCGGGGACGCTTCGACGAGCGGCTCCACCAGTTCAGGCATCTCGCGCTCGCGATGGGTGTCACGGCGACGCCGGCGGCACTGATCTGCAACGAACTGCTCATCGGCTCGCGGCCCTATCAGGTGTTGTCCCGCGCGCTGGAGCGCTGCGTCGTCGACGGGGCCGCCGTGGAGGATGCGGCAGGTGGCCCGGGCCGCGCATCCGACGCCTCGTAGGGGTATCATGGGCGGGTATGCTCGATGCCGTCCCCTCTTGACCAGGAGCGTGCCCACACGTGGAGCCCGTCGTCGTAATCCCTACCTTCTGGACGCGTGCGCGTAGCGGTCGCGGCCGGGCTTTCAGTGACGACCAGGCCGCGATCTACGACCATCCCACCCCGATCGACGAGGTCGATCCGCCGCTTGGGCCGTGTCTCGAGTCGCTGATGAAGGTGCGCCGCTTGGGCCGTGTCGTGGTGATCGTGGCGGTCACCGACGAGTCGGTGGCGCACAGCGCCGAGGACCGCGTGCGAGACATCGTCGCTGAGTATCCGGCTATCGATGCGTTCGTGTTCGGACCGGCGGAGATGGGATCGCTTCACCGGCGTCTTGAGCAGCTCGAATTCGCGGATCTCATCGAGGGGATCACGCTCACCGGCTACGGCGCGGTCCGCAACGCGGGCCTCATCGCGGCCGCGGTGCTCGGCCACGATGCGGTGGTGTTTCTGGATGACGACGAGATCGTGACCGACGAGGACTTCCTCGAGACCGCACTCTACGGCCTCGGCGACCGGCTCCAGGACGGCACGCCGCTCATCGCCAAGAGCGGCTTCTACGTCGACGGGGAGGGGCGCTGGCAACGTCACGACGAGGCGCACTGGTGCGACATGTTCTGGCGCCAGCGTGATGCCTACAACGCCGCGCTCGCTGTCGTCATGAAGCCGCCGAGGCTCCAGCGCGCGAAGATCGCGTTCGGGGGCATCATGGCGTTGCACCGCGACATGTTCTCTGCCGTGAGCTTCGACCCGTGGGTCACGCGAGGAGAGGACGTTGACTACGTCATCAACGCCCGGATGCACGGGGGTGACGTCTTCATCGACGATGAATGGAAGGCGGTGCATCTGCCTCCGAGCGCCGTGAGCGAGGCGCTTCGATTCCGCCAGGATGTCTACCGCTTCGTGTACGAGCATCGGAAGATCGAGTTCGCGAAGTCGCAGGTCGATCTTCGGCAGGTCACACCGAAATCGATGGCCCCCTATCCCGGCGAGTTCATCGACTCGTCGGTGGGATGGAGGGCGTTCGTGACAAGCGTGCTCAGGGCCGTCGCGCGCGCCGAGAAGAAGCGCTACCTGAGCGCCGCGCTCCATGCGGTGCGCGACGCGAGCGCCTACGCACGCGAGCACTGTCAGGACTACTTCGAGTTCCAACGGCGCTGGCCGCTGCTTATGGAACGCATCTGGGAAGACGTTGCGCTCGCAAGCCTGTTCACAGGAGAGCGTCGGATCGATCGAACGGCGATCACGGGGCGCTTTCCGGTGGTACCGCCCGCAGAGTGACCTGTGATGGGCGAGTGGCTGCTGTCGGCGACGATCGGGGTTGCCGCGGGCGTGCTGTCGGGCATGTTCGGAGTCGGTGGCGGTATCTTGACGACCCCGGCGATCAGACTCCTCGCGGGCGCACCGCCGCTCATCGCGGTGGGAACACCGCTGCCGGTCATCATCCCGGGCGCGTTAGCGGGTGCGATCTCGCACGCGCGTCGGGGCTCGGCTGACGTCCGCGCCGGGATCATCGCCGGTGCGGCGGGTGCGCTGACGGCGGTCCTGGGTGCGTTGCTCACCCGTCTAGCGGGTGGGACGGCGGTACTTCTTGGGACCGCGGCTCTAGTCGCGTGGGCAGCGGTCGACATGGCCGCCCAGGCCTTCAGGCGGCCCCCCGTCCCCGCGTCCACGCCCGCGCCTGAGGCTGCGAGCGGTGGTGTCGCCGAGGTTCCCTCAGATCTCCAGGGCGCGCCCGGCGACACAACCCGGAGGCCCGCAACACTTCGGCTCGTGGTCATCGGGCTGGTCGCCGGGGCGTACTCCGGGTTCCTCGGTCTTGGCGGCGGGTTCGTGCTCGTTCCGATGCTCTCGCGCTGGCTTCGCTTCCCCGTCAAGCGCGCGATCGGCACCTCCCTCGTCGCTGTGACGATCCTTGCGGTTCCAGGCACGCTCACGCATGCGGCGATCGGCAACGTTGACTGGTCGATCGCCGGCGGGCTTGTGTGCGGGGTCGTGCCAGGTGCCATCATCGGCGCCCGTCTCAGCGCCCGCGCGCAAGACAGAACGTTGAGCCTCGGGTTCGCGTGCATTCTGATCGTCTCGGCCCTGTGGCTTGCAGTGAATGAGATCGCGAGTGTCAGATGAGCCGTGTGACACGCGGATGACCCTGCTCGAGCGTGGGCCGGACCCGATCGTGCGCCCGATCGTGAGCGGTACGCAGGCCGGACGAATACCGATACACTGTGGACGAACGAGACCGACCGGGTCGCGTTAGCGGACGCGTGGTTCACGCCGTCAGGGAGGCGTGCATGCTCAAGGCACTGGTGGTCGACGATGAGGCGCCCGCGCGCTCCGAGTTGCGCTATCTGCTCGGTGAGGCGGGCGGTGTGGAGGTAGTGGGTGAGGCCGGCAACGCCATCGAGGCGATGCAGCTCATCAAGGCCATCCCGTACGACGTCATCTTCCTCGATATCAACATGCCTGGACTGACGGGCGTGCAGCTGGCCGAGGCGCTTTCGGCGCACCCGCGACCGCCCGCGATCATCTTCGTCACGGCTCACTCAGAGCACGCGGTCAAGGCGTTCGAAGTCCGCGCGACGGACTACCTTGTCAAGCCTGTCGAGCTTGAGCGGCTGGAAGCCGCGATAGCCCGCCTCGTCCCCGTCTCCGAACAAGCGCCCGCGCGCGTGGACCGTATCCTGGTCGAGAAGGTCGGCAAGAAACTCCTCATACCGGTGGAGGAGATTCTCTACCTCATGGCCAAGGACGACTACAGCTACCTGCACACGGCTGCGGACCGCTATCTGTCGACGATGTCGCTCGCGAGCCTCGAGCAGAAGCTCGAGCCCGTTGGGTTCTTCCGCATCCATCGGCGCTACCTCGTCAACCTGTCGTGTGTGAAGGAGGTCGTCCCGATGTATGGGGGCACGCTCCTGCTCACGATCGCTGATCAGGCCGGCACGCAGATCCCCGTCTCGCGGCGGCGCGTACCCTCGCTGAAGAAGGCCCTCGGCCTCTGAGCGCCGCGGCTTACTCCGGGGCCAAGCAGCGCACCGTGGTCGGTCTCATCTCCGACACACACGGACGACTGCATCCGGATGCGGCCCGTGCGCTTGCGGGGGTCGACCTGATCGTCCACGCGGGAGACGTCTGCTCCGTGCAAGTGCTGCACGAACTCGAAGCCATCGCACCAGTGAGGGCGGTCGCCGGCAACTGCGATCGCCGCGAGGTCGTGGGCGATCTCGACGCTGTCGTGTGTGTCGCCGTCTCAGGCGTGCTGATCATCGTGGTGCACGATATGACGGATTTGGGCGAGATACCAGACGGTGCTGACGTGGTCGTGTGCGGCCACACTCATCGGCCGTCAGAGTCGAGGCACGGGCGGGCGCTCGTCGTGAACCCGGGTTCCGCCTCACAGCGTCGCTCAATGCCGCACCGGAGCGTGGGCCTTCTGCACATCGATGCAGGTGCGGTGTCATTCGAGCTCGTCGAGCTGGTGGAGCAAGAGGCCGCGCGCGCGGCCGAGCAAGACGCGGAGTAGGTTCGCCCGGCTACGGCGCTCCACTCCGGCGGGCGGCGGCTTCGAGCGCCTCGCAGAAGTGCGCCATCGCAGCGGACGAGGCGTCTCCGACATCAACACGGAGTACGCGACGCCCATGGGCGGCGAGCGTGATGAGATCTCCGTCGGCCTGGGCGCGGTACAGGTCCCGAAGCGTCCACACCTTACCGGGGACTCGCACGTCGCGTTCGTCTCGCGTGGTGAGCATCACGAAGACGCCGGAGTCCGGTCCGCCCTTGTGGAGCTGGCCGGTGGAGTGGAGGTAGCGCGGTCCCATCTGTACGCACACGGGGCACGCGGTTTCCAAGGTCACGACGCTTGCGGCGCGCATCAACCTGTCCATCAGAGGCTCACAATCCGGCACGAAGGCCAGAAGCGCGAGGTAGTCGGCGGATCCGGTCGCGCTGAGCACGCGGGTGAGCGCCGACGTCAGCGAGCGCTCGGGATGCGCGGGCCGAGGCAGTGCTCCCGCGCACGTGATCTCGACGCCATTGACGGCGACGTCTGAGGGCAGCGGCCGACGCTTGCCGGAGAGGACCGCGTTCGTCGCAGCTTTGGCCTCGGCGACGTTGGGCTGGTCGAACGGGTTGACGCCGAGCGCCGCGCCGACCAGGGCGACAGCCCACTCCCAGTCGACGAACCATCCGCCGAGTTCGTGCGGGTCCCCCAATTCGAGTACGAGCGCGGCCCCGCCGCCCGGCACCCGCGGCTCGTCCGAGCCGGCGGCCCGTAGCACGACGAACGCCTCATCACCACGCGCCTCGCCCCACTGGTCCTGTGCGATGACCGGCACGACGCCGATACCGTCCTTACCGAGTGACTCAGCGACGAGCTGCTCGACCCACAAGCCGAACGGGCGCAGCTCCGGCTCGGCGAGGAGGACCAGCTTGTCGGTGCCTCGCTCGGCGGCCGCGATGATGAAGTCGGCGAGACGGGTGTCCGCCGTGCCTGCGCGGTACGCGTCCTCGACCTTCTGCGCGCTGCGCACGAGCGAGGCGACGTCGACGCCGGTGAGCGCAGCGGGTACGAGGCCGAACGCGGTCAGCGCCGAGTAGCGTCCGCCCACATCCGGCGGCGTGGAGAGACAGGCCCGCAGCGCGTCTGTCGTGGCGAGCGCCTCAAGCGCAGAACCGGGGTCGGTGAGTGCGATGAAGCGTCTCCCGGCACGCTCGCGTCCGAGCACCTCGTCGGCGTGCGTACGGAAGATCGCGTAGAGCGTGTTCGGCTCGATCGTCGTGCCCGACTTGCTCGCGACGATGTAGAGTGTCGTGGCGGGGTCGAGTGCATCGAGCGCGGCGATGACAGAAGCGGGCGCGGTCGTGTCGAGGACGTGCAGCCTCGGACCGCCGCCGGGGACGAGCGCGTCTATCACGAGTGCGGCGAGAGACGAGCCCCCCATACCCAGGAGCACAACGTCGTTGAGCGGCTCGGCGGCCGCGTCTTCCACGAGGGCTGCGATCTCGGGCAGGAGCGCATCGGCGTGCGCCGCCGCGTCGGTCCAACCCATGAACGCGGCGGCCTCGGCGGCCACAGCCGCGTCGGCGGAGAATATCGAACCGTCACGCGCCGCAACGCGCCTCACAGCATCTGCGGCGAGTTCGAAGCGTCGACCCGTCACGGGATGGCCTTTCGTTCGGGAGCCTCAGGACGTGTATTCCCGTCGCGACAGGGTCCGCCCAGGTCCTCCGTTCCGTCGCAATCGCTTCCGGCCGCCTCGAGGGGGACCGTCTCAACGCCGCTCACAGCCTCGATGCGCGCAACGCTGATGCCGCCCGCCAAGACAAGGGCGCCTCCCGCGATCGTTGTGGCAGTGAGTGGCTCGCCGAGCAGCCAAGCGGCGAAGACGACCGCACTGACCGGTTCGACGTATGTGAGGACGGCGGCATGATCCGTACGTACGTGCCTGAGTCCGCCGAGGAAGAGGAAGCCGGCGAGTGCCGTATGCACCACGCCGAGCGCGACGAGGGCCGCGTACGCCTGAGGCGTCGATGGCACGTCGCCACGGGCATAGGCGGCGAGCACGAACGGCGAGAGCACGAGTGAGGCGACGGTGTACTCGACGAGCATGAGCGCGCCGCTCGAGATGCCGCGCAGGATCTTCTTCGAACGCAACAGCAGTGCGGCGTACGTGAGGGCGGAACCGAACGCCAGTAGTGCGCCTACGATCTGGCGGTTGCTGGACAGCGAGACTCCGTGCGGCGCGACGATGACAACGATGCCGGTAAGCGCGAGAGCGATAGGCGCGATCACGCGGCGGTCGAGGGGCTCGCGGGTCACGTATGGCGCGAGCACGGCGACGAAGACCGGCCCGGTGTAGGCGAGCAGCTCGGCGGTCGCGACGTCGGTGAGGTCTATCGCGGTGAGAAACAAGAACCAGTTGAGCGTCAGGATGAACCCCTGCAAGCAGACCTGCAGGAGCTTGCGGCGCGAGAGTCCCAGGAGCTCGCGCCATCCGCCGCTCGCGGCCATCCATGCCGCGATGACCACGCCGGCGCAGAACACGCGGAAGAAGACCTTCACGACGCTCGCACCGTCAGCCGCCCGCAGGAGAAGCGGAATCGAGCCCCAGATGAGGCCAGCCATGGCTACGCGCAGCAGCGCGGTGAGGCGTTCGCGGGACCCGGCGGCGGTGTCAGCGGTCATGCGGGCGAGTGTAGCGGAGCGCGCGGCGTCGCGCCGCTGCACGCTCTTGGCCGTCCGTCATCCGCGCGATTGTCAGCCTGCGGCCATCTGCGCCTGCATGCGTCGCGCAAGCCATAGCGTCAGCGGGACCAGCGCTATGGTGATCGCGACCGCCACGGCGAGTTCGAACGCGACGGTCGTCACGCGCTCGCCCATGACGCCCACCTGCCAGATGGGATCGATGATCCAGTACAGCGGGAAGAGTTTCGCGATCCACTGGGGCCAGTTCGGGAAGAGGTAGAAGATCGCCGGAGCGAACAGGAACCATCCCACGCCCTTGAGCAGTCCGAAGAGGACCGTCGAGTTCTTCGAGAAGACGCCCACCAGAAGGCCGAGCATCGCCGTCATCGCCGCAGCGATAGCGAGCACGACGAGCAGGTCGAGCGCGTTGCCGCCGAGCGCGCGGTTCAGGGCGAGGGTCACCGTGCTCATCGCCAGCGCGAGCGTCGCGCCGAACACCCACTTCGCCGCGAGGACCTCGGAGGTGCGAACCGGCGTGACGAGAAGCGCCATCAGCGTGCCCTTCTCTTTCTCCTCGACGATGCTCGAGCCCGGCGTGAAGACGCCGGCCATGACCAGCGCGTAGAAGACGATGACCGGGATCAGGCGCGTTGAGACAGGGAGGCCCGCTTCGCCGAAGTTCTCGACGTTCACGGTGATCGGGGCGTTGCCGCCTTCCACGACCCTCAGCGTGTCGATCGCGGTGACAGTCAGGATGATGCGGTTCGACGCGTAGCTCTCACCGCTTATGTAGAAGTCGAGCGGCGGCCGGGCGCCGGTCCGGATCTTCTCATCGATGCCGGGGGTGAGCACCATGCCCGCATCGAGGTCGTTCGCCTCGACCTGCTGCTTGAGCTCCTGTTCGTTGTCGATGAGCGTGACGTCGATGCCCTCCTCGGCCACGAGCAGTTCGGCTATCTCGGAGCCCCCTTGGTCGACGATCCCGAGCCGCGGTTGCGGGGCGAACAGTGACCCGAACGCGACCTGGAAGACGAGCGTAAGCACGACCGGAAGCAGAAGCGTGTAGAGGAACAGCGGCGAGCGAGGTCCGAGCGCGAAGTCTTTCTTCGCGATGCGCAGTACCCGCGAGAGGCTCATAGCGACTCCACCTTCCGCTTCAGGGCCACGAGTCCCGCGATGTAGATCACACAGACCCACGCGAGCGCGTAGGCGAGCGAGGTCCAGAGCTCCGGCCAGCCGAGCTCGTAGACGCTCGCACCCACGAGCGATGCGATGACGGGGTAGCTCGGCAGCACCTGGATCCAAGGTGCGGCCGATCCGGGGAACAGCACCCCGAAAGCGGGGATCATGAGGGGTATCACGTATGCCATCGAGTAGAACAGCTGGCCGATGAAGTCCTTGCCGGCCGAGCCCACAACCATCGCGATGCCGGTGAACATGAGCGCGCCGAGGAGCATCGTGACCATGAGTACGCTCCAGTTCGCCGTCGTGAAAGCACCGACGATCGCGAGCACCACCACGCCCTGACTGAACGCCAGCCCGGTACCGAACACCGTCTTGGCGAACAGGAAGTCCGCGACGCGCACTGGCGTGACGAGCAGCGCGCCCACGGTGCGCTGCAGAACCTCGACTGAGATCAGCGACGACATCGAGAACGTCTCCATTATGAGTATCAGGAAGGCGAGCATCGGGATGAGCTTGTCCCGGAGCGAGATCTGGTCGCCTGAGCGGTCCTGACCGAGCACGATGCTGTCCTCGTCGGGCATCGTCACGGGGAGCTCCTCGCCGGCCAGCTGGTAGCCTGCCTCGCGCACGAAGCTCTGCATCGCCCCCTGGATCTCAGGCGGAACCGACGCGTCCGAGAAGACGGTCACCTCGACGCCGTCTTGCTTGCTTGCGACGTCACTGACGAACGTGGGCGGGAACGCGATGCCAATGCTCACTGAAAGCCTCTCCGCGTCCGTGGGCTTCGATTCGCCTGAGCCGGGATCGCGTAGGACGAGGCCTCCGTCGGCGGTTCGCCACGCCTCAAGGTCGCCCTTCACGACCGCCGAGAGATCGTCCGCCGTCTCGAACTGGACGAGATCGAGACCCTCATCGCCTTCGGCGAGGTCCGCTTCGTCGAGCTCGGCGAGCTGCTGTTCGGTTGCCCCGAGGCGCTTGAGCTCATCTGTCGCGTTGGCGATGAGCTCCGAGACCGGCGGTGACACTCCCAGTGTGATCTGCTCTTCGACCGAATCGGGGACGACGGTCGCGAGCACGACGATCATGACGAGCACGAGGCCGGTCAAGAACAGGTAGAGGGTGTCGCGCGAGTACGCGAGAGCCTCCTTCTTGAGCAGCGCCGCGACGAGCGCCTTGCGTGTGACGGTGGGCCGGCTCATCCCTCGAGCCCCCTGCCCGTGAGTTCGATGAAGATGGCCTCGAGCGTCGCCTCCTCGGTGTGGATGGTGAGAAGCTCGGGGGAAGCCGCGAGTTCGGCGATGCGTGCGGACGCGCCGTCCTCGGCGAGCCCGACGTGGACCTCGCGCACGCCGCCACCGTCTCGCAGGCGCGCCTTCACAGAGCGCTTCCCGTAGCGCAACTTGAGGTTCTCGACCGTGTCTAGCGCGACGATGCGCCCCTCGTTGATGAACGCCACGCGGTCCGATAGCTCGTCTGCCTCGAACATGTCGTGAGTGGTGAGCAGGATCGCCGCGCCGCGCCCGGCCTCCTCCTTGATGGTCTTGCGGATGAACGCCGATGTCACCGGGTCCAGGCCGTCGGTGGGCTCGTCAAGGAAGAGCACGTCGGGGCGGTTGATGAAGGCGCGCGAGATCATCATGCGCTGCCGCATGCCCTTCGAGAAGCTGGAGACGCGGTCCTTGGCGCGATCCGCCAGCCCGACGCGTCTTAACACCTCCATCGAGCCCGCGTCCTTGATCCCATAGAGCGACGCGTGGAAGTCCAGGTTCTCGAGCGCGCTCATGTTCAGGTAGAGATTCTTCTCCTCGAAGCAGACACCGATGCGGGCCTGGAGCTCAGGGTTGTCGCGCCCGACCTCGTGGCCCAGGACGCGTGCGCGGCCGGCTTTCGGGGTGAGCTGTCCCGTGAGCATCTTGATGGTCGTCGACTTGCCGGCGCCGTTCGGACCCAAGAATCCCAAGATCTCGCCCGGCTGGACCGTGAATGCGATCCCGCAGACCGCCTCGAGATCCCCGTAGCTGAAGCGCAGGTCCTCGACTTCGATCGCCGGAGTGGTCGTCGTGCCAGTCTCGGTCATCATGCCTCCCTGTAGGAGTCCGCGCCTCGACGCCGACGTCTGCCACGCCGGCGCGCCGTCAGTATGGACCCCAGGACTATGCCGTCACTGCGGCGAGCCTGACCTCTCCGTGGGACACCGCCGGATGATGCGGTCGATAGACGAAGGCAGCGAATCGAACAGCCAGCCGCTGCGGCGCCACGCGCCCGCGACGCGCTCCGCCACATCCGCTGGGTGCATGCGATCCCTCCCCCGAACGGGTCTCACACACTCTGTAACCTACCCAGCGACACGCCTCGGCAGACGCCTCAGCAGATCCGCGGCAGCTGTTCACCCACGAGCATGTCCATGATGCGGTTCGCACCAAAGGCCGTCTTGACGTAGACGCGCCCCGCCGCGCCGTTCGTGACATCGCCGATGATGGCGGCGTCGGCGCCGTACGGCGCAGCACGCATGGCGGCTAGTGCGGCATCGGCTTGGCTGGCGGGGACGACCGCCACCATCTTGCCCTCGTTGGCGACTTGGAAGACGTCGTAGCCGAGCATCTCGGACGCGCCGCGCACCTGCGGCCTGACAGGCACTGTCGTCTCGTCGATAGTGATCGAGACGCCGGATGCCTGCGCGAGCTCGTTCAGCGCCGATGAGAGGCCGCCGCGTGTCGGGTCGCGGAAGCAGCGTGCGTCCGGTGCTGCGGCGAGAGTCGCGGCGACTAGCGCGTTGAGGGGCGCCGCGTCGCTCTCGATGTCTGTGGAGAACTCGAGTCCCTCACGCGTCGACACTATGGCGATGCCGTGGTCACCGAGGGTCCCGGAGAGGAGCACCTTGTCGCCGGGCTCGCACCGGCTCCCGGACAGATCGACACCCTCTGCGAGTGAGCCGACGCCTGCGGTGTTGATGAAGCAGCCGTCGCCCTTGCCGCGCTCGACGACCTTGGTGTCGCCCGTGACGATGTGGACCCCGGCTTCGGTGGCCGCGTCGCGCATCGAGTTGAGGATGCGCCTGAGGTCAGCTACAGGGAAGCCCTCCTCGAGGACGAAGCCCACGGATAGGTAGAGCGGCACCGCACCGCTCGTCGCCACGTCGTTCACGGTGCCGCACACCGCGAGACGCCCGATGTCGCCGCCCGGGAAGAAGAGCGGGTGCACGACGTAGGTGTCCGTGGAGAACGCGAGCCGGGTGGAGGCGAACGGCAGTGACGCCGCGTCGTCGAGGCGGCGTAGCGCGTCCTCGGCGAAGCCGGCCACGAAGACTTCCTCGATCAGCTCGCGCATCATCGTGCCGCCGGAACCGTGGGCGAGAAGGATACGGTCGGATTGCATTGCGCTCCTTTCGGCGCGACGGCGTCGAGCCGGTGCGCTCAGCTGCGGCCGTAGTCGGTGAAGCGGTAGTACGCCGCGCAACTGCCCTCGGAGGACACCATGCACGGTCCGATGGGGTGCTCGGGCGTGCAGCCCTTCGCGAAAAGCCTACACTCGAACGGCAGCGTGACGCCGCGGAGCACCTCTCCGCACTGGCATCCCTTGATCTCCTTCGGCTCGGGAAGGACGACCGGCAGCTTTCGGGCGGCGTCGAAGGCAGCGAACTCCTCGCGGATGCCGAGGCCGGTGCCCGGAATGACGCCGATTCCGCGCCAGTCCGCGTCGACGGGCTCGAAGACGCGCTCGACCATCTCACGGGCGTGCGGGTTGCCTTGCGGCAGCACGCCGCGGTGGTACGCGATCTCGATCTCGGCGCGCCCCTCCTGAAGCTGCGTGAGGATCATCAGCACGCCCTGCAAGATGTCGACCGGCTCGAAGCCGGTGATTACCCCGGGAATGCCGTAGCGCTCGGCCAGGACGCGGTAGGGCTCCTCGCCGATGATCGTTGAGACATGCCCGGGCAGGATCAAACCGTCGATCTGTACGTCGGGGTCGTTGGCGAGCGCCTCGAGCGCGATGGGTACGGTCTTGTGTGCCGCGAACACCGAGAAGTTGCCCACGCCCTCGGCCTGAGCCCTCAGAATCGCCGCGGCGATGAGCGGTGCGGTGGTCTCGAAGCCCACCGCGATGAAGACGACTTCGCGTCCGGCCTCGCGCGTTGCGAGCGCGAGCGCGTCGAGCGGCGAGTAGACGATGCGCACGTCACGCCCGTCCGCCTTCTCACGCGACAGCGATGAGTGACTACCCGGGACCTTCATCATGTCGCCGAAGGTAGTGACGATGGTGTCGGGCCGACGCGCGAGCTCGATCGCGTGGTCGATGTCGTGGTTCGCGGTGACGCAGACCGGACAACCGGGTCCGGAGAGCAGCGTCACGCGTTCGGGCATCACCGCGCGGAGGCCGTCCTTCGCAATTGCGACGGTGTGCGTTCCGCAGACCTCCATGATCTTGACGGGTCCGGTGCGCGTCGCGTTGATGGCGTCGATCAGCCCGCGTGCGATCACGGGGTCGCGGAAGTCCGAGAGGTCCATGAGTCCCTACGCTCCCTGGGGGAGCACGGGCTCGCCCTCATCGAAGAACGGAAGTGACTTCAGCAACTCGAGCGTCTCGTTGGCGTACTCTTCGTCGACGATCTGTAGCGCGAAGCCGGCGTGAACGAGCACCCAGTCGCCCTCCGTCGCCTCGGGCACGAGGTCTAGTGAGACGACGCGGGTGACACCCGCGATGTCGATCGTCGCCATGTGGTTCTCTTCGAGCTTGGCGATCCTGCCGGGGACTGCCAGACACATACGCTGCTCCTTCGCCTGATTCCGAGATCACATCATCCTTGCATTCGTCGCGCATACGCGACAACCGCCTGGCCGAACGACACCGCGCCATCGTTAGCCGGCAACGCTATGTGCGTCAGAGGCGTGAGGCCGACCGAGGCCAGTCCTCTTGCAGCCCCGCTGAGGACCACCCTGTTCATGAAGACTCCGCCGCACAGGGCCACCGCGCGCACCGAGGCGGCTGCAGCAACTTCCGTACCCTCGCGAACTATACAGTCGATGACCGCGCGATGGAACCGTGCGGCGATTGCCCCGACCGGCTGAGCGGCGGCCACGTCTTGGAGGACGGCGTCGAGCAAGGGTTGCGGGTCGATCACGCGGGGCACCCCGCCCTCGCCGCCTTGCATGAGCCCGAACGCGTACCGACCGGTCTCCGCGGGATCGACGAGCGCCTCGAGCAGGATCGCCGCTTCACCCTCGTAGCGCGCATCGTCTGCGACGCCGGCGATGGCCGCCACGGTGTCGAACAGGCGGCCCATCGAACTCGTGAGCGGGCAGTTCAGTCCCGTGTCGATCATCGCGAGCAGCGTGCGCTCCTCGCCCTCCGCAAGGCGCGCGCGAAGGGGCTCGGCGCCGGGATGGTCAAGGAGGCCACACTCCGCGAGGGCGCCCAGTGCCATGCGCGCAGGTCTGCGGACGGCGGCAGCGCCGCCGGGCATCGGGACGTAGCGCAGGTGGGCCGCCCGCTCGAACTCGCGCCAGTCCGCCACGAGAATCTCGCCGCCCCAGATGCGCCCGTCGGACCCGTAGCCGGTGCCGTCGAATGCGATGCCCACGACCGGGTCGGGCACGCCGTGCTCGGCGGTGACGCTCACGACGTGCGCGTGGTGGTGTTGCACGCCCACTTTCGGCAGGTCGAGTTCGTGCGCCCATTTGGTGGATAGGTACTCGGGATGAAGGTCGTGCGCGACGAGGTGGGGCTCGACCCGAAACAGGTGCTCGTACAGCTCGATCGTCGCCTCGAAGCTTGCGAGCGTCTCGGCGTTCTCAAGGTCCCCGATGTGCTGGGAAACGAACGCGTATCCGTCCCGCAGCAGCGTGAAAGTGTTCTTCTGCTCCGGCCCAACAGCTAGGACGTGAGTGTCTGTGTGAAACGGCAGCGATAGCGGGTGCGGCGCGTAGCCACGCGCACGGCGGACCGGCTCGAAGAGCGAGTCGACGACCCTGACGACGCTGTCGTCGTAGCGGCTAGAGATGGCGCGATCGTGCAGAAGGAACGCGTCAGCGATGTCGCCGAGCCGGGCGAGCGCCTCCGCGTTGCCGGTGGCGATGGGCTCGTCGCTCCGGTTCCCGCTCGTCATGACGAGCGGGCCGCCGAACGCCTCGATCAGCAGGTGGTGAAGGGGGGTGTAGGGGAGCACGACACCAATCTCGGCGAGCCCGTCGGCGATGCCGGGCGCGAGCGGCGGGGCTTCATCTGGACGGTCCGCCGCACCATGGCGCCTCAGCAGTACGATCGGGCGCACGGTGCCAGTGAGCAGGATCTCCTCCTCGCGCCCGATCTCGCATTCCTTGCGCGCGCGGTCGAGGCTCGGGACCATTATCGCGAGCGGCTTGCCCCAGCGGTGCTTGCGGGCGCGAAGCGTCGCGACCGCATCTGCGTTCGTGGCGTCGCAGGCGAGGTGGAACCCGCCGAGTCCCTTGATCGCGACGATCGCGCCGGTCGACAGCATTCGAGCGACCTCGCCTACGATCGTGCCCCCCCGCGCCGCTTCGCGGTCACGGTCCCGGTGGCTCCGCGGCACGGACTCTTGTTCCGGCGTCCAGACGAAGTCTGGGGCGATATCCTGCGGTGGTTGCTTCTGGCCGGTCGCGGAACCCGGGTTCAGGTAGAGGCGCGGCCCGCACACCCAGCACGCGTTCGGCTGCGCGTGGAACCGCCGGTCAGCCGGGTCGTGGTACTCGGCCTCGCACGCGTCGCACAGAGGGAAGTCCCGCATCGTCGTCACCGGACGGTCGTAGGGGACGTCGGCGATTATCGTGAAACGGGGACCGCAGCTCGTGCAGTTGATGAACGGGTAGCCTTGCCGACGGTCGGAAGGGTCATGCAGTTCAGCGAGGCAATCGGGGCAGGTCGCGATGTCAGGGCTCACAAGCGTCATCGCGCCAGCCTCCTCGTGTGAGGCGCGGATCTCGAATCCGGCGTGACCCTCGATCTCAACCGGCTCGACGACCACGCTGTCGATGACCGACATCGCGGGGGCGTGCGCACGCAGCAGATCAGGGAACGCGTCGACCCGGTCAGATGGACCCTCGACTACGCAGTGGACACCGTCACTAGCGTTGAGAACCCAGCCTGCAAGGTCCAGGGAGCGCGCGAGGTTGTAGACGAAGGGCCGGAAGCCGACCCCCTGCACGATGCCGGTGACGTGCAGTGACAGCGCCTTCATGAGCTCACGAGTGTGCGTCGTCTCGGTGGTCAGAGACGAAGCGGTTGTTGATGAGCACGAACAAGTCGTACGCCTGGTCAAGCAAGGTCATCGCGTCACAGGCCGCGCGGGCGTCAAGGGTCTCCTGCGGGTTCACGAACGACTCCCCATGAATGAACGCATTACGCATCGAGCGCATCTCGCGCCACCGGTGGGGGAAGTCGGCATAACCGAGCTCCGCCGCAACGTCTTCGAACTTGGCGTTCGACAGGGCGGGAAAGAGCTTGCCCAGACGCATGCCCACTGAGCGCTCGGTGTCGAGTACGAGCGCCACGACGCGGTCCTCAGCGCCCGTCGCCCGCATCATCCGGGCCAGGATGTCTTCGAAGACGGTCTCGAGCAGCGTGGACACGAGGATCACGACGATCTCGTGCTCGTCCTCGCGATGATAGCGCCGGATGCGCTCGTCGAAGCGCCGCAACCGCTTCGCGGGGACGACGCGGCGAGCCGGTCCGGTCGAGCCACACGTGGGGCACGCTATCGAACCGTTGACGAACTCAGGGTCCGGCGAGAGGTACAGGCAGACCGGACACTCGTGCAGGACCGGTGCGTGCTCACTGTGCGCCGCCGAGGCCCGGCAGCGCTGTCGGTGCGACTTCGACATGGGCAGATGATACCAGCGCGGAGCCCGCGTCGGCCTACTCCAGGATCTGCGCGAGATAGCTCGCGGCTTTCTGACCGCTGTCCGGCGCGACGCAGACGGCGATGCCTTCGCGGCCGGGCCCGGCGAGGTAGTCGAGCGCGCCCGCGGCGATGGCGGCCGCGCTTGGCCCCAACATCAGGGCTTCTTCACGATACATCCGCCGTGCGCACTCGTCGGTCATCTCGTCGTCGACGCTCACCACCTCATCGATGACCGAGTAGTCCAGATTCGCCGGTACCGCGGTCTCCTGCATGTTCTTGAGCCCGGAGATGTGATGTCCTGGGACCGGCTCTATGCCGACAATGCGAATCGACGGGTCGTGCTCCTTCAGGAACCTCCCGGTGCCTACGATCGTCCCGCACGTGCCGAAGCCGGCGAAGAAGTACCGGATACGGCCTTCGGTCTGTGCCCAGACCTCCGGCCCGGTCGACTCGTAGTGGGAACGCGCGTTGTCCGCGTTGTCGTATTGGTTCGGCATCACGTAGCGCTCCGGGTCCGATGCGACGATCTCCTCAGCGAGCCGGAATGCCAGGTCCATCGGGTGCGATCCCGAGGTGTCGCCCGCATCGGTGAATCGTACGTCGGCGCCGAACGCGCGCAGGAGTGCGGTCTTCTCCGGGGAAAGGACGTGCGGCGCGGTAGCGATCATCGGCACTCCGAGCTGCGAGCAGATGGCCGCAAGGGCGATGCCGGTGTTTCCGCTCGTTGCCTCGACGACGGTGCGGCCCTCAAGGAGGCCACGATCCGCGAGGCCACGGAGCAGCCATTTGGCGGTGCGATCCTTGATGGAGCCGAAAGGGTTCGTCCACTCGCATTTCACGTAGAGCGCGACGTCGTCGTTGGTGTTCAGGCGGTTCAGACGCACCAGAGGCGTCGGGTGCGCGGTGTCGCCACACATGTCGAGCAGGTCGTCGTAGCGCACGAGCTTCGGGTCGGTGCCGAGACCCGGCAGGCTCGTGAGGCGGTCGTCTGGTTCAGCCACGGCCGTCCGTTCCTATTGTGCTTCGCGAAGGCGTTCTGAGCGTTGCGCAGCCGATCGCCTCAAACAAGCTCGACACTCGCAGGCGGGCCTGCGTCAGGCGGGCCATCCAGCTTGTCCGCCGCGTCGCCCAGTTTCGCGCGGGCCTCTCCGATCAGCACCGAAGCCTGCGCGACGCTCACGCTCGGCTCCGTGAGCTCCGCGTGATCAGCGAGGTGGTGGAGCTGCTCGAGCCACTGCTGTGCCATCGCCAGCGCATCGTCGGTCTGGCCTACCATGAGCCGCATCTGACTTGTGTTGACGCCCTTCTGGCACATCGGTCAGCCCAGCCACGGCGCGAGGTCGTCGACCAGCTTCTTCTTCGGCATGGCGCCCACAAGCTTCTTGGCCACCTGTCCGTTCGCGAAGACGAGCAGGGTCGGGATCGACAGGATGTCGAACCGGGTCGCCACGGCGGGATTCTCGTCGACGTTGAGCTTGCCCACTGAAATCGAGTCGTACTCAGCTGCGAGCTCCTTGAGCACCGGCTCCATCATGCGGCAGGGTCCGCACCACGGTGCCCAGAAGTCGAGCACGAACGGCTTGGGGCTCGCCTCCACGGTCTCGGCGAAGTTCGCGTCGGTGACCTGTACCAGATCCGCCATGAGATCTCCTCTCGTCTCTTGCCTCAGATGGCACACACGGTCGTGCTGTCCAGATAGCGCAACGCTTCGAACGCCGCCGACGCGCCCTTCGCCGCGGCGGTTATGACCTGCTTGAGCTCTGAGTCCGTCACGTCACCCGCGGCGAACAGGCCTTCTACGTCCGTTCTTCCGTCGTGGTCGGTAGAGATGTACCCGCTCTCGTCTAGTTCGCACAAGCCGCGCGCGAGTTGACTCATCGGGTCGATGCCCACGAAGATGAAGACGCCATCGACCGCGACGTCCTCGTCGGCCTCTCCAACGGTGGACTGGAGGCGCACGCCGACCACCTTGCCATCGGCGCCGATGATCTCTCCGACCGTGCGGTTCCAGTGATACTCCACCTTGGCGTTGGCGAAACACCGCTCCTGTATGCACTTGGTTGCGCGCAGCTCGCCGCGCCGGTGCACCAGGTGCACGCGCGAGGCGAACTTGGTCAGGAACATCGCCTCCTCAACGGCGGCGTCACCGCCGCCGATGACGGCGACGACCTTCTCTCGGTAGAGGGCTCCGTCGCACGTCGCGCACCACGACACGCCGTGCCCCGTGAACTCCGCCTCTCCGGGGACGCCGAGTCTCCTGGGGACGGCGCCGGTCGCGAGAATCACCGCGCGAGCCCTGAACTCGTCTTCGTCGGTGCGCAGCCGGAACCCTCCTTCGGCGACCTCGATCGACTCGACCGGCGAGAACGAGCGGATCTCCGCGCCGTGCTCCTCGGCCTGCTTCGTCATGAGATCGCCAAGCTCAGCGCCGGATAGTCCCTGTGGGAACCCAGGGTAGTTCTCTATCCAATCGGTAGTGACGATCTGACCACCGGGCAGGCCCTGCTCGAACACGACGGTCTTCGCGCGCCCGCGTGCGGCGTATAGCGCGGCGGCGAGCCCTCCCGGCCCTCCGCCAACTATGGCGATGTCGATCGACTCAACACTCATGGCGCCGTCCCTTCGGTGGGATTCCCGGACGCCTTGACGTCGGCCTCGATCTGCTCAAGCAGCGTTTTGGCCTGCATCTGTGTGCCGTGAAGGTTGGGATCGTTCGTGGTCAACTCGACAACCTTTGCGAACTGCTCACGTGCACCGGAGAGATCACGTCGTCCGTTGAGGAGTACGACGCCGAGGTTGTAGTTCGCGTTGACGTGGTCGGGGTCGCGCTCGAGCACCTTCCCGATCTCCTGGATCGCCCTGTCCGTCTGACCCGAGTAGAACAGGAGTGTGGCGTAGTCGGCCCGCGCGTCGAGGTCTGTGTCGCCGGTCTTGAGATAGCGCTGGTAGTACCGGATGCCCGGCTGCGCCCAGCGGATCTGAGATGCACGGTCGTTGGCCGCGCGCGCCTGTTCGGTGAGTCCGTAGTAGTAGTTGGCCATCGCCACGAGTGCTTCGGAATCGTGTGGATCGGTCTGCAGCGTCGTGAGCGCATCGAGTGCGGTCACCTGATTTGGCGAAAGGAGCTGCTGGAACTCGGCGGGTAGCGAGGCGGAGGATCCGGTGGTCTGCGGGCGTGTCACGAGCACCACCACGACGATGGCGGCGAACACGGCGAGCGCGATGGCGAGGATCGTGATGGGCACCTTGTAGCGCTGGAACGGCCGGATGATGTAGCGGCGCGCAAATCCCCCTTCGACGCCGTCGCCGTGGCGTGTGACCGGGATGCCCAGGGTCTGCGCCTTGAGGAGCATGTTGAGGTCGTTAGTCACGAGCGTCGCCACGCATTCGGAGTTCGACCTGCATACCTGCAGCGCCGTCGCGAGGATCCGGTCGTCGGACTGCCGCGTGCCGAGACCGTCGGGCAGCGGCAGGTCCGTGTCGAGGATCGCGACGCGCAGCGTGCCGCCGTCCGGCAGCTCGACCCCGGCGATAAGCGAGCCCTCCTCGCCGAGTTCGAAAAGGATCCGGCTGACCTCGCGCCCTCTGAAGCGCAGATCGGGGTCGACGCGGGCCGTCTTGAGCTTGTCGAGCTCCCCGAGGACCGTCTCGGGGATCACCACGTCGGCATCGGGGAAGCTCAGGACCACGTTCGGGTCCGCGAGCAGGACGTTCGTGTCGAGGATGACCACCTTGCTCATGAAGCACCTTTCGCCTCAGCCGATGTTCGAATCAGTGTACGCCTACCCGTTTCCGTCGGCGGCGGCTCCGTTCACGCTTCTCATTCGCCGTGCCACGATGACGAGCAGAACACCAAGCACGATCGCGACGCCGACGCCCGTCACGATGCGATCGAGGTACGACGCGCGCACGGTCACCGAAGCCTCGTCGAGCGTCACGTCGCCCGCAACCACGGCGACGTGGATTGTACCCGCGAGTGCCGTGCCGAGATCTACAGGCACCTCGAGGACCGTCTCCCGTGGGGGCAGTTCAAGCTCTTCGCTCGTTCTTCCTTCGATGCGCAACTTGTCGCTCGTGCGATACCTCATGCGGACGTTCAGGGTCCGCTCGCCGTTGTTTCGCACGCTCACCGGTATCGAGCCGCCGGTTCCCGGCAGTGTGATCGGCTCCACGGCGAGGTCGACGACGTCGAGGGTGTCGGTCGCCAGCACGAGCGCCGCTTCGGCGAAGGCGCGTCCGCGCTCAACGAACTCCCAGCTTCCGTCCGGGTCGGCCCATCTGGCGGACTGTGCGATCAGCGAGTCACGTCGCGCAGTCGCGGCTTCGGGATCACCTTCACCCACCGCAGTGACGAACGCCTCCGTCCAGCGCCGGGCTTCGGCGACCGCCGCCCAGTAGCCGCGCGGATCACCGCCCGCTCCTGCGCCGGCCTTCAGTTCGGCATTCTGCCGGGGCGCTGCAGCGACGGAGCGTGCGGTCTCCTGCCGAATCCACCCGTGGGAGAACAGCGCATTCATGCTCGCTAGGACGTCTTCGGTCCGGGCCCGGCCGGGACCGAGCTCGACGAGAGCCACAAGCGGGCCGCTGGCTCGCGGGTCGAGGAGTCGCTCGAATGCAAGTGCTGTCGCTCGCGAGGCGTCACCCTGCGCGACTGCGGCCGAGACGCGGCCATCGCTCACGAGCAACGTGAGCCCGCCGTTTCCCCGATACGAGGAGGGGCTCGCGGTGGTGTCTCCAGTCCGGACGCAGGTCTCGGTCACAACGGCGTAGCCGATGCCGGCTCCGGTCAGCAGCGGGGCAGCCTCGGGAGGCACGCAGCCTCCGGCTGGGACCGTTCCCGTGGACAGCGAGGTCTCAAGCGACGCGAACGCGGCCGACGTGCCGCGCTCGTACTGTGCGGAGACGTCATCAGTCATGTCCGCATCGGCGAGTGCGGACAGGTCGGGGTCCGCGTACCCGAGGGCGGCGAGTTCGAGGCGCCCAGTGGCGAGGGCGCTGGACAGCGTTCCCAGAGCTGCGGCGTACTCACGCGCCACAGGCGAGTCGCCCGCCACCGCCTCGACGCCCTCGGGTCCGACGAGCTCGTAACCTTCGCTCACGCGGCGCCACTCTTCGAGCAGAAGCGGGCTCACCGCGAGTGTGGCGCGTGCACGCGGATCTGAGAGGATCCACGATGCGACGGCGCGAGCGTCGTCGCGCGCCCGTGTGTAGCGCGCCGGATCGGCGACGAATCGTCCGCCCGAGCCCGACAGCGGCTGGTTGCTCACCCTGGCTACGAGCGCGATCGTCAGCGGCGCTTGTGCCGGATCGTATACGAGCAGGTCTGCCGCGACAGACGTCGTCTCGGTGCTGCCGTCACGCGCGATCGACGCCTCCACCTCGACGGGGAACACCCCGGGACGAAGACCGAGGTCGTCAGTGCCGCGCTCGAACTCGGCGTTCATAGGGCCGCGTTTTGCGTCAGTGGCGACTCTCGTGCGCTGGAAGATCAGCCGGCCTGAAGGGTGACGCACGCGGAAACGCATCCAGACGTGGTCGGCGGGCGCGTCGAGCGTGAGGCGGGTGGAGTAGCGGAACGTCCCGCCTGCGGGGATCGAGGGCGCAGTCGTGGAAAGGCGGAGCACGTCGGCCCCGATATGCGCAACCGTGACGGTCTGCGACACGATGGGGACGCTTGCTTCCTCGCGCGGCAGGGTAGGCACCGCGACAGCCGAATACTGAAGGAGGACGCCGCAGACGAGCGTCGCGATGGCGCAGGAGATCGCCCGCGTCTTCAGCCGACAGATTGCGTGTCTCAAAGGGTCTCCGCGTGTTCATAGACCGGGGCGCGGGTCCGCGGCACGTGTACCATGGGCTCGCCAACGGGTATGAGCGATTATCGCACGGTCACCGATCGAAGGGGCTCCGCTTCACATGTCGCACCGCGAGGTACCTGCCAAGACACCTGAGCTACTCCCGCTGATCCCGTTGCGGGACCTCATCCTCTTCCCGAATCTCGTCGTGCCGCTCTTCGTGGGCCGCGAGCGTTCGATACGCGCGCTTGAGGAGGCCATGCGTCAGGATCACGTGGTCGCGCTCGCGACGCAACGCCAGGCCGAAACGATGGATCCGGGACCCGAGGACATCCACGAGATCGGCTGTATCGCGACGATCATGCAGGAGCTCAAGCTGCCGGACGGCACCGCGAAGGCGCTCGTCGAGGGCAACGAGCGGTTCCGCATCGTCGAGTACGTACAGTCAGACCCCTACCTGCTCGTGCGCGTTGAGCCCATCGAGGAGTCGCTCGCCGTCGACATGGAGACGCAGGCGCTTATGCGGGCCTTGCTGACCGACTTCGAGAAGGCCGCCGAACTCGGCAAGCCCATCCCGCAGGAGGTTCTCGTCGCCGCGACCGCGATTGAAGAGCCAGGCCGACTGGCGGACTTCGTTGTCTTCCACCTCAACCTCAAGGTCGAGGAGAAGCAGCAGATCCTTGAGGCCATTCAGCCGAACGAGCGCCTCGAGCGTGCCGCCCGCTTCCTGCGCAAGGAGCTCGAGATCCTCGAGCTGGGCAGCAAGATCCAGAGCCGCGTCAAGGAGCAGATGAGCCAGTCCCAACGGGAGTACTTCCTGCGCGAGCAGCTCAAGGCGATCCAGCAGGAGCTCGGCACGTTCGACGAGACGCAGGCCGAGATCGACGAGTACACGACGAAGATCCGCGAAGCGGAGATGCCCGACGCCGTGGAGGAGAAGGCGCTCAAGGAGCTCGGGCGTCTCGAGAAGATGCCTCCGGCGAGCGCCGAGACGAGCGTCATCCGGACGTACCTGGACTGGCTCATCGGTCTGCCGTGGAACGCCGAGTCTGCTGAGAAGCTCGACCTCGTCGAGGCGAAGGAGGTACTCGACCACGACCACTACGGCCTCGAGAAGGTCAAGGAGCGGATCCTCGAGTACCTTGCCGTCCACAAGCTCACGGACAAGATGCGCGGCCCGATCCTGTGCTTCGTAGGGCCGCCCGGCGTGGGCAAGACCTCGATCGGGCGCTCCATCGCCCGTTCTCTCAACCGCGAGTTCATCCGCGTCTCGCTCGGCGGGGTTCGCGATGAGGCGGAGATCCGCGGACACCGCCGTACCTACGTTGGGGCGCTGCCGGGCCGCATCATCCAGCAGATTAGCCAGGCGAAGACTCGCAACCCCGTCTTCATGATGGACGAGATCGACAAGGTGGGGATGGACTTCCGCGGCGACCCGACATCGGCGCTTCTCGAGGTGCTCGACCCGGAACAGAACTACGCGTTCCAGGACCACTATCTCGAAGTGCCGTTCGACCTCTCCGACGTCATGTTCATCACGACGGCGAACCTCCTCGACCCCATTCCCGCGCCGCTGCGCGACCGTATGGAGGTCATCCACTTCCCGGGCTACACCGAAGACGAGAAACTGCACATCGCGCTGCGCTATCTCGTGCCCAAACAGCTTGAGGAGCACGGCCTCACGCCCTCGAAGCTTGACATCACCGACGACGCGATCCGCGAGATGATCCGTCGGCACACACGCGAGGCAGGCGTGCGCAATCTCGAGCGTACCGTCGCCATGATCTGCCGCCAGGTGGCGCGCAAGGTCGTCGAGGGCAAGCGCACCAAGCTGACCGTCGGAGTCCGCAATCTCCACGCCTACCTGGGTCCGCCGAAGTTCAGCTACGGTCTCGCCGAGCAGAAGGACGACGTGGGTGTCGCGACGGGTCTCGTTTGGACCGAGGTGGGCGGTGACGTGATCTTCATCGAAGCCACTGCGATGCCGGGGAAGGGTTCGGTGACGCTCACAGGACAGCTCGGTGATGTCATGCGCGAGTCCGCGACTGCCGCGATCTCCTACATTCGCACCCGCGCCCGCGATCTCGACATCCCGGAGGACTTCGCCGAGCACAAGGATCTGCACATCCACGTGCCCGCGGCCGCGATCCCGAAGGATGGCCCCAGCGCCGGCATCACGATGGCGACATCGATCGCGTCGGTCTTGACCGGCTGCGCGGTGCGCAGAGAGCTGGCGATGACCGGCGAGATCACGTTGCGCGGGCGCGTCCTTCCCATCGGCGGACTCAAGGAGAAGTTGCTCGCGGCGCATCGAGCCGGCATCACGACCGCTCTGATCCCCAAAGACAACATCCGCGACCTTGATCTCCTGCCCGAGCACGTGCGCGACGAGCTCGAGATCATCCCCGTCGAGACGATGGACGAGGTGCTTGCGCTCGCGCTCGTCGACGACTGCGCCCCATCGGTTTCCAACGGCCGGCGCAGGGCGTCGAAGAAGCAGCACGACTGACGCTGGTGCTAGTGCGGTCCCGGAGATCCCCGAAAGAGCAGACGTACGATGCTGAATAAGAATCTGCTGGTGGGGTATGAATTGCATGAGGCGATGAACCTTCGCCTCACGGCGAAAGAGCCGGTTGACATCTCGCCATACGGGATCTTCTGAGTCACGGGAAGCCACGATCCGCAGGACATACGTCCGGTCACTGCACAAGACCTGCGGGGAGCCAATTGTGAGACCGGCCCGCGCCCTCTCTAGGAGAGCGGGCCGGTCGTTTCATTGTCAGCCTCATCGATCCGCTCGAACCGTCAGACGGGACGTGTCTCCGGCCTGGAAAGGGCAGGAGGTGAGCGGCGATGACACGAACACTCTACACGCGCGACAGCTTGTTCATGCGCGTGGTCTCGGCGGTCGTCGCAATCTCGTTCACCCTGTCACTCGCCGGCACAGGCTTCGCGGCGCCCCCGCCATCAGAGCCGGACCCATCGGATCCGGCTCTTGTTGCGGAAGCACCCGTCGCTGACGCCGACACACCGGTCGTTTCAGTGGAGCCGGTCGAAGGGGGTGCGCCCTCGTCAGTCGAGGCCGAGCCCACCACAGCCGAGCCCGGCACCGGTGGTGTGCAGGATGAACCCGTATCAGTACCCGCAGGTGGCGGCTCGAAGAAGCCATCCGCGAAGTCGGGGGGCGAGTCGATCACGCTCCTCTCGGCGGCGTCTCTGACAGACGCGCCGTTCAACAAGGTCTCGTGGGAGGCGTGGCGCCTCTCGCCGAAGGCCGAGTGGATCAAGGCCAACCTTGGAGAGTACAAGGAGGGCGACTGGATCCCCGTCCGCATCGTGATCGACAACACGAGCGGTTCGGGCGCTGTGCGCGTGCCTGCGTTCCATACGGCGTGGGACTATCTGAACACGAACAAGAACGCGATCGCCGTGGACGGCGCGCGTGACTTCTACTTCTACGCCGGCACATCACTCCCCGGTGATCAGCCCTACGCGGCCGGCGCGCAGAACATCGGCTCGTACTTCAGCGAGTACGCCGACGGCAACGGCCAGTACTACAACGTCGTCATGGGCGCGCCCGCGAGCGACCTCGTGATCCCGCAGGGTCAGGTCGGCGCAGTCTACTTCCAGGTCCATCTGGCGCTCACGCAGTACTGGCAGGGCCAGAGCCCGGCGCGCCTCGGCGCGAAGGAGTATCCCGGCTCGAGCGCGCAGGGCCGCTTCATCAGCTGGGCCGGCGGCGGGGTTGGCGACAACACCATCTCCGTCCCCGTGGGACAGCAGGTCACGCCAGAGGGGCGCATCAACGGCGTCAAGTTCCACGACCTCAACCGTGACGGCGTGAAGCAGTCCGGCGAGCCCGGACTGAGCGGTTGGGAGTTCACGCTCACGTACGGCGGAGAGTTCCCGTTCACAGCGACCACTCTCTCCGGCAGCGGCGGTGTCTTCACCTTCTCGACACTGCCCGCTGGCCAGTACACGCTCGGCGAGACACTCGTTGCGCCCTGGGCGAACTCCACACCGCTGCCCATGAGCTTTGCGCTCGCTCGCGACGAGGTCCGTGCCGTGCAGATCGGCAACTACGTGCCCGATCTCACGAAGACCTGGTCGCTGTCGATCGACACGCTCCCGATGGGCGCCACGGCGTTCGTCCGCTACTCGGTCAACGGCGGCGCACCCGTGACAACGAACCTGACCGGATCGAGCCCGTACACAGCGGCGGTGCAGGTCCCGCACGGGGTTACGATCTCGGGCATCGGGTTCTACGTCCTCTATCAGGGCTCTGAGGTCCTGCTCGGCACCATGCCGAACGAGACGCTCACGGCCAACAAGACGAACTCGTTCACGTACGACTCACGTGTCAGCGGCAAGAAGTTCGACGCCGGTACCGGCGAGGGCCTGAGCGGATGGACGATCGTGCTCAAGCGCGTGTCCGGTTCCGTGGAGAGCACCTACGCGATCGCGGTGACGGGCGCGGGCGGCTCATACTCGTTCGAGGACGTGCTTCCCGGCACGTACGCGGTCTACGAGGTGCAGCAGCCCGGCTGGATCAACACGGTTTCTCCGACCGGTACGTTCGCCGTCTCGAACGGGTCGGTGATCTCCGGCAAGGACTTCGGCAACCTGTTCATCTCATCTTCAATCTCGATCGTAAAGAGCGGCGTCGCGCAGGCCCACGTCGGTGATGTCGTCCCGTACTCGATCGTGGTCAAGAACACAGGCAACTTCACCTTGACCAACGTGACAGTGACCGACGCGATGCTCGGACTGAACCGCATGATCGGTTCGCTCGCTCCCGCGCAGGAGTACACGATCGAGGCCAGCCACACCGTGCTAGCCTCCGATCCTGACCCGCTGCCGAACACGGCGCACGCCGCCGGGACGACCGTCTTCGGCGGGACAGTGATGGCGCACGACGACCACGTCGTCGACATCCTGAAGCCCGCGATCGCCGTCGTGAAGACCGCCTCGCCCGAGATGGCCGTCAATCCGGCGGGGGTCACGTACACCTATGTCGTGACCAATGTGGGCGAGGATCCGCTTCGCGGGGTCGCGCTCACGGACGACAAGCTCTCGGTCCCCGGTGGTGGCATCGGCGCGCTGGCGGTCGGGCAGAGTGTGACCCTCACCGCTTCAGCGACACTCACCTCCACGACGACCAACGTCGCGACCGCGAGCGGAGCTGACGCTCTCGGGAAGATCGTCTCTGCCACTGACGATGCGATCGTCAGGGTGTTCAACCCCTCGATCTCCATCGTCAAGAGCGCCTCGAGCAGCGTCGTTCTCCCGAACGGCATGGTCACCTACACCTACCTCGTGACCAACACCGGAGACGTCTCGCTGTTCGACATCGCAGTCGTCGATGATGTTCTCGGGCCGGTTGGGACGATCGGGGCGCTCGCACCGCTCGCGAGTGACACCGTGACCGCCATCGGCTTCCTCGAGGACGACACCACGAACATCGGCACTGCGACGGGCTGGTATGGCACGCCCGAGACGGAGTTCTACGGCTCCGTGACCGACTCCGACCCGGAAGCGGTCGTCGTCGTCGACCCGAAGGTGCGCCTCATCAAGACGGGTGCGCCGAGCCCGGTCCGCGCGGGCGGAAGCGTGACCTACACCTACGAGGTGACGAACATCGGTGACGTGGCCCTGTACGATCTGGTCGTGGTCGACGACAAGCTGGGCGACATCGGGACGATCCCGATGCTTCCGGTGGGCGCCACGAGCAGCATCTCCACCGTCACTGTGCTCACCCAGACCACCACCAACTTGGGCGAGGTGAGCGGGTACGACCAGTACCGGCACCCGGTCTACGACTCCGACCCCGAGACGGTGGTCGTCTACAATCCCGCGATCTCTATCGACAAGTCAGTCGATCGGTCCCGTGTCGTGGCGGGCAAGAGCGTCACCTATACCTTCCTCGTGAAGAACGAGGGAGACATCGAACTCCGCGACATCGCGGTCGCTGACGACAAGCTCGGTGCCATCGGCACGATCGCCGTGCTCGCGCCCGGCGCTACGTCGACGCTTACGAAGAGCGCCGTCATCACCGCCGATGTGACGAACCTCGCCACCGCTACCGGCAGCTACGGCACCCCGGACACGCCGTTCTTCGGCACCGTCACCGACGACGACTCCGCCTTTGTCGACGCCATCAACCCCGGCATCGACGTACAGAAGTCGGCCAGTGCGGGTGCGGTCCTTCCCGGAACCACCGTGACGTACACGTTCGTCGTGACGAACACGGGAGACAGCACCCTCTATGACATCGTGGTGACCGATAACCATGTAGGCCTCGTGGGCACGGTCGAGTCGCTTGCGCCGCAGGCGAGCGTGACGCTCACCAAGAGCGCCGTCCTGACCGCGACAACGACGAACGTCGTGGTGGCTAGGGGCCACGATGAGTTCGAGAACCCCTACAGCGACAGCGACGCCGAGACGGTGGCCGTGGTCAGGCCCGGCATCGCGATCGTGAAGACCGCCTCCCCGGCCACGGTGCTCGCCGGAGGCAGCGTCACCTACACCTACACCGTCACCAACACCGGTGACGTCACGCTCACGAACGTCGCGGTCACAGACGACAAGCTCGGCTCGATCGGCACGATCGCCGTGCTCGCCCCCGGCGCGCCTGCCACACTCACGCGCACGACGGCCATCACCGCCGACACCGTCAACGTCGGCGTGGCCGTGGGCACCTACACGGTGCCGGGCGGCCCGAGCGGCACGGTGAGCGCGAGTGACGACGCCGCCGTCGACGTGGTGGCGCCCGCCATCGGCATCGTCAAGACGGTCTCGAGCGCAGAGATCGTGCTCGGCGAGACAGTCACCTACACCTTCACCGTGACCAACACCGGCGACGTCGAACTC
>JBBIJX010000009.1:0-45091 GCA_037445775.1 Actinomycetota bacterium
CACGTGGCCTTCATCTGCCTGCATGGCCGGTTAGGCGAGGACGGGACTGTGCAGGGGCTCTGTGAGCTCTTGGAGATGCCGTACGTGGGAAGCGGGGTACTCGCCAGCGCGCTCGCGATGGACAAGGTCATGAGCAAGCACTTCTACGCATGCGCTGAGATCCCGACGCCTGACTACGTCGTTCTGACGCGCGGTCAGACCGCGGACCCCGCTCGCATCGCTGAGGCGGTGGGCGAGAAGTGCGTCGTCAAGCCGGCAAGCGAAGGCTCGGCCATCGGCGTCACGATCGTGCACGACGCCACCGAACTCGCCGGCGCGGTCGAGCTCGCCTTCCGCTACGACCGCCACGTGCTCGTCGAGGCGTTCGTCGGGGGCACCGAGGTCACCGTCGGAGTCATCGGTAACGACGAGCTGTTTGCGCTGCCCACTATCGAGATCGTGCCGGAGCATGAGTTCTACGACTACGACAGCAAGTACGTCCCGGGCATGAGCCGCCACGTGATTCCCGCCCGCATCTCCGCCGAGGCGCTTGACCGCTGCGAGCGCTACGCGATCGCGGCGCACGAGGCTCTCGGCTGCCGCGGCATGTCGCGCTCCGACCTCATCGTCACGCCCTCCGGTGAGGCGCTGCTGCTCGAGACGAACACCATTCCGGGCATGACGCGCACGTCGCTCCTGCCGGATGCCGCGCGCGCCGCCGGAATCGAGTTCCCGGAGCTCTGCAGGCGTCTCATCGAGCTTGCGCTCGAGCCTCGCAGGTGAGCCTTCGCGCGGTGTGGCCGTTCGTGCTGCTGGCTCCCCGCTAGGGCGATGCGGGCAGCTCCAGGCGAACGACTGTGCCACCACCGTCACGGCCGAGGATGCGCGCCTGACCCCCACATCGCTCGACGACCGAGCGAACGACGGTGAGACCGAGGCCGGTGCTCGACGCCTTATCGTCCAAACCGAGCCGAACGAACGGCTCGAACGCCGCCTGACGGTCTGATTCCGCGATCCCGGGACCGCGGTCCGCGACGTCGATGATCACGACGTCCGCGCCGCAAGCCACGACGACTTCAATGGGGCCCTTGGGCGCGTAGCGCGCCGCGTTAGAGAGCAGGTTCTCGAGGACTCGGGCGAGGGCGATCTCGTCACAGTCGACACGGGCGTTCGCATCGCCTGAGAGCCGAACGTCACGGCCGAACGCGACGCGGGCGTCGGCGACGGCCTGCTTGGCCAGGAGAGTCACGTCGACGACAGCGGATGCCGGAGGCGGAGCGGCCCGCCCCGCGAGCGTGTCGGCGATCAGGTGGTCGATGCGCCTGACGGCCGCCTCGATGCCGGTGAGGGCGGCATCCTTTTCCGCCGCGTCAAGGCCACCGCGCCGCAGCAGCCCTGTGTAACCGTTGATGACGGTGAGCGCGCCGCGCAGGTCATGCGCGCAGACGGCAAGGTCCTGCCGTGAGGGAACAGGGTCACGTGCGCTCATGTGACGGTTCCTTCCGTCGTGGTCCGGCACGACCGCCCCTTCGCGTATCGCGAATGACGCATCGATTCTAGCGCTCGGGCGGCGGGATGCGCGCACCGTTCCCGGCGAGCCGCTTGACACGAGCAGCGGAGGGCCGTAGCATGAGCGCACTAGAGTAGTTAGCATATACTAAATGCACTGATGAGTACGCACAAGGAGACCAGCGATGACTGAGACCGGCAAGCGACAGGCTGACCCCGCATGCGAGGAGTGCACACTCGCCGCCGCCCGTAGGGGCGAGTGGTTCGAGATCGTAGCGGTTGACGACGATCTCGCGCGAATCCAGGCGTTGCGGTTCGGCATGTCCGAGGGCGCATGCGTCGAATGTGTCACGCGCGTCCCGGCCGGCCCCATCGTCGTCAAGAGCGGACGCCAGGAGATCGCGGTGGGCCGTGGGCTCGCCGAGCGGATCCATGTCCGTCGTCGCCGTCACGGCCACCACCGCGACCGCCAGGGTTCCCAGAACTAGGCACCGCACACCCAGACTCGCACAGTAGGATCGTCCGACCCAAGGAGCAGCCATGGTTCCGAACCACGAGGTGTCGCCGGGCGGCCCGGCGTGCCATGGGAGACCGCCGAGCGAACCGAGACGAGACGATGCGCGTACCGTCGTGCTCGCAGGAAACCCGAACGTGGGCAAGTCCGTCGTGTTCGCCGCACTTACCGGCACCTACGTCGACGTCTCGAACTTCCCGGGCACGACGGTCGAACTCACCCGCGGCCGGTGCGGGGATCGCGACGTCGTCGACACACCCGGAGTCTATGGGGTCTCGAGTTTCAACGACGAGGAGCGTGTCGCGCGCGACATCGTTCTCACCGCTGATGTCGTCGTCAACGTCGTCGACGCGGTTCACCTGGAGCGTGATCTGTTCCTGACGCTGCAACTCATCGATATGGGCAAGCGCATGATCGTCGCGCTCAACATGGCGGATGAGGCGCGCAAACATGGCGTCGGAGTCGACAGGGATCTTCTGGAGGATCTGCTCGGCGTTCCCGTTATCGAGACAGTGGCGGTGACCGGCGCCGGTCTCGACGAGCTCAAGGGCGCCCTCGACCGCGCGCGTACGGGGCATGCAGACCGGGAACTCGATGAGGAACTCGAACGGATGGCGGCGCGCTTGGGCGACCGGGCCGAGGCCCTCCTCGTGCTCGAGGGTGACCCGGTCGTCAGCGAGCGCCACGGTGTCGAGCCGGGCGCTGGGCGCGACGCGATCTACGTGCGTCGCAGGGATCGCGTCAACGACATCTGCGGGCACGTCATCAGCGAGTCGTTGCGGGGTGCGTCCTTCCAGGCGAGACTCAGCCACTGGATGATGCATCCGGCAACTGGCATCCCGATGCTTCTGGCCTTGCTCGTGGCGATGTGGGTGGTGCTGGGCCAGTGGGTCGCCGGGGGCCTCGTGGGCGTACTCGAGGAGACGCTCATGCTTGGTTACTGGGTGCCCTTCGTCGAAGGGCTCGTAGGACGGGTATTCGCTGAGGGCAGCGCCGCCTACACGATTCTCGCGGGGGAGTTCGGCGTGCTCACGATGACGCCCACCTACCTGATCGGCGTGATCCTGCCGCTTGTGACCGGCTTCTACCTGCTGCTCGCGTTCCTCGAGGACTCAGGTTACCTGCCGCGGATCGCTGCGCTCACCGACCGCATGCTGAGCGGCGTAGGCCTCAACGGACGGGCGGTGATCCCGCTCATCCTGGGGCTGGGTTGCGTGACGATGGGAACGCTCACGACGCGCATCCTGGGCTCGCGACGCGAGCGCTTCATCGCAACGGCGCTCATGGCGGTCGCGATCCCGTGCTCGGCGCAGATCGCCGTCATCGCTGGGCTTATGGCGCGGTCGGGCTGGTGGTACTCCGCGCTCTACGTGCTCTTTCTGATGCTCGTGTTCGGCAGCCTGGGAGCGGTGTTGAACAAGGTCGTCCCAGGGCGGTCGACGGAACTGCTCATCGACATCCCGTCGCTTCGGGTCCCTCGGCTTGGCAACGTCTTTCGCAAGAGCGGTATCAAGGTCGCGAACTTCATGAAGGAGGTGGCGCTGTTCTTCGCGTTCGGGGCGCTGCTGATCTCCGTGTTCCAGATCGCCGGCGTGCTCGACCGGATCATCGACATCGCAGCACCGCTCATGACGCAGTGGCTCGGGCTGCCTCCTGAGGCGGCGACGGCGTTCGTGATGGGTTTCGTCCGGCGAGACTTCGGCGCGACCGGGTTCTTCACGATGAACCTGAGTGACGCCCAGTTGCTGGTGGGAATGGTGACTATCACGCTGTTCGTCCCGTGCATCGCGAGCATCATGGTGATCCTGAAGGAGCGCGGGTGGGCCTACTTCGCCGGATTGCTCATGGGTTCGATCGCCATCGCGTTCCTCGCCGGCGGCCTCATCGCGCGGGTCATGGGGGCGGTGTAGCAATGGCGATGCTGCTGGTCTGTCCCGAGTGCGGGCTGCGCTCGGATGAGGTGCGGTGCCCCCGCTGCAACACTCTCAAGGTCGCCGGGTGCGCTGGAGGATGTCTCGCGTGCGGTTCGGACCCGTCGTGCCGGAGTACGACGGGTCGTGCTCCAAGGCCGGGTGCCGCCGAAGTTCCGAGTGACGATGCCCGCGACGACGAAGAGCATCCCGGCACGCCGCTGGAGCGCTAGACTGGACGCATGAAGGACTCTGTGTCGATCCGCTACGCGACTTCCGCAGACGTGCGCACGCTTGTCGACTTCCGCATCGCCATGTTCCGTGACATGGGCTGGACGGATGAGGCGCGCCTTGCCGAACTGGCGCCACGGTATGCTGAGTACGTTCGTGACGCATCCAGCCGCGGGGACTTCGTCGCATGGATCGCCGAGAAGGATGGGCGGGCCGTGGGGGGCGCGGCGGTGCTGTGGGAACGCGTACCTCCTACGGTCAGGAACCTGAACGGGCGGCAGGCGTACATCCTGTCCGTCTACGTGCAGCCCGAATCGCGCAGACGTGGCATCGCACACGCGTTGCTCGACGTCGCAGTCTCCTACGCGAAGGACCACGGCGCCGAGGTCATCTCGCTTCATTGCAGCCCCGAGGGGCAGACCCTCTACGAGCGGTACGGCTTTCGGGCGTCGCCCGAGATGAGACTGTTCACGGAGCCCGCGAGCGCCGCGTGGACGCCTCGGGCGACAGGACGCACGGCGGCGGACGACGCGGACTGAGCGGCGCGGCGCTCGATGCCCGCGTATGCTTGTGCTCACGGAATCCGCACATGATGCGGCACAGCCCCATGCGTGTCTTGGCGTGCTATTCGCTCGCGTGTTCGTACTCTCAGGTGCTATACGCCGTGGGGCCGCCGGGAGTATGCTGTCCCGGCGCGTCAGCGCGGTTCAGGCAGGCAACAGGAAGGAACGCGCATGTCAGAGCAGGTGCAGAAGACCAGCCAGCAGACGCTCGCCATTGGCCTCGGTGCGATCGCGGTACTTCTCGTCGTGATTATCGGGATGGTCATCTACTTCCAGAACCAGGCGACCTCGATCCCGAACCCGACCGGCGAGGCGCAGACGGGAACCGGCGCCGCATCGGGCGAGGTCACAACCCCTGCGGGCATGGGGCAGGCCACTGCGGCCGCGTTCGACCCGAAGTCGGCCACGAAGGTCCCGAAGGGCACCGAGCCCGAGGCGTTCGTGAAGGCGTACTACGAGGCGTGCGACAAGGGTGACTGGGAGGCCGCCTTCGAGTTGCTGCCCACCGTGAAGAAGGCGGGCAACTCCCCCGAGGCCCTCAAGGAGCAGGTCTCCGGTTACGGTATCAAGAACTTCAAGATCACGAGCGCCAAGGTCGAGGGCGACAAGGCCACGGTACTCGTGGACCAGGAGACCGGCCAGTACGGCACCTTCGAGAACACGTGGACTTTCGTCAAGGAAGGCGGCGTCTGGCTCGTCGAGAGCAAGGCCGTCACCGGCATGAAGTAGCGCACGTTTCGAAGCAACCTGCGGCGGCCGCCTTCGGGCGGCCGCTTGTGTTTCCCGGGTGTCGCGGTCGCGACATGCGCGTCGGAGGAGGGTGCTACTCTGGCGAGCGTGAACGCACCAGCCCTGCTACAGCTCATCGTGCCCGGCACCGACTCCGGCGTCGTCTCGTCGTACGCGACGCTCGCCGAGCGCGCGCGCGACGCGGTCTACGGCTTCGAGGAAGAGGTCTGCGTGCTCGATGTCGAGACGACCGGCTACGACCCCGGCCGCGATCGCCTCATCGAAGTGGCGGCTGCCGTTATGCGTGGTCCTGAGATCGTGGACCGGTTCGAGTCGCTCGTCGACCCGCTCATCCCTATCCCAACCGAGATCACGAAGCTCACCGGCATCGACAAGACGCTCGTGTCCGGCGCGCCGTGCGCTGAGGCCGCGGTGGCGAAACTGGTCGAGTTCGCAGGGGGCCGCACGCTCGTCGCGCATAACGCGCGCTTCGACAGGTCCTTCATCGAGGCTGTCGCCGGGCCGGGCGTGCCGGGAGGCGCGTGGATCGACTCCCTGGTCATGACGCGGCTCGGGATGCCACGGTTGCGCAGCCACCGTCTCCAGGACCTCGGCGCCGCGTTCGCCGGACTCGATCCGGCGCGCGCACACCGGGCGGGCGCGGACGTCGGGGCGCTCTGCGCCGTCTGGCGTTGCGCGCTAGCGGGACTGTCCGACCTCGACGCGGGCGTCCTGGCACGCATGGCGGCGCTTGCACCGGACGTGGAGTGGCCGGAGCGCGCGTGGGTCTCCCAGGTGTCTGGAGCCCGTGGCCCAGCCCCATTCGACCTTGCGGCGGTCCGTCGGGCGAGCGTGTCGGTCGATCGCGCCGAGCCGCTCTGTGACGCCGAGGGCAAGGACTGCGTCGCGCCGGATGAGGACGATGTCGCGGGTGCATTCGCCCGTGATGGTGTCGTGGGCCGTATGTACGAGGGGTTCGAGGAGCGGACCGAACAGATCGAGATGGCGCGGGCGGTCTCGGCGGCGTTCCGTGATTCGACGTGCGCCGCGATCGAGGCCGGCACCGGCGTGGGCAAGTCCGTCGCCTACCTCGTGCCGGCCGTGCGCTTCGCGCTCGACAACGGCGTTGGCGTTGGCGTGGCGACCAAGACCAACGCGCTCATGGACCAACTCGTCTACCAGGAGTTGCCGCGGCTAGCCGCGTTGCTCGACGAGGACATCCGCTACGTGGCGCTCAAGGGGTATGACCACTACCTCTGCCTGCGCAAGCTCGAGCGCTTCACGTCCGAACTGGCTGCGTCGTCCGATGCTGAGCAGGTGGGTCTCGCCGCGGTCCTTCTCGCTTGGACGGCTGCGAGTTCCTTCGGCGACCTCGACGTCGTCAATGTGCACTGGCGCCGCGACGTGCGCTCCGCGATCCAGGCGAGTCAGGCGGACTGCACGCGTCGCCGCTGCCGCTACTACCCGCACCTGTGCTATCTGCACGGGGTGCGCAGACGGGCCGCGAGCGCTCACGTGGTGGTGACCAACCACGCATTGCTGTTCTGTGACGCCGTGGCCCAGGGCGGGATCCTTCCGCCCATCCGGCACTGGATCATAGACGAGGCTCACGCCGCGGACGCGGAGGCGCGCAAGCAGCTCAGCGTGGCTGCATCTCATTCGGAACTCGCTGCGGTGCTCTCCTCGCTTGCGGGCAGACGAGGCGGCCTCGTGCAGGCCATCGGACGAGCCGTTCGCGACGAGGTTGGAGCGGCGCTCGCACTCGCGGCGCTTGCACGCGTGGAGGCCGACGCGCAGCGCTGCGCCACGCTCGCGGACTCGCTGTTCGGGTTCGTGAAGGATCTGGCGCCTCTCGCCGGCTCTAGCGACTACGACTCAGCCGAGCTGTGGGTGACACCGGAGGTCCGCGAAAGCGGCCCGTGGAGTCTCGTGTCGTCGACGGGAGCCTCGCTCGCGCGGCGGCTCGAGGAGGTGATCGCCGCCGGACGCGAACTCATGACGCTGCTTGAGGAGTTCGGTGCGGATGTGAGTGATCAGCGGGCGGATCTCGCGGGTCTGCTGTCTCGACTCGCCGAGCAGCACTACGGGCTTGTGGCTGTGATCGGCGGGGAGGACGAGGCATTCGTCTACTCCGTGAGGCTCGATCGCCGTCCCGCTGTCGATGCTGAGCGGTTTGAAGCGGCGCGCCTCGACGTGGGCGAGGTGTTGCTCGAGGAGTTCTACCCGCGCATGCACAGCGTCGTGTTCACTTCGGCGACGATCGCGACGGGGGAATCGTTCGAACACTTCGCGCGCGGCGTGGGTATTGACCGCCTCGACGACGCGGAGTGGTTCGCGCTCAAGCTGCCGTCGAGCTACGACTTCGAGCGCCAGATGGTCGTATACGTGCCCACCGACCTGCCCGAGCCCCGCGACGTCGGCTACATGAAGGCGCTCGAGCGTCTGCTCGAGGAGGTACACGTCGCGATGGGAGGAAGCGTGCTCACGCTGTTCACCAACCGCCGCGACATGGAGCGGCTGCACGCGCTCATCGAGCCGCGCCTGCGAGAACGGGGACTCGACGTCATCGTGCAACGCCGCGGCACGTCTGCGAAGCGGTTACGCGACGAGTTCGTCGCAGATGAACAGCTCTCGCTCATGGCGCTCAGGAGCTTTTGGGAGGGGTTCGACGCGAAGGGTGACACGTTGAGGTGCGTAGTGGTGCCGAAGCTCCCGTTCGGCCGACCGACAGATCCTCTCGCATGCGAACGAGAGCGGCGTGAGGGCAGGATCGCATGGCAGCGATACGCCCTACCCGAAGCGGTCATCGAGCTCAAGCAAGCAGCCGGGCGGCTCATTCGCTCGACGACGGACACGGGCTGTCTCGTCATCGCGGACGCCCGCGTCATCGGCAAAGGCTACGGCGCCGAATTCCTCGCGGCGCTGCCCGTCGCGGACGTTGAGCGCGCACCACTCGCTGAAGTGATCGCGCGCATAGGGGAGCGTTTCGGCGACAGGGGTTCTCAGTCCTCGTAACGTGCGGCCTCGCGAGATGCGAGGGCGCGCACTGCGGCGCGCATTTCGGCGGGCTCGAGAACCCGCACCGCGCCGAGCCGGGCGACCACGCGGCGTGCGATCCACGCGGTACCGGCGAAGGCTATCTCGACGATGCATGAACCGTCGTCGCGCTTCTCGCGGACGACCGCACCCGGCCAGTCCCTCTCGTCGAACCTCTCTGAGGCGGCGAACTCCAGCGTGGCAAGCGGCAGGTCCTCGACCGCGAGTGCGCCGTCGGTACCGAAGGGCGGCGTGGCGCGATGCGTCGCGGGCTCGCCGGTCTGTGCCGCGCAGCGTATGCGCTCGACGCGGAAGGTCCGCCAGGCCCCCGCGTGGCGGCACCACGCGGTGGTGTACCACGCGCCGCGCTCGGCGAAGAGCGCCACGGGCTCGATCTCACGTGTCGAAGGCGCTGCGGCGTCGGGCTTGACGTACTCGATTCTCACAGCCTCATGAGCTGACACCGCGGCGGCGAGCGTCTGGTAGACCGGCGCTTCGTGAAGCCCGCTCCGCGCGCGGATGCTGCGCTCGAGTTCGCCTGCATCGAATCCGGTTGCTGCTGCGGCTTCGAGCAGGCGACGCGTCAGCCCGTCGCCGGGACCGAAGCCGGCTACCTGCAGTGCCATAGCGAGTGCCGCGGCTTCCGAGGCGCAGAGCCGGACTGTGCCCAGCGACGCCGGAAGCTCAGACCAGACCTCGACGTAGCCGTCCTCGACGATGAGGGGCATGAGCGCGTCGGGGTCGAACGGCGGAACGCCGCAGAGCGCGAGCGTCATGAGGTCCGAGGCGAGCGTGGCCTCCGAGGTATCTAGTTCGGCCGCGAGATCTGAGATGCGCGTGCGGCTTCCCGGCGTGAGGCGCCCCAGGAGCGCCACGAGCCGGCGGGCGGTCTGGTCAGCCATGGGCGGCCTCCGTGTCACGCAAGCCGACGCGCACCCTCTCCGCCACGCGTGCGGGGGCCGACACGGTGAGTCCGGGGCCGTTCTCAAGCACGAATCGGGCGAGCAGCGTCTCGGAGCGGGCGGTGACCGCCCAGGTGACGCCGCCGTCTGCCGCACTTGTGAGCTGTCCCCGGCCGCTTGAGAGCGCGGTGATGCGCCATGACTCGCTCGCGTCGACGTCGATCTTTGCGACGAACTCGTCTTCGAGAGGCCCGTACTGGAACGGGAGGCGTGCGAACGCGGCGACGTCGAAACCCTCGGGGGGCGAGAAGTCGGGGCTCTTCGGGCGCTGCGCGTTCGGCTCGACACGCTCCATGCGTGCCGCGGCGAAAGTTCGGACCTCATCCTTTTCGACGTCGCGGCCTACGGCGTACCAGCGGCCCTCGTGGAGGAACAGCCCGTAGGGCTCGACCGTGCGCGGCCCCGAGACGCCGAGCGAATTCGTGTACTCGAAGCCGATCCGCTTCCGCGCATCCACGGCGCGCGACACGGCGGCGACGGTCTCGCCCTGCCGCCGCGCGTCCGCGCCGGGGATGGGGGTTCCGGCGGCCGCCGCGCGACAGCCCGCCCCGGCTACGAGTTTCGCTAGCGCCATGCGCAGGTCCGCGCCAAACGGGAAGGCGGGGTCGTCGAGTAGCGCGCTTCCCACGGCGCCGAGGACCGCCGTCTCCGGGGCAGTGAGGTCGATCGTCGAGGCGAACGTGGCTCGCGGATCGAGCCGATAGGCGCCCTGCTCGTCGACGTCGATGACGAAGCCCATGGAGCGGAGCTCGTCCTTGTCGCGCTCGAACATACGCTGGAACGCGGCGTCGTCCTGGCCCGGAGGGTAGATGCCCGAGTCGCGGAGTGCGGTTGCGGTGCGCGGCTCACGTGCCGATGCGAGCGCGAGTGCCAGATTGACGAGACGCTCGAATGCGGCCATCGGGACTCCTTCACTGCCGCAGAACGCCGACAGGCACGAATTGTGGACCAGCACGGTCGCGGTGGACCCGCGCATGCCGATTCTAGCGGCTCGCAGTCTGAGAATCGTCCCGGAACGCGAAACGAGGCGCGTGGGGGGCGCGCCTCGTTCAGTATTCGAGCGGGCGGGCCCCGCCTCTGAGGGGGGGAAAGAGAAGACGGGTCGCCCAGCTCGAAGATGTGATAGCAACGTCCGTGCCGAAATGCGCGACAGCGGCACGACCCGCTGATGGATCTGAGATGCGCCGGTGACGAACGCTTTGCGCCGACGCGGTGCCTTGCGGTACAACGGATGTGCGGCGGGCGCTTACGGGACGCGGGTGCGACGGTGCGAGCGAGGGGTGATCTGCGTGGCCGATCTTGGTGAATCGTCGCCGGACCCCGCCTTGCCGCGCCGGGGCCGTGCCGCGCTTATGGTGCTGCTCGCCGTCGCGATCGGTGTAGCGGCCGTCGTGGGGTGGCGCGTGATTCAGGAGCGCCGTGCCGCGGTCTCGGAGCTTGCGCGTGCGACGTCTGAGCTCGAGAAGGTCGACGTCGTCGTGGCCGACATCGACGCCGCGGTGAGTGCACCGCTCCGGAGCGGACTTGAGACGCGCGCGGCGGACGCGCAGAGTCGTGTCTCTGAAGCCGTCCGCGGCCTTAGCTCCGTGATCTCCGCCGCCGAGCGCGTGTCAACTAGACTCGATCCCGAGAGGCAGGAGCGCGCCCGGCTCGTCGGGGAGGCTGCGCGCGCCCGCATGGAGATGCTCGACGCGGCGCCGGTCGTGCTTGCGGCGTCGATCCAGGCGCTCAAGGCGATGCCGACTGCGGAGTCCGCATGGGCTCGGGTGGTCAAGGCCGACGAGATCTCAAGGCGGGCGGTGCGCTCCTACAACAAGCACACGCGTGCGGGCGTCCGTGAATCCAAGCGCCTGAACACACAGGCCGCCGGCGAGCTTTCGGATGCCCGTGCCGGGCTGGTGCGCGCCGCCAATCTGCTTCCGGAGGCCAAACTTGCGCCGTTCGTCTCCTACGTCGATGCGCGCATCGCGCTGAACAAGTTGTCTCAGCGCTCTGACGCCGCGTGGCTCGACGGTCGTCTCGCAGATGCGAACGCTGCGATTCGTGAATACAACGACAAAGACAAGCGCGCGGTCGAGCAGGCGAAGGCGTTGCGCTCGACCCCGGTAGACGCGATCGGCGAAGCGCATCGTGAAGCGGTCAAGGAGGCGCTCGCGGACTACAACGCGGCCAGGGCGCGCGCCACTGCTGCCGATGCGAAGCTTCGGGTGCAGTAGCTGGCCCTCGCGGACGGGAGCGCGCGCGTCGGTCCACCCGCCCGGCTACTCCTCGCGGTACCCGCTACCCAACGTGGCGAGCGCACGCACGTCGAGCACGGTGACGGTCGCCCCGTGTACCTCGACGATGCCGTCGTCCTTGAGTTTCGCGAACGCGCGCGAGAGCGTCTCAGGGACGGTCCCTAGCGCGAGCGCGAGCTCGCCCTTCCTCATGCCGAGGGCGACGTCCAGACCGCGCGGGGTGGGCGTGCCGGACTGCAGCGAGCGCTGGAAGATGTAGCGTGCGAGCCTGGCCGGCACGTCGAGGGCAAGCGTGTGGATGACGCTCGTGAAGTTCACGACGCGACCGGCGAGATCCGCGATGAGCGTGCGCGCCACGCCCGGCTCGCGTTCGAGGAGTTCGAAGAGGGCTGACGCGGGCAGCTGCGCAACGGTCGCGGGGGTGGCCGATTCGACGTGCGCGGGATAGCGTGTTCCGGCCAGAGCGGCGACCGCGGCGATCGGGTCTCCCGCCTCCATGGTCTCGAACGTGATCTGCTTGCCGTCCGCCCCCAGGTAGAACGCGCGTGCCTTGCCCGCGACGACGAGACCCAGCTCGCGGGCGGGGTCGCCTTCGGTCGCGAGTGTCGTGCCGCGCGCCACCTCGCGCACTCGCGCCGAGGAGGCGAGCTCTCTGACCGCGTCGTCGCTCGCCGTGCGCCAGAGCCGGCATGCGCGAAACGCTTGCCATACGTCGTTGCGCATGTTCCGCTGCTCGACCACTGAGCCTCCCGCTGAATCCCTTACCGGTTCGGTGAAGATTCCTTCCGCACTTGACGCTAGTCAAAGAAGCGTGCGTGGGTACGAGGGTAGCGTAGCAGTCGCGGCGGGCAGCGGCTCGTCGCCAAGACGGGAGCAGCGGGCATGAACGAGAGGTTCGCCGAGCGGATGCGGGACGGGAAGGTGGCCCACGACACCCGCGTCGTGGCCGACTTCATCCGCATCTACTGTGATGCGCACCATCGCTACCACGATCGCCGAACAATCGCGACGGACGCGGCATCGCTCGGTGTCTACCGCGCCAAACGGCCCGCGCTGTGCGCGGAGTGTGAGGCTCACCTCGCCTACGCGGAGAAGCGCCGCGCGTTCTGCCGGCAGGACCCCAAGCCGTTCTGCGCGCACTGTGACACGCGGTGCTACCGGACCGAGGAACTCGAGTGGCAGGCGCAGATGATGCGTTTCTCCGGCCCGCGCTCGTGGTACCAGGGACACTTGGTCGACGGCGTTCGCCACGCGATTGAAGGGCGCACGTACAAGAAGGAGATGGCTCGTCGCGCGAAGCGTGCGACGGCCTCGACGGGAGAGGAACCGCGATGACCAACACCGTGACTCGACAGATAGTCCGTATCGATGAGGAGCTCTGTAACGGCTGCGGCGCGTGCGTGAGCCCTTGCGCCGAAGGAGCGATCGTCATCATCGACGGCAAGGCGAAGGTCGTGCGCGACGAGTTGTGCGACGGGGCCGGGTTCTGCCTGGGTGTCTGTCCCAGCGGCGCACTCACGCTCGAGTACCGTGAGGCGGTCCCGTTCGACCACGATGCTGCCGCACCCATCATCGAGGCCAAGAAGTCGAACTACATCGCGCAGCACTGCTTCAACTGCGGCACCTCCGAGAACGACCGTCCGCTGCTGCCCGTCCGCACCAAGGGCGATAGCACGTGGGTATGCACGCGCTGCTTGCCCGCTCTGATTCACGGGTAGCGCACCCGCCGCGCGGCGCCCTGCGCCCTAGGCACGACGGAACGGCTGACCTCGACGTGAAAGGAACCTCATGACCACGCAACTCACCGAGATGTTCTGCAACCAGTGCGAGCAGGCCGCGCATGGGACCGGCTGCACGAAAGCCGGCGCCTGCGGCAAGAGCCCCGACGTCGCGGCACTCCAGGACCTGCTCGTTCATGCGCTGCGCTCGCTCGCCGGCATCGTGGTGCGAGCGCCGGAAGGGACCGACCTCACCGCAGAGAGCCGGTTCGTCGAGGACGCGCTGTTCACCACGCTCACGAACGTCGACTTCGACGCCGAGACCGTCGCGGCGAAGGTCGATGAGGCGCTCGCATTGCGCGACGAGCTGGCGACGCGGCTGGGCATGCTGACGTCGGTACAGCTCATCGACTCAGCTGCCGGACGCGACCTGATCGGCAAGATCCAGCTCGGCGCCGAGTTCGGCAGCCCGTGGGACACGACGCGCGACGCCGACGTTCAGTCGCTGCAGGAGGTCGCGCTCTACGGCATGAAGGGCGTCGCAGCCTACGCCCATCACGCCCGCACCTTGGGCCGCACCGACCCGGAGATCGACGCGTACCTCTTCCGGACTCTCGTCTCGCTGGGAGACACGGCGCTCGGGCTGGAGGAGTGGGTGGGCATCGCGCTCGAGTGCGGTGAGGTCAACCTGCGCACGATGGAGATCCTCGACGCGGCAAACACCGGTGCGTTCGGCCAGCCCGAGCCCACGCAGGTCACGCTTGGCCAGCGCCCGGGCAAGGCGATCCTCGTCTCCGGGCACGACCTCGCGGACCTCAGGGCGCTGCTCGAGCAGACCGCCGGGACCGGCGTCGACGTCTACACACACGGCGAGATGCTGCCGGCCCATGCGTATCCGGAGCTCAAGAAGTTCGACAATCTCGTGGGCCACTTCGGGACCGCGTGGCAGAACCAGCACAAGGAGTTCGCAGAGTTCCCCGGCGCGATCCTGCTCACCACGAACTGCCTTATGCCCCCAAAGCCCGGGTACAAGGACCGCCTCTTCACAGCGAACGTTGTGCAGTTCCCTGGCGTGCCGCACGTGCACCGCGACGACTTCTCCGCAGTCGTCGATGCCGCGCAGTCCGCTGCCGGCTTCGAGCGTGAGACCACGGCTGGAGAGGTGATGGCAGGCTTCGGTCACAACACGATCCTTTCGGTCGCCCCTGCCGTTATCGAGGCCGTGAACTCTGGCGCCATTCGCCACTTCTTTCTGGTCGGCGGCTGTGACGGTGCGCGCCCTGGCCGCAACTACTACACAGAGTTCGTCGAGGAGACACCCAGCGACACCGTCGTTCTCACGCTCGCGTGCGGCAAGTTCCGCTTCTTCGAAAAGCAGCTGGGCACGATCGGCGGGCTGCCGCGTCTGATGGACGTGGGGCAGTGCAACGACGCCTACTCCGCCATCAAGGTCGCAGCCGCGCTCGCCGACGCGTTCGAGTGCGGCGTGAACGACCTGCCGCTGTCGCTCGTGCTTTCGTGGTACGAGCAGAAAGCTGTAGCGATCCTGCTATCGCTGCTGCACTTGGGCATCACCGGCATCCGGCTCGGCCCGACGCTTCCGGCCTTCATCACGCCGAACGTGCTCTCCGTGCTCGTCGAGAACTTCGCGATCAAGCCTATCGCCGCGAGCCCTCGCGAGGACCTCGTCGCGATCCTCGGAAACCAGGAGGCGTAGGTCACCATGAAGCGCCGCACTTTCATCGTGCTGGCGGCGGTAGTCGCGCTGGTGCTTGCGTCGGGCGTGTTCTGGGCGTTCGGCACGCCGCAGGCGCCGAACCCGCCGACGTCCGTGACCGGTTCGGGCAGCCCGCCTGTGGAAGCGGCTCCCCCCGACGTGGGCGTGCCGGCCTCCGGCGCGCCGGGCGGGATGGGCATGCCCTCGATGGGCGGTGGAGACCCCGCCGCCCGGGGCAAGGAGGCTCCGCCCGCCGACCCGGATTCGCCACTCGCGATCGAGATCCCCGGATGCGTCTGCCACAGCGACGACCCGAAGATCGTCGAGGAGCATGCGAGCTACCGCATGAACCAGTGCTTCGGATGCCACTCGCGTTGAGCCGGTAGCGGCCGACTGGAAGGAGGATGGTGCGGATCATACGATGACGATGACGCTCCCCGTGTCCGCGGCTACCGAACCCCCGCGACGATTGCGGTGCGGTGATGCGCCTGGCTGTGCGCTACGATAGGGACGGCACGCGGCGAATGGGTGCATGAACGCGCCTCGGACGGAGGAAGTGATGGCCGAACTCGTCGACTACGTTCGGGTCCTCGCGGAGGAGATCGGCCCGCGGCCCGCCACAACCGACGCCGAGCACCGGGCGTCCGAGTGGCTCGAGCGCACTTTCGCCTCGCGCGGTCTTCAGACGGACATCCAACCCTTCGACGCGCCCCGCACTTACGCGTGGGCGTACGTCATCTACAACGTGCTCACGCTCGCGTCCGCGTTCGCCTGCGGCTACAAGCCCTATCTCGCGTGGCCCGCGTTCGCGATCTCGGCGATCGTAGCGTTCTTCTTCTGGTTGGACCTCGACACTCGCATGGGGCTGACCCGTCTCATGCCGAAGGGCCCCAGCCAGAACGTCATCGCGCGCCACGTCCCGCGCGCCCGCCGGGGCGAGCGGCTCCGCAAGATCGTCATCGTCGCCCACTACGATTCCGCACGCGCCTCGCTCGCGTTCGCGCCGGGGCTCGTGAAGAACTTCGCTACCACGATGGGCCTCATGAAGGCGTGCACTCTGCTCACCCCCGCCTTCGTGCTCGCGGTGGCGCTCCCTTGGACGCAGGCGGCGCAACCGTGGCTGTGGTACGCCACGATGGCGGTGAGCGCATATCTGATCGTCCCTGTGGTCATCAACGTCCACCGTGAGATCGCAATGCCGTACGTCGCCGGGGCGAACGACAACGCCTCGGGAGTCGCCGCGATGCTCGGTGTCATGGAGCGCCTCGTGCCCGAGCCGGACGCCACATCGCTAGCCAGCTCGTCATTTCCGGCGGTCCGGCGGGGCTCCGGCGAGGCGTTCGCCGCTGGAGTGGTGCCCGAAGGCGCCGAACTCAGCTACACACCAGCCTCGACACCGTCGTCGTACACGACGCTGCCAGAGGATTTCGAGTGGGCGGAGCCGGTGGCGCCGGGACTTCCTGCGAAGGACCAGGGCGTACTTGACTTCGACACGATCGACTTCGGCGATATGGCCCCGAGCGCTCGGGCGCGCGGTGCCCACCCGGATGAGCACCGCGCAGCTGACGGCGCGAGTGGCACCGAGCCCACGACCCTGCCGCCCGGCGTCGCCGGGTCGGCGCCGACAGACCTCGAGGCGTCCGACGGCCCCCGGCGGGGTCTGTTCGGCAGGCGTTCCGAGAGGCGGAGCCGCAAGGAGCCGCCCGCCCCGGTCGAATGGCTCGGCGTCGAGGGCGACTTCGACGCTCGCAAGGCCGGCAAGGACATCGGCAGCTGGGACAACTTCTCCGACGAGGACGACGACGGCTTCGGCTGGAAGGGTGGATGGGCTGGCGACGATCCGATCGGTGATCCGGAGTTCGCGTCGAGCGAGGCGGCGCGTATCAGGCGCCGGGTCACCGAGTCGGTCGATCGCGAGCTGACCGAGAAGGAAGTCTGGTTCGTCGCGACTGGTGCCGAGGAGGTGGGCACCATCGGGATGCAGGCCTTCCTAAGGGAGTACGCTGACGATCTCCACGATGCGCTCATCATCAACATCGACGGTTGCGGAGCAGGCACTCTGTCCTGGGCGAGCGCCGAAGGCATGGCGCGCCGGTATCGCGCGAGCGCCCGGCTCGTCGGTCTCGCGCGCCGAGTGTCTCGCGAGACGGAGATCCTGATCAAACCGCGCATCTACAAGGGGTTGTCGACCGACGCCACGCCCGCGCTCGCTCGCGGCTTCAAGGCCGTCAGCATCATGGCGTTCGATCCGTTCGGCGTGCCCGTGAACTGGCACTGGAAGACCGACACCGCCGACACCGTCGACGCCGCGCTCATCGAGACGACCGCCGAATTCGTTACCGCGATGGTGCGCGACGCCTGAGGTCCGTCTCGCCGATGTTCGGCGCGCTTAGAACTCGATCGGGTGCTCGACCGTCGCGCGGCGTTTGATCGCGAGGCGGTCCGCGTAGAAACTCATCGCCGTGCCGCCCACCATGAGCACCGTCGAGGCCCAGAAGACCGGCAGCATGAACGGTGAGCGTTGCATTGCCGCGACGAGGATGCCGAACACGATGAAGCCCAGGTGCAGAAGCCCGCTGCCGAGTTTCGTGAGCCGGCCCTCTGTCAGGTAGCTCGGTCCGCGCACGCCGGCGGCCGTCATGACGACGACCGCCACCTGGATGAGCGCGGCGAGTGCGAGGTAGAAGGTGACCCCGGTCGCGAGCGACCCGGTGACGACACCGGCGCCGATTCCCGCAGCGAGCATCGCGACCGAGACAGCGAGCAGGGCGCGCCGTGAGAAGAGGCGCTTGGGCACGCAAAGTCCCATCGCGACCACGAGCAGCATAAGCTGGGGAGCCGCGAGGGCGTTCATCACTTCCACGTAGCCGACGTACGAGGTCTGCTCCCAGCCGGGTATGGTCCGCTGCGCCCACCACACGTAGATGGTGCCGATGAAGCTCTGCAGGCCCAGCAGTCCGAGCAACGCGACGGTCGCGACGGTCAGCCCGAAGTCCCAAGCGTACTGCTTGACGTCGTCGACGCCGGTCACAGCCCAGCACCTCCGCCCATGAGAGCCGCGAACACCATCGCGATCGTGCCGTCGCCGGGCGCGAGCACGTAACTGTGCGCGCCCGGCACGATGTACGTGGTCACGTACGTAAGCACGAGGGTGGCGAAGGACAGCACCGAGAGCCCCGCGACCGTCTTCCACATCCCAGCGCGGCGAAGATACAGCCTCGCGTGGAGGAGGGCCGTGTAGAGCACCCACATCATGATCGACATGTTGACTTTGCCGCTCCACCACCACGACTCTCCGCTCCACGCGAGTATCGCCCACGGGAAGCCGAGAAGCATACCGAACGTGAGTGGCAGGTAGCCGAAGCGAGCCCAGCGGTACACCGTCGTCTCGAACGCCGAGTGGCGCCGCTCGATCATCAGCAGGGTCGCGAGGAACGACAGCGCGAATGCGCCGTAGCTCAGGAAGAGCAGCGGAGGATGCACCCACATGTACCAGGTGTTGTAGTAATAGCGCATGGAGCCGTACATGCCCTGGAATGCTTGCATGGCGGCTTCAGGACCCATCGTACTCGCCTGGAGGTAGCCGAAGTACTGGCCGAAGAAGCCGGGCAACGGTTCGGTGAAGGGCTTTCCGAGGAGCGCCGCACCTGCGGCGAGCACCGCGGTGACGATCATGGCCCCAGGCAACAACTCCTCACGGTGACGCCGCATCACCGCTCCGAGTAAGGCTACGGCCAGCGCCCACACGAAGAGCTTCTCGGACTCGACCCACAACGGTACTGCGACACGTCCGACCACCTCACCCGTGGAGGGGTCGGTGACGACGGAGAGGCCCCACAGGCGGTAGTGGAACCAGGCGAGCGCGCACTCGCCCGCAATGAGCAACACGGCCATCGCCTTGAGCGCCATGCCGCGCCAGGTGCGAGCGGCGGGCACGAGCGCGAGGACGCCCAGGAGCACTGACGCGGCTAGCAGCACCCACTCGTACGGGGCGCCGATGACAGCGAGCGTTTCGCGCAGTGACTGGAGCGCCTCGAATGTCTGTACCGGAGTAGTGCCCATTGGTGCCAGTGTAGCGGATGCCGGTGACCACAGGGGGGATGCGGCATCGTACGCTAAACTCACATATGCCGGCCGCGCTTCGGCCGCCTTAGAAGGGAGAGCGCCGAAGGTGTGGTGGAACCGTCTCAGAACTCGTATCGCTCGCGCACTTGTAGTCTCGTGGCGCGAACAGCCCACGCGCCACGATATCGAGGCGCTGCAGGCGAACGTGCGCCGCGTCGGACTCGTCATCCGGGTGCGCTGGATCCTTGTGGTCGTTCTTGCGACGTACTCGGTACTCGCGGGATCCGCATACCTGACCCGGATGAGCTTCGCCGAACTGGCGCGCTTGATGGCGATACCCGCGTTCGCGCTGCTCGTCGTCGTGGCCTACAACGCGTACTACGCGGCGAACTACCGCAGGCTCGGCAACATCGCCGTGTGGAACAGCGTGCAGCTCGCGCTCGACGCGGTCATCGTGACGGTGCTCGTGTACTTCAGCGGTGGCGTGAACTCGTGGTTCTGGTCGATCTATGCGCTCTTCATCCTCGAAGCCGCCTTCATCCTCCCGCGCTCGAGAACGACGTGGCTGCACGCGCTCTCCAGTTGCGTACTGCTCGGTCTAGTCTTCGCCTCCGAGTACTTCGGACTCCTCCCGCACGTGGCCATCCCCTTCGCGGCAGAGGCGCTTCATCGTGACCCCGTGTTCGTGTCCGTGCGCTACATGTGGCAGGTCGCTGTGCTGATGGGTACCGCGTGGATCGCGATGAACGTGGTGGGCGAGTTCCGTCGCGAGATCGCGGCGAGCAGGACGCAGAGCCTCGTGGACACGGCGACGGGGCTCTACACCCGCTCGTTCTTCCTGCGGACATTGGATTGCGAGGTCAGGCGAGGCCTGCGCGACGGTCGCGAGCTCTACGTCATACTCGTCGACATCGACCGGTTCGGCGAGTTCAACAGCCGCTTCGGCATCGATCGCGGCGATCGCATGCTGCAGACGCTGGCCGCGGTACTTGCGAGCGCCGTCGTGCCGGCGGGCGAGATCACGGGGTCGACGAACCTCGCCGCGCGTCTCGGAGGCGAGGAGTTCGCGATCCTGCTTTCCGAAGACGAACACTACGGTGACGCGCCGTCCTATGAGGCCGCCCGACGGCTCGCCGAGCGAATACGCGCCGCCGCCTCCGAGGCGAGGACCGATGGCGCTGGCGTCACCGTCTCGCTGGGCGTGGCGTCCCTGCCCGATGATGGCCGCACGGCGGAGGCGTTGCTCGGTGCGGCGGACATGGCGCTCGTCCGCGCGTTCGCCGAGGGCGGCAATCGGGTTGTGCTCGCACGTGACTGCGAGCCGCCAGGACTGGACGAGCCCGGCGCCACGGTGGGGTGAGACAATGCGCCGCACCACGCGCGCGCTGATCGCACTCGCACTCGTCGCGTTCGCGATCGGCATGTCGCTCCTGCCCCTCCAGACGCCTCTTGTGACCCGTGCTCTCGTGACCCGTGTCGGGGACGCCCAGACGGCTGGCCTTTCCATCGAGCGCGTCATCGTGACAGCGGAGTCCGTGCGCCGGTTCGTGGTCTCCGGAAGCGGGTCGCTGCCGGAGACCGTCGACGGGCGGCCTGGGTTCGATGCGGCGGCCGTCGCACACCTTATCGACGTGCGCCGGGTACTCGGTGGAGCGCGGGTCACCGTTGCGGCCTTGGGCGTCTTCCTGGCGCTCGTGATCGGTGCGGGCGTCAGGAGACGACGGTTCGATGACCTCGAGCACGCCCTCCGGCTCGCAGCGGTGCTGACAGCGTCTCTCCCGGCGATGGGGCTCTTGGTCGCTCTGCTCGACTTCGACCGCTTCTTCGCGGGATTCCACGCCCTGTTCTTCGCCGCCGGCACGTGGGTCTTTCCCGCCGACTCGCTGCTGATCCTCACGTTCCCCGAGACGTTCTGGGTCGTCTGCGGTGTCGCGTGGGCGCTGTTGGTGGGCGTGTTCGCGGCAGGCTACTCCGTTGCAGGAGCCGTGCTCCGCCGTCGACTCGACGGCGGTTCGGGGAAGCGCGCTCCAGATCCTGTAGGCGAGGATGCGTGACAAACACGCTCGCGGGTGCAAGACTTCCGTAAGCGGGCCCTCGCGCCCGATGCCGGGGGAACGACCGCAGAGGCACTCACATCCGTGAGAGACCAAAGGTCGTGTCACGAGGAGGTGACTGCGTATGGCAGCCAAGGAAGGCTACTGCGTCAAGTGCAAGTCCAAGAAGGAGATGAAGGACGCTCAGGCGATCACGATGAAGAATGGACGTCCTGCGACTCAGGGCGTGTGTCCGGACTGCGGCACCAAGATGTTCAAGATCGGCAAGTAGCCGCACCTTCTTGTTCAGATGATGATGACGCCGCCGGGCCCTTTCGGGTCGGCGGCGTCTTCGTTCGCCAGCGTTCACGTTCCGGCATCTGTTGACACTCGTTCTGCGGCAGGCGTAGCGTGCTCGGAGCGTGCACCCGTGGGAGGGACAGGGCGTAGATGAACGTGATCGTCGTGGGAAGCGGGCGGGTGGGTTCCCAGCTTGCGACGCTTCTGTCGGTCGAGGGGCACAACGTCACCGTGATCGACAAGGAGCCGGACTCGTTCCGGCGCTTGGGATCTACATTCAACGGCGTCACGATACGCGGGCTCGGATTCGACGAGGACGTGCTCGAAGAGGCGGGCGTACGCGAATGCGACGTGTTCGCCGCAGTCACCAACCTCGACAACACGAACCTCATGGCCGCTGAGGTCGCGCGCAAGATCTTCCACGTCCCGCACGTCGTGGCACGGCTCTATAACCCGCAGCGCGCGCGCACGTACGAGCAGCTCGACCTCGACTACGTGTGCGGCACCACGCTGGTCGCCGAGTCGTTGCTCGACAAGATCAAGTCCGGCCACGGCCACCATGTCGACTCCTTCGGAGACGTGGAGATCGTCGTCTTCAAGGTGCGCGCTGACGTGGCTGGCCATCAGGTCAAGGAGGTCTTCGTCGAGGGCCAGGTCCTGCCGGCGATCATCGCCCGCGAGGGCCGGACGTTCATCCCGTCGATGGACACACGGTTCCAGAAGGGCGACGTTCTGCGGGTCGCCGTCAAGAACGAAGCACTGCACAGGCTCAACCGGTTCATGGAGGATTAGCGGTGTACATCGTCATCAACGGTGGCGGTAAGGTGGCTTCCTACCTGGCCCGCACGCTGAGCGAGTCCGGTCACGATGTCGCCATCATCGAGAAGCGCGCCGACGTCGTCGACAAGCTCGTAGTGGAGCTCCCTCGGCGTATCCTCCTGATCCAAGGCGACGGCTGTGACGCGCAGTTCCAAGACGATGCGGGCATCACGCGCGCTGACGTCTTCGCATCTGTCACCGGGGACGACGACGACAACCTCGTCGCCTGCCAGCTAGCCAAGGTAGCTTTCGCCGTGCCGCGCGCCGTCGCGCGCGTCAACAACCCGAAGAACGAGCACATCTTCAACGCGCTTGGGATCGAGGCGATCTCGTCGACGACGATCATCGGCCGCCTCATCGAGGAGGAGGCCACCGTCGGCGACATCCGCACGCTCACGACGCTGCGCAAGGGGAACATGGCGATCGTCGAGATCGAGCTGCCCAAGGACCGCTGCACGGTCTGCAACCGGCCGATCGCCGACCTCACTCTGCCGAAGAACTGCGTGCTGATCGCGGTCATCCGCGAGGATGAGACGACGGAAACGGTACGCGGCGACACGCTGCTCGGCCCGGGAGACACCGTCATCGCGTTCACCGACATCGACGCTGAGCTGGCGCTCAAGAGGACGCTGACCGGGGAATAGGACGATGGCTTCCAGCCCAGCGCGGCTTCGGTCGTCCTCGCCAATCACGCGGCTCCGTGCGCACTGGCGGCGCTACGCCGCCGGCATGGCCACCGAGACGGCGTTCATACTGGCGCTCGCCCTGTTCGGCCTTGCGATCGCCGTTGCCGCCCGGGCGGTGTGGCCGTGAGCGTGAGGCCCCGCCGCCGGGATCACGCGATCGTCGCGGTCTACACCGGCAAGGTCATCATCGGGGTTGGCCTGCTCATGCTAGTGCCGTTTGCCACATCGGTGGCTTTCGGCGAATGGGACACGGCGCTCGACTTCCTCATATCGATCTTTGCGTGCTTCGTGTTCGGCTTCGGAGCGCAAGCGATCTTCCGGACGGCACGCGACCCGTCGTGGACCCATGGACTCGTCGTGGCGTCCGGCTCGTGGATCTGGGCGACGCTTCTGGGCGCGCTGCCGCTGTGGCTCTCAGGTCATGCGGGGAGCTACCTCGATGCGATGTTCGACGCCATGAGCGGCTTCACGACGACAGGCCTCTACCTGCTCCAAGACCTCGACCATGTGAGCCGGGGGATCAACATGTGGCGCCACATCATGACGTACGCGGGCGGTCAGGGCATCGTCGTCATCGCGCTCACGTTCCTGTTCCGCGGTACGGCGGGTGCCTACAAGATGTATGTGGGTGAAGGCAAGGAGGAGCGCCTCTTGCCGAACGTGGTGCAGACCGCGCGTGCGATCTGGCTGGTCTCACTCGCGTACCTCGCTGTCGGGACGACGGTGCTGTGGGTGGCCGCGATGTGGCTTGGCGAACGGCCGCTGCGCGCGCTCCTTCAGTCCGCGTGGATCTTCATGGGGTCGTGGTCGACGGGGGGCTTCGCGCCGCAGTCGTACAACACGATGTGGTACCACTCGCTCACCTTCGAGATCATCTGCATCGTCATCTTTGTGGCCGGCTCGTTCAACTTCGCTCTGCACTGGGCGGTATGGAAAGGAGACCGGCGCGAGATCGTGCGCAACGTCGAAATCCTGAGCTTCACGGTCACGCTGAGCGCGTTCACACTGCTCGCGACGTTCTGGCTTGCGAAGTCAGGCGTCTACCCGGATGCGCTCGCGCTGGCGCGCAAGGCGTTCTACCAACTCGTGTCGGCGCACACGACGACGGGGCTCTCGACGATCTACTCCAAAGCGTTCGTCAGCCAGTGGGGCACCGTAGGCATGCTCGCCGTGACGTTGGCCATGGCGATCGGCGCCTCCGCGTGCTCGACCGCCGGCGGTATCAAGGGACTCCGCGTCGGGATGATCTTCAAATCGCTCGTGCGGGACGTACGCAAAATGGTGTCGCCGGAGTCGGCTGCTGTCCGCGGCCGCTACCACCACATCAGGACGGCATCGCTCGACGATGCAGCTTTGCGCGCTGTGCTCACCGTGGTCGTGCTCTACGCGATCATGTACGTGCTCTCCGGCGCCCTCGGGGCGCTGTACGGCTACGATCTGTCCAGCGCGCTGTTCGAAGGCGTCTCAGCGAGTTCAAACACCGGGCTGTCCTGCGGCGTGACCGACCCCTCGATGCCCGGCGTGATGAAGGCGGCCTACATCGTCTTCATGTGGCTTGGGCGACTCGAGTTCATGAGCGTGTTCGCGCTCGCGGGCTACGCTGTCGCTTCGGTGAGGGGGCGGTGATGAAGCGCTCAGCGCAGCCGACTGCCGTGACGATTCTCACTATCGGGCTGGCTCTGCTGTTCGCGACCCCGGCGTTGGCGATCGGCGCGACCGGTACCGAGCCAGTCGGGAGCGCCACCCTCGTCGACCGGCCCGCTGCCTACGACGGGAGCAGGGTCGACTTCGAAGGTGAGGCGATCGCGGCCCCGATGCCGCGCGCGGGTGGCACGTGGCTGCACCTCAACGACGATGCGTACGCTCGGTCGCACGTGCTGGAGGGAGCCGGGCTGGGCGGCTACAACTCGGGGATGCCGGTGTGGGTCCCCGGCGAAGGGGCGGCGGCCGTGAAGACGTTCGGCGATCATCGCCACGTCGGAGACCTTGTTCGCGTGAGCGGCACGTTCAACGCCGCGTGCGCCGAGCACGGCGGTGACATGGACATCCACGCCACTGAGCTCGTTGTGAGCGCTCCCGGACGCCGCGTGCACGATCCCGTCGACCCATGGAAGCTGCCCGCCGTGGTCGTGATGGGGCTGCTGGCGGGAGTGGCATTCTTCGCTGAGCGCCGCGCCGGTCGTCACGAACGGACCGGACTGAGCTGACAGCGGGCTGGGGGACGGCGGGGCAGCGCGTGCGGCGGAAGGCGGCGGTTGTCGCGGGTCGGGCCACGGTTTACACTGGCGCGGCACGCGGGTGTAGTTCAATGGTAGAGCGTCAGCTTCCCAAGCTGAAAGTTGCCGGTTCGAGTCCGGTCACCCGCTCCATCGCCCGCTCCGACGGCCGCCGGCATGGCGGCCGTTCTGCGCTATCAGGCAGGAATCCAGGGACCGGTGTCGAACATGTGTTCGTATCGGCCCCTGTGTCTCGCGCCCCACCGTCGAGGTGGGTGTCTGTCATGCGTTGCTGTCGGATCATGCTTGCGGTCTTCGTTAGCGCTTCGCTCATGGGGCCATGCGCAGCGGGAGCGGTTCCAGCCGGAGCGCCGGTAGTCCTCGCGTTCGGGGCAACCTACGCCAGGCCTGACGGTGCTACTGCGGTCCACCGCGGCGTTGACGTCGCATGCGACGAGGGCGACGCGGTAACGTCCCTGCTTGACGGTGAGGTGTCGTTCGTGGGCCGCGTGCCGTCGGCGGCGGGCGGAACCATGCTTGCGGTGTCCGTCCGGGCCGGCGACGACGTTGTCACGCTCTCCCCGCTTGACTCTGCCGTAGTGGTGAAGGGGGACGCGGTCCACCGTGGCCAGATCCTGGGAACAGTGGCTGCGGAAGGCGACCCCTCCAGCCCGGCGCCGCACGTCCACGTGAGCTTCCGGCGGCAAGGGGCCTACCTCGATCCCGCGCCTCTCTTGCCCGCCGCAGCTGTCAGCGAGTCCCCGCAGGCGCTGGGCGGCGCGGCTGACGCAGGGACGATCACGAGCCCGGCTCCACGTGAGGTCGCCTCCGAACTCGTTGTCAGCGGACCGCAGCCGGCGCCTGTGCCGGTGGCGTCACCAGCTCCCGCGCTCGCGCCTGTGCCTGCCCCGGCCCCCGCAGTGTCGCCGGCGCCTGTCGGCGCTCCGCTCGCGCCCACGCTCGAGAGCCCCGGTATGGAGCAGGCCGCGTCGAGCGCAGACGCCGGTGAATCGCGCGAGAGCGTTAACGTGCCCGTTCGTGCCGGGGCAGGCTTGCCCGCCTTCGTGACCGAAGGCCCCGGGGCGATCCCTGCTGCCGCAGGAGCATCGGCGTTCACGCCCGTCAGGCGAGTGAGCCCCCTTGCCGGCGCGTTGTCGTCCGTGCAGCGGTGGCTCGGCGGCCCGGCGCGCAACGCTCAGGACGTGCAACCGCTGGCGGGGTTCGACACCGCCACGACCGCGCCGCTCACGCGAGATCGCCCGGCGCGCGCCTCCTCGCCGTCAACAAAGCACGCCACGACGGTTCCTCGACGCGTCGCGTCACCGTTGGCGGCTGCAGCTCTCGTGGCGGCGCTGCTCGCCGCCGGACTTCTGCTCACGCGCCGTGTCGTCGAGCGCCGAATCCAGTCGAATCCGCCCGTGTCACACCGGCTTGGGATGATGTTGCAGCACCTGCGGGCCGGTGATACACTCTGCGGGCTCACATCCTGCTCCGGGCTTCTGCCTTCACAGTCCCGGGGCCGCTTAGCCCAGAGGAGGTGACATCGTGAAGGCTTATGAACTGCTGCTTCTGCTCAATCCCTCTCTCGACGAGGAGTCCCGCGCTGCCGTTCTGGACAAGGTCCAGGACGTGATAGCTGCGGACGGGGGCGTGGTGGACAACGTCGACGCCTGGGGGAAGCGCAAGCTCGCCTTCGAGCTCGACAAGCTGAGCGAGGGCGACTACACGCTCATCGACTTCCACACCCAGCCGGCTGCCATCGCCGAGTTGGACCGGGTGCTGCACATCACCGATCCCGTGGTCCGCTACATGCTCGTGCGTCGCGAGGACAAGGAATAGTCCCAGCGAGCAGCGGCATCTCGCGGACCGGGTGGTGCCCGTATCCGTGAATCGTACGAAGGTGGTTTCAAGATGAGCATCAACAGAGTCGTCATAACGGGCAACCTCACGCGTGACCCCGAGCTGCGTGCCACTCCGAGCGGCATGTCCGTTCTCAAGATGGGCATCGCCGTCAACGATAGGCGCAAGAACCCGCAGTCGGGCGAGTGGGAGGAGATCGCCAACTTCTTTGACGTGACCGTGTTCGGCCAGCGCGGCGAGTCGCTGTCGCGCTTCCTCTCGAAGGGCAGCAAGATCGCGGTTGAGGGCAAGTTGCGCTGGAGTCAGTGGGAGACCAAGGAAGGCGACAAGCGCAGCAAGGTCGAGATCATCGCCGACGACATTGAGTTCCTGTCGACACGCGGTGAGGGCGGTGGGCCGGGTGGCTACGCGCCTCCTGCGGCCGCCCCTGCTTCTGATGACAAGCCCGAGACGTTCGAAGACGACATCCCGTTCTGACGAACCACCCCGCCCGAAAGGGCGCCTATTCGAGTCCCGCGATTGTTTTGCGGAAGGAGGGTCAAAGAGCATGTCCGATCACGGTCGCAAGCCCAAGCGCAAGTACTGCCAGTTCTGCAAGGACCGCGTTGAGTACATCGACTACAAGGATTCGCAGATGCTGCGCAAGTTCATGACCGACCGCGGCAAGATCAAGCCTCGCCGCGTGTCCGGCAATTGCGCGCAGCACCAGCACAAGCTGTCCACCGCCATCAAGCGAGCGCGCGAGATGGCGCTGCTGCCTTACGCCGTACCCGTTGTGAGCGGGCGCATCGGCAGGGGCCGCTAGTCCCGCCGCATCACGGAGGAGAAGCTATGAAGGTCATCCTGACTCAGGAGCTCAAGGGCCGTGGCGGCGAGGGCGACGTCATCGACGTGGCCCGCGGCTTCGCGGTCAACTACCTGCTGCCTCGCAAGATCGCCATCGAGGCGACGCCGGGGAACCTCAAGCAGCTTGAGCAGCGTTTGCACAACATCAAGAAGCGTGAGGACGCGCGCGTCGACGGCGCCGGCTCGCTTGCGTCCGCCCTTGAGGGCAAGACGGTCACCATCGCGGCGAAGGTCGGTGAGGAGGGCCGCCTGTTCGGCTCGGTCACCGCGCCCATGATTCACGAGGCTATCCTTGAGCAACTCGGGGTGGACGTCGACCGTCGCCGCATCGAGACGCACGGCCACATCAAGGATGTCGGGGCGCACGTCGTCGACGTCTCGATCTACCGCGACATCCGCGCGCAGCTCACCGTGGACGTCGTTGCCGAAGGGACCCCGGTTCCCGCCGTGCAGCCCAAGGAGGCGGTTGAGCCTGTCGAAGAGGTCGCCGTTGACGAGGCGCCCGGCGACGAGTTCGGCGCGTCCGATGAGGCCGTCACGACCGAGGCCGCAGAGGCCGAGGGTGTCGACGACGAGTCCGACGCTCCAGAAGAGGCCGCGGAGTCAACCGAGGCCTGATCGTCTGTGCCCCTGACCCGGAGCGTCTCGTGGCTCCGGTCATACAGCGAATCAGAGGAGCCGCCTCGAACCTAGGGGCGGTTCTTCGCGATTCTCACTCCTCCCTTCAGTCCGGAGAGACGCGTGCCCGCGCTCGACCGGCGCATTGTTCTGTGGATGAAGTGGACAACCGGGGTTCCCGCAGTATGGCTGCGGGAGTTGTCCACCATGGGCTGTGGAGCGTGTCGAACGTGACGGGCGGTGTCACCCCACGGCGCTATGATGACGGTGTCGGCCCGTGACGGGCCGCAGGGACACGCGAGCGAAGGACCCCTATGGCAGACACAGTCAGCCTCGACGCGTCGCCGCGTCAGGCAGATCGCATTCCACCACACAGCATGGAGGCCGAGCAGGCGGTACTCGGCTCGATGCTCCTTTCGCCCGAGGCCGTCGAGGGCACGTTGAGCATGCTCGTCTCGACCGATTTCTACCGCCCGGCACACGCGCGGATCTTCACCGCCATGAGTGAGCTGCAGAACCGGTCCGTCCCGGTCGATCACCTGTCCGTCGCCGACCGGCTTGAGACGTCGGGACAGCTTGAAGCAGCCGGCGGGCGTGCCTATCTGCTCGACCTGTCGGGCGCGGTCCCCACCACGGCGAACTGGCCGCGCTACGCCGAGATCGTGCAGCGGACCTCGATGCTGCGCCAGCTCATCGGCGCCGCGACTGAGATCGTGGCACTCGGTTACGACGCGCCGGATGACATGGGCAGGGTCGTCGAGGACGCGGAGCGGCTGATCTTCCAAGTCACGAACCGCCGCGTGACGAGCAACTTCCGCGAGATCAACGAACTGCTGATGCTCTCGTTCAAGCAGCTCGAAGAGCTTTACGAGAGCAAGCGTCCCATCACCGGGGTGCCCACTGGTTTTCGTGACATCGACCGCACGCTCGCCGGCCTTCACCCGGGAGACCTCATCATCCTTGCGGCCCGTCCGTCAGTGGGCAAGACCGCGCTCGCGCTCAACGTTGCGGTCAATGCCGCGAAAGACGGAGCGGCGGCGGCGGTCTTCTCGCTCGAGATGTCATCAGAACAACTCGTCCAGCGCGTGCTCTGTTCTGAGGCGCGCATCAACCTCCAGGATGTGCGCACCGGGCGCCTCAAGGACGAGGACTGGCACGGCGTGCACGTCGCGATGGGGCGCTTGGCGGGTCTGGACTTCTGGGTCGATGACACCCCTGCGATCTCCATCCTGGAGGTTCGCGCGAAGGCCCGGCGTCAGCTCAAGGACAAGCCGCGAGGGCTCATCATCGTCGACTACCTGCAGCTAATGCAGCCGCAAGGGCGTCGCAGTGAGAACCGCCAGGTCGAGATCGCCGAGATATCGCGAGGGCTCAAGATTCTCGCCAAGGAACTCAAGGTGCCGGTGCTCGCGCTCTCGCAGCTGTCGCGCGCCGTGGAGCAGCGCACCGGTAAGCGTCCGCAACTCTCGGACCTGCGCGAATCCGGTGCGATTGAGCAGGATGCCGATGTCGTCATGTTCATCGACCGCGTAACGGATCCCACATCGCAGGGCGAGGAGGGGCGTCCGGCTCCGGGCATGGCAGAGGTGATCATCGCGAAGCACCGCAACGGCCCGCTGGGCAAGGCCGATCTGGTGTTCATGGAGCGCATCACGAAGTTCTCAGACCCTGAGACGAGGCTGTAGCCCCCGGTCCGTGCCGCGCGCGGGTATCATCACTGGCGTCACAGGGACACGGCTTGTCTCCGTTGGTCGAAGGGCACCGGCGCGTGGACGCTCGCTATGACGTGATCATCGTCGGCGCCGGCCCAGCCGGCATCTTCGCCGCACTCGAGCTCACGCGGCGCTCGGCTGCGCGCATCCTGATGGTGGAAAAGGGCCATGCCATCGCACGGCGGCGGTGCCCTGCGCGCGAAACCGCATGTGTGGGTTGCCGCTCGTGCGACATCATGACCGGGTGGGGCGGCGCCGGCGCATTCTCTGACGGCAAGCTCACGCTGACCTCGGAGGTGGGGGGCTGGCTGCCGGAGTACGTCGATGCGGCCAGCCTCAGCGATCTGCTCGCCTACTCGGATCAGCTGTGGCTCGAGTTCGGCGCGACTCGCGAGGTTCACGAGCCGGATGACGCCACTGCGGCCGAACTCCAGCGCGAGGCGGCTCTCGCGGGCATGAAGCTCGTCCCGATGCGCATCCGGCACCTGGGCACCGATCGCTCTCCGGAGGTGCTCGACGAGATGCGCATCTACCTCGAGGGGCGCGGTCTTGATATCCGGACGGATACCCGTGCGGTGCGTATCCTCGCGGATTCAGGGCGCGTCACCGGTGTCGAGCTCGATGACGGGACCGTCGCGGCAGCCGGCGTGGTGATCGCGGCACCGGGTCGCGAGGGGGCCGACTGGCTTGCCGAACAAGCGCAGGCGTTGTCGATCCCGCTCACGAACAACGCTGTCGATATCGGCGTGCGTGTCGAGTGCCCGGCGCCAGTCATGGAAAGACTCACCACACCGCTGTACGAGGCGAAGCTCGTCTACCGCACCACGTCGTTCGGCGATTCGGTGCGCACCTTCTGCATGAATCCGTACGGCGAGGTCACGACCGAGAGCTATGGCGACGTCGTCACCGTGAACGGTCACAGCTTCGCGCAGACGAAGACGGGCTACACGAACTTCGCTGTGCTCGTGAGCCAGCGCTTCACCGAGCCCTTCCGCGACCCGATCACGTACGGGCGATCGATCGCCAAGCTCGCGAACCTTCTGGGCGATGGAATCCTCCTGCAGCGCTACCACGATCTCAAGTCCGGCCGACGCTCGACTCCCGAGCGCATCGCCCAAGGAGGTGCCGAGCCAACACTTGCAGGTGCGACACCCGGCGATCTCTCGTGCGTCTTGCCGTATCGCCACCTCACCGACATCGTCGAGTTCCTCGAGACCCTCGACTATCTAGTGCCCGGCATTGCCGGTCCGAGCACATTGCTCTACGGAGTCGAGGTCAAGTTCTACTCGTCTCGTGTAGAGGTTGATCGCGATCTGATGACGCCGGTGGAGGGGCTGTACGCGATCGGGGACGGCGCGGGTATCACACGCGGCCTCTTGCAGGCGGGCGCGAGCGGCATCCTCGCCGCTCAGGCGGTCGCACGGTAGGGCGCCGCATCGACGGGAAACAAACACCCTGTCCACTGATCCGCGAATCTCCGAGGTGAGCGCGATGGCAGACCAGGCTGGCGGGAAGTCCGTCCCGGCGCAGAAGGAAGTGGTGCTTCTTTCGGGTGGTAATCCGCAGATCGCGAAAGCCGACGGCGACGCTCCGGTGCAGGCCTACATCGCGGCGATGCCGGGTTGGAAGCACGATGTCGGCCGCCGGCTGGACGCGATCATTGCGGATACGGTGCCGGAAGTGCGGAAGGCGGTGCGCTGGAACTCGCCCTTCTACGGTATGGAAGGGCGAGGGTGGTTCCTCAACTTCCATTGCTTCACCAAGTACGTGAAGGTCTCCTTCTTCAACGGATCGTCGCTTGACCCGCCTCCGCCGGGCGAGTTCAAGGAAGAGGCGGCGCGCTACTTCAACATCTACGAAGACGGCGAGCTGGATGAAGCTCAGTTCACCGCTTGGGTGAGGCAGGCCAGCACCCTGCCGGGCTGGAGCGGGTCGTGACGGTCGGCTAGCGCCGGACGCCATCGTCAGGCATACTACGCTCGCACGCTTCACCAAATGGAGCGTTTCGCGCGCCTTCGGGAGCAGAGTGCGCACGGCTCGGGAGCGGCTAGGGTGTCCGCGGAGCCGATCACTTCAGGAGTTCGATCCACATGGCCGGAATCGTCCTTGTCGGCGCCCAGTGGGGCGACGAGGGTAAGGGCAAGATCACCGACCTCATCGCAGACGACTTCGACTACGTCGTTCGCTTCCAGGGCGGGAACAATGCGGGGCACACCGTCATCCACGGCGGTCGCACCCTGAAGCTGCACCTTATCCCCAGCGGCATCATGTACCCGCACATCACCCCGGTGATCGGCAACGGATGCGTAATCGATCCGAAGGTGCTGCTCGAGGAGATGGACCGCCTCGAAGACGACGGACTGTCCACGCATCGCCTGCTCATCAGCTGCAACGCACATCTCATCATGCCCTACCACCGCGACTTGGATGGCGCATCCGAGCGGCGGCTGGGTAAGCTCGAGATCGGCACGACGCGGCGCGGCATAGGGCCGGCCTACATGGACAAGGCGAGCCGCATGGGCATCCGTGTCCAAGACCTCACCGACGAGCACATCTTCCGCAAGAAGATCGAGGCCGCGCTTCACGAGAAGAACGACCTCCTCGAGAAGCTCTACTCCCTTCCCACCTACACCGTGGACCAGATCGCGGACGAGTATCTTCCCTACGCCGAACGCATCAAGCCGCACATCGCCGATACGTCGCTCGTCGTCAACAAGGCCCTCGACGCCGACCAGTGGGTGTTGTTCGAGGGCGCGCAGGGGACGCTGCTCGACCTCGACCATGGGACTTATCCGTTCGTGACCTCGTCGTCGCCGACCGCAGGCGGCGCGTGCACCGGCGTTGGCGTCGGGCCGCGGCGCATCGACCGGGTGCTCGGCATAGCGAAGGCCTACATCACCCGCGTCGGATCTGGCCCGTTCCCCACTGAGCTTGGTGACGACACCGGCCGCCATCTCATCGAGGTCGGCCACGAGTACGGCACCACGACCGGTCGCGAGCGCCGCGCCGGCTGGTACGACGCGGTGATTGTGCGCTACACCGTTCAGGTCTCGGGACTCACAGACCTCATCATCACGAAGCTCGACGTGCTCTCGCAACTCGACACCATCAAGGTGTGCGTCGCCTACGAGTACGAGGGGCACCGCTACAACAACCTGCCGTGCCACCAGACGATCTTCCACCACGCGAAACCCATCTACGAGGAGCTGCCCGGCTGGAAGAGCGACATCACCCACTGCCGCACCTTCGACGAGCTGCCGAAGGAGGCGCGCGACTACATCGAGTTCATCGAGGAGCTCGCTGACGTGCAGGTCTCGATGATCGCCGTGGGGCCGAGCCGCGAGCAGACCATCATGCGCCGGTGGGAGTCGCGGCAGTAGCGGTGCAGGCGGCGCTGTCGCTCGCCGGAGGGCCGAGTGTCGTTCTGCCGAGCGGCAGAGAGTGTACGCGCGCCGCCGAACAGGGCATCAACCTTCTCGGGGAAGTCGCGCGTGAGGGGGAGCGATGGACGAGGCGCCGGTCTGGTCGTCACGCACCGTGGGGTGGCTTGCGGGCGTCTTCGCGTGCGCGGCGGGGCTCGCCTGGGCGATCGGCATACTGAACGCGGCGGGCCGCGCGGTCATGGAGCTAGGCGGGTTCGCCGCCGCAGGCGGTCCCTACGAGGTAGCGCACCCGGCACCGAGCTGGGTCGCGGTCGTGCCGCTCACCGTCTTCGCGTTGTTGGGATTCGGGGCGCTGTCTTTCTACTTCACGAGCAGGTGCGGCGGATTCCACCTCGCCTTCTTCGCGTGGGCAGGCCTGTTCGTGTCGCTGGGCTACCAGTTCGCGGTGGGGGGGCTGAACCCGCCGGGCGACTCCGGCACGGCTTGGGGCTGGATCCTGTGCGCGGTCGTGTTCGTCCCGATGGGGCTCGCGCCGTTCTGGCTCGCGTGGAGGGACAACCCCGCGTTGCTGCGGGCTGCGCGCCGTGGGCCATCGGGCGCCGCTCGGCCGTACGAGGACTCACGCTACCGGGCGGCCTACACAGCGTGTGCGGTCTCGGGGGCGGCCGCCGGGATCGCGTTCGCCGTCTGGGTGTTCGCGACGATCACGGGATAGGCTAGGGCGGAACGTTCGAATCGACCCCCCTACACCCACCCCATCCCGAGGCCCCACACCACACCGGGGCTTTGCGAGCCCCTTGACCAGCTGCACGTATATGACCATAATACTGGTCATGTCATTGACTCGCTCACTTGCAGACGTGAAGGCCCACCTCTCCGAGATCGTCGATCTCGTCGAGAGTCAGAACGAGCGGATCGTCATCACGCGGCATGGTCGGCCCGCCGCAGTGATCATGAGTCCCGACGACCTCGAGAGCCTCGAGGACACGCTCGACATCCTCGCGACGCCCGGTGCGCTCGAGGAGATTCGGGCGGCGGAGGCCGATGTCCGTGCCGGCACCTACTTCACTGCCGCCGAGCTCCGAGCGAAGTACCTGGGCAAGGAATAGCGGATGACGCGCTACGAGTTGCGCGTCTCGGCGTCCGCCGAGCGCTCGCTGGCGCGAATCCCGGAGTTCGCAGCCGCCGCGGTCATCGAGTTCATGACAGGTTCGCTGACCGAGGACCCTGGACGGGTGGGGAAGCGGCTGCACCTGGATTTGGTCGAGTTCCATGCCGCGCGGCGAGGTGCCTACCGGATCGTGTACCTGATCGACGAGGCCGAACGGATCGTGATCGTTGCGCGCATCGAGCACCGGGCGGACGTGTACCGGGCTCGCTAGCCCTCACGGGCGCCCCAGCGCCTCCCGCGCAACCTTGAGGGCGCCGTCGCGGTCGCCCGGGTCCAGTCGGCTGTCGGCCACTGCCTCTGCGATCGCGCGCATCGCCTGACCCACGAGCGGACCTTCACTCAGACCGAGCGCGTGCATCAGCTCCCGTCCGTCGAGCGGCGCTGTCGGCGGCCGTCGCGTGCCCCGCTCTCGCGAAGCTGCGATCGCTGCTGCCAGCACGCGCTGCCGCTCCGGCGCCTCTTCGCGGTGCGCGGTGGCGGCGAAGTCCGCGATCTCGAGCTCGAGCGCGTCCTCCGCGGTCACTATACGGCGCGCGGGGTCCGCGTTCGGCACCCAAAGATCAAGCTTGCGCACGGCGCGATCGACCGCCCGCGGGTTGTCGAGCGGGAGTTCGCCCAAGCGCATGTGTTCGCGTACTAGGTGGACGATAGCGATGCGCTCCACGTTGGACAGCCGGAGGCGGCGGCTCACTTCGTCGGCGAGCTCGGCGCCGAGTTGGGCGTGCCGGAAGAAGCGGATTCGACCGTCTGCTTCAATGGTGCGCGCGCGGGCCTTTCCCAGGTCGTGCAGGAGCGCCGCCCAGCGCATGACGCGAACCTGAGGCGCGCATCCCACCGTCTGCATCGTGTGCGCGAGCACGTCGAGGTCGTGGAAGGTGGGCTGCGTGACGCCGTCGAGTGCTGCGACCTCGGGTAGGACGACCGCGAGCGCTCCAGTCTCTAGCAGGAGCCCTAGGCCGCGCGGCGCGTGTGGTGCTACGAGCAACGCGGTGAGTTCATCGCGGACGCGCTCTGCGGCGACACGACAAACCGCACAAGCCGCTTCCGACATCGCCGCTGCGGTCGCGGGCGAGACATCGAAGTCGAGTTCGGCGACGAACCGGGCGGCCCGAAGCACCCGCAGAGGGTCCTCGGCGAAGCGCTCGGCGGGATCGCCCGGCGCGCGCAGCAGGCGGGCCGCGAGGTCGGCCTGTCCGCCTGTGGGGTCGAGCAGCACGAGACCGGGCCATTCGGCGGCCATGGCGTTGACGGTGAAGTCGCGGTGGGCGGCGTCGGCGGCGAAACGCTCGGCGAAGGTGGTGGAAGGCGATTGGGCAACGCCGCACGCGGACTCGCCTCGCAGACGCGACACCTCGACGGTCACGCCGTCGGCCAGCACGACGCCGACCGTCCCGTAGCGTTCGCCGATCGCGTAGACGTTCCGGCACCACGGCGCGCCCTCGCACATCGCGCGCACGTCGCCAGGCGCCGCGTCTGTCACGACGTCGAGATCGTGCACCGCGCGCCCCATGAGCACGTCGCGAACCGCGCCGCCGACGAGCGCGACGCCGAAGTCCGCAACGGTGAGAGCGTCGAGGAGCGCTGCCGCGTCCCGTGAGACGCTTGTGTCGACGGTGTCTTCCATGCGGCGATGGTACCCGGACACCCGTACCGGGCACCGCATGGCACCCTTCGCTACAATCCAGCGGTAGCGTCTCGACCACGGCTCGCACGCTCGAACCCGCACCCGCAAGACGGCCCGCGCCCGAAAGGCAGCACTCATGGGAATGCGCATCCTGGTTCTCGGTTCCGGCGGGCGCGAGCACGCAATCGTGCGCTCGCTCGCCGCATCACCGCTTGTCGACGCCCTCATCGCGGCGCCCGGCAACGGCGGAACGGCGCTCGAGCCGAAGACGGCGAACGCAACGCTCGACGTCGACGACCCCGCCGCCGTCACGGCGTTCGCGTGGGAGCACGCTATCGGCCTCGTGGTAATCGGGCCCGAGGCGCCGCTCGTCGCGGGCGTCGCTGACACCGTCCGCTCCGCGGGTATCCCCGTGTTCGGTCCCGGTGCAGCTGGCGCGCGCCTCGAAGGCAGCAAGGCGTTCTCGAAGGAGTTCATGGAACGCCACGGGCTTCCCACCGGGCGCGCAGAGACATTCACGGTCGCGGAGCGTGACGCTGCGCTCGATGCCGCGCGCGCGTGGGGCGCGCCCGTCGTGATCAAGGCCGACGGGCTCGCCGCGGGCAAGGGCGTGACCGTTGCACACGACACCGACACGGCCCTCGTCGCCGTCGAGGAGTGTCTCGACGGCCGGTTCGGTGACGCGGGGGCGACGGTGCTTGTCGAGGAGTACCTGGCTGGGCCGGAGTGCTCGCTTCTCGCGTTCGTCAGCGGTCGAACGATGTTGCCCATGGCGCCCGCACAGGACCACAAGCGCGCGTACGACAACGACGAGGGTCCAAACACCGGCGGAATGGGCGTCTATTCGCCAGTTCCGCTTGTGACCGGTGCAGAACATGCGCGCATGGTCGAGATCATGCAGGAGGCCGCCGACGCGCTCGCCGACGACGGCATCGACTATCGTGGCTGCCTCTACGGCGGGTTCGTGCTCACCTCGGAGGGCCCGAAGCTCCTCGAGTTCAACGCCCGCTTCGGCGACCCGGAGACGCAGGTAGTGCTCCCGCGCCTCGAGAGCGACCTCGCCAACGTGTTGCTCGCGTGCGCCGAGGGGCGCCTCGCTGACGTCACGCTCGAGTGGAGCGATGACGTCTCGGTCTCCGTCGTCATCGCGTCCGGCGGCTACCCGGGGCCTTACTCGGCCGGCCTCCCCATCTCGGGCATCGACGCGGCCGACGCGCTTGAGGGCGTGTCGGTCTACCATGCGGGCACGGCGGTGGACGAGGCAGGCTCGCCGGTCACGAGCGGCGGACGCGTCCTCAACGTCACCGGTGTCGCGCCGGACTTCGCGACCGCGATCGAGCGCGCTTACGCGGGAGTCGGGCGAATATCGTTCGACGGAGCGTTCCACCGCACCGACATCGGACAGCGCGCGCTGCGGGCGAGGAGCTGAGTATGCTCTTCGAGCGGGTGCTTACCGCTGCGATGCGTCACGCCAACTCGCGGACGCTGAGCCTGACGTCGAGCTCGCTCGACAGGCTACCGGAGCCGGTGGAGGGCCGCACCTACTTGCTCTACGCCCACATCCCCTTCTGCGAGCGGCTCTGTCCCTACTGCTCGTTCAACCGCTTCCCGTTCCATGCCGAACAGGCGACACCGTACTTCGAGCGCCTGAGGGCCGAGATGCGAATGGCGGCGAAGGCAGGCTACGATTTCGCGGCACTGTATGTGGGCGGCGGCACGCCGACCGTCGACATCGGCGAGCTTGCGAAGACGATCGACCTTGCCCGGGAGCTGTTCAACATCCGCGAGGTCTCGAGCGAGACGAACCCCAACCACCTGCATCCTCGCTGGGTGGACCCGCTGCTCGAGCGCGTCGACCGCCTGAGCGTGGGCGTTCAGTCGTTCGACGACTCCCTCCTCAAGCAGATGGACCGCTACGACAGGTACGGGTCCGCGGACGAGATCGTCGAACGGTTGCGCTCTATCGAGGGCGCGTTCCACTCGATGAACGTGGACATGATCTTCAACTTCCCGAGCCAGACGGCCGAGATACTCGCTCACGACATCGACGTGCTCAACTCCACCGGCTGCAACCAGACTACGTTCTACCCGCTCATGGCCTCGCCGGCGGTTGCCGAGTCGCTGAGGCGCACCGTGGGCAAGGTCGACTACGCGCGTGAGGGGAGCTACTACCGGATGATCCGGGACGGGCTCGCCCAGAAGTTCGAGCCGGCGAGCGCGTGGACGTTCTCGCGCGTGGGCGGCGGCATGATTGACGAGTACATCGTCGACTACGAGGACTATGTCGGCATCGGGTCCGGGGCCTTCAGCTTCCTTGACGGCGCGCTGTACGTGAACACGTTCTCGCTCAAGGAGTACGGGGACAGGATCGATGCCGGCCTGTCCGGGGTCGTGCAGCGGCGTGACTTCGGGCGACGCGAGAAGATGGCGTACCGGTTGTTGATGTCGCTCTTCGGAATGTCGCTCGACAAGGCGGCGTTCCGGCGAGACTTCGGGGTCGACATCGAGCGCGGGCTGCCGCTAGAAATCGCGTTCCTCAGGACCGCAGGGGCGTTCGCCGTGGACGACAGCGAGCGTCTCGTGCTCTCCGAGATGGGGTGCTACCTGCTCGTCGTGATGATGCGCGAGTTCTTCATCGGCGTGAACGATCTGCGCGACCAGGCCCGTGAAGCCCTGCCGGACGAGGAGCGAGAGATTCTCTTCGGCGAAGGCGCGACGTGCCGGTCTGGCATCCTTCCGCCTGCATGAGCTCCGAGGCAACGCCACCCCGTTTGCCACAGATGTCGGTGACACACCCTTGGTGAGCCGCTATGCTTTCGCAAGGGGGGCGAAGTTTCGACGGGAGTGGCGTGAGCGCGAGCAACCATCGTGGTACGGACGCGGGATTCACCCTAGTCGAGCTGTTGGCAGTCGTCCTCGTGATCGGGGTGCTGGTCCTGATCGCGATCCCTGTCTACGTGTCGGCGAGGGCGGTCGCTGAGAAGCGTACTTGCATCCACAACCAACAGATCCTCTCCCGCGCCGCCGAAATATACCTCGGTGCCGACGTTACGCATCAGCGTTCAGACCTCGTAGGCCCGGTGAGTTCGAGTCACCCCGTCGTGGTCGAGAACATCCTCGGCCGGCCTCCGTATTGTGTGTCGGGCGACGACCCCGTCGACCGCGACAATCCCACGGCGTCTGAAGGCGGTTACCGGTTCGACGCGCAGGGTGGGGTCTTGCCGTGTCCGCTGGGTGGCCTTGGAGCTCACGGCAGCTACAAGGACTGACCCGGCGCAGTGTCTCCGGTCCCTCCTGCATTGGGAGCGTACGCATGAACCCAGGGTGTTTCGAAGACGTGCGCATCGAGGGGCACCTCATCGACTCCGGCATCATGTCCCAGGTCATGGACCACGTGATTGCGATGGGGGGCGAATTCGAGACGCTGTCGGTCGATGTAGGGCGCACGAACGAGGATCCTTCCGTCGCGGTGCTGAGGATTCGGGCGGGTACGCGCGAACTCCTCAACGACATCCTCGTAGCGATCTCGGAGCACGGAGCGGTGGAGTGCGAGCCCCGGGACGCCGAGATCGCCTCGGCCCCGCGCGACGGCGTCTTTCCCGAGGGCTTCTACTCCACGACGAACCTTGTGACCGACGTGCGTATCGCTGGCGCATGGGTGCGCGTTGCCGCACCCGAGATGGATCTCGGGGTGCGCGTCGACACGCTCGCCCCAGCTGCCGAGGCCATCCCGATGAGTGACGTGCGAGCCGGCGAACACTACGTGATCGGGCACAGCGGGGTGCGCGTGCATCCGCAGGAGCGTCCCCGCGAGAGCCAGACGTTCGAGTTCATGGCGAGCGCGGTCTCGTCGGAGAAACCCAAGGCTCAGGTCATCGCGGAGATCGCGCGCATGCTGAGAGAGACCCGGGATGCCGGCAAGGAGACCATCGCCGTCGCTGGTCCGGCCGTCGTGCACACCGGCGCGTCCGAACATCTCGCACGCCTGGTCGAGCTCGGCTACGTGAGCGTGCTGTTCGGCGGGAATGCGGTTGCCGTCCATGACATCGAGGCGGCGTTGTTCGGTACGTCGTTGGGCGTGTCGCTTGAGGAGGGGACGCCCGCGCACGGCGGGCACCAGCATCACCTGAGGGCGATCAACACGGTGAGGGGGTTCGGCTCGATCGCCGCAGCGGTCGACGGCGGTTTGATCACGCGCGGTCTGATGTACACCCTCGTGAGGACGGGGACGCCGTTCGTTCTCGCGGGCTCGATCCGGGACGACGGCCCGCTTCCGGGCGTCATCACCGACTGCATGACAGCCCAGCGCGAGATGCGTGAGTATGCGCAGCGGGCGGGGGCGTGCCTGATGCTCTCGTCGATGCTGCACTCGATCGCGACGGGGAACCTCTTGCCGGCCCACGTGACCACCGTGTGCGTCGATATCAATCCGGCGGTGGTGACCAAACTCGCCGACCGCGGCAGCTGGCAGACTATCGGTGTCGTGACCGACGTGGGGCTCTTCCTCGAGCAGCTGGCGAACGAACTCGAATCGTAGCGCGCGGCATGCGGCTTGCACCGGGGCGCGTACGCACGCGCCAAGGAGGTCTGCCATGTCAGGGTTCGCGCTTGACCGTGAGATACCGCCCGGCTTGCAGACCGCGACGTTCGGCGCGGGTTGATTCTGGACTCCTGATGCCCGGTTCGGGCTCGTCGAAGGAGTCTGGCGTACCCGCGTCGGGTATGCAGGCGGCTCGAAGGAACGCCCAACGTATCACTCTCTCGGCGATCACACCGAGTGCTTCCAGGTGGACTTCGACGCAGCGGTCGTGTCGTACGAGGAGCTTCTGCAGCTCTTCTGGCAGAGCCACGATCCCGTGCGTCCCGCCTTCAAGACCCAGTACGCGTCGCTCGTGCTCGCGCACGACACGGCGCAACTTGCGAGCGCACGCCACAGCGCGCGAGGCCTCGAGGCCGTGCTGAGCCGCCGGCTTGCGACGCGCATCGAGATGCTGAACCGCTTCTGGCTCGCGGAGGACTACCACCAGAAGTATGAGTGGAAGCACTCCCCGGAGCTGCTTAGGGAGTTTCCGCTGGTAGAGGACTATTCTCTGTGGGCGGTGGCCCGGTCGCTAGGTAAACCCCTGCCTAGAATTTCGGACAAAGTGGGGGAAATCGCGGGAGCATAGGTTCAGTGGTTCGAGATACCCCAAGGGGTATCGGCGGCACTAGTAAGGGAGCAGAACACGGATACCCCCGTAGGGGGGTATCCTGTTCTGCGACCCATATATATAAGACCGGGTAATTAGGAGGGAATGTATATGACCTCCTGATTACCCGGCTACCGTAATGGGTCTAGGAGGTGTCTACGCTCCCTCCGGCTATATCTCTGGAGCTAGTTTCAGCCTTGCAGCGTCCTTCGCTGCCCGCACCTGTGGTGCAAGCGGTGTTGACCTTCGCCCTGGCTCTCAAACCCTTCTCCGAATGCGGAGGAGCCGGTGGCCCGATACAACCGGCGGCGGAAATCGCGTGAGAGGCCGAAAATCCAGCGCACGGAGGCTGCTTGACGGTTCGGGTGGGGTGTCGGTGCCCTCCGACATTTCCAGAGGCTCCAACGGGAGGATTTCTCAGCCCCCTCGACGCGGCGGCCCCGAAAACAAAGAAACCCCGCGCTTGCGGGGTTCGTGCCGTAGTGCTGGGGTTTCTTCGTTCGACTACTCGGGCCAGAAGAAGCCCAGCATCCGCTCGCCCTTGAAGAGGAATGCTTGCTCGCGCTCGGAGAGCTTGGCGAAGTCGGCTCCGTTGTAGAAGTAGTTGCCGGTGCGCTTGTGGGTGCGCATTCCGAGGTAGAAGGACAGGTAGCCCTCATTGTCGAAGCCGAAGAGAACGCTCCACTCCTCCGGCCCGAAATCCCCGGCGGGGAGCATACGCTCATTAGTCTCCTCGCGCTCTGCGGGGTTGCGCCGCACCTCCGTCCTCAGCGTCCTGCTCTTCTTCGCCTTGATGCTGCTCGCTCTTCTTACCGCCACACCTGTTCCTGCCATTCCAACCACTCCCTTTCGGTATCGCCGGAGCCTGTCCGACGAATTCATTATGCCGGGGGGGTCTGACATAACTGGAATATGCTGGGACTTCTCGGCGAAACGGGGTGCAATTTCCTCCGGTGCATAGAATTCGGAAGAAATTGCAAATAGTTTGCTTGCAACCCTTGACAAGCTCAGCAGCCGTGTATACTTCATCTTAAGAAGCATTAACGGAGGCGAGCAGAATGGAGAAGGGAAGGACACTTAGCCCGGCGCAGCTTGAGGAATGCGCGGCGATGTTCCGGGATGCGATGGAGGCGATTGCCGACCACTCGGAATGCGTAGCGAGCCACATTCAGGTGCTCTACGAGGTGTGCCCGGTTCTTCGCATCGACGGCAACGAAGCCGCGTGGCGAGCAGTCCGGGAAGGCATTAAGCGGGCGGGTGTCGGCGTATGAGCCACCGCAGTAGAAACCTATCCCGCACCAAGCGACCTGCACAGTGCAGCATCCCCTCCTTCGAGCTTGACCCCTCCACCGTCGAAGCGACCCCCGAGGAAGTTCGGGAGCACGTCCGGCAGCTACACGCCGACTTCGATTTCTGGGATGAGCTGAAGTCCGAGCTGCTGGCGGAGAAGTTCCGCAACTTCCAGAAGCACCTCCGCTACTACCGGGACAATATCGGGGGCGGCATTAATCTTGAGCTGGCCCTGCTGCTCTCCCTGCTGGTGCTCGTGGCGATGATGGCCCTGACCCTCACCGGCTCCGGGATAGCCAACCAATACGCCGGTGCTGCCGGATTTCTGACCGGAGGCGAGAGCTACATATCGCCCGACAACGGGGGAGCTACCGACAATGGCGACGGAAGCCACACGATAACCTGGGAGGGCAACGCCCCGCCGTTCCAAATCATCCGCGCCGATGACCCGGCGATGACCGACCCGGAGATAGTCGGCAGCACGCCGGAGCACTCCTATGCCGTGCTGCCGATGCCGGGTGATAACTACTACCAAATCATCGACGGCTCCGGCGGACAGCTGCCGGAGCCAATCTCAATCCAGCGGCCGTTCGTGCTAACGCGCTATGAGGAGACTGCGACAGGGATTGCGAAGCTGGGAAACTGGGTGCCCCTGAATGGAGGGAACTACTCCGGGGCTGCTCTGCTGCGCTCCACTATCACCGGCGAAGCGATGACCCTCACCTTTGTCGGTAATCGCTGCGACCTTGTGGCGATGCGGAGCTCGGGCGCGGGGATGCTGCGGGTCATCTTGGATGGACAACCGCAGCCGCTCGTTGACCTCTATAACCCGTCGTTCGTCTTCCGATCGAGGGTGTGGAGTTCGGGCGAAATCGCTGCCGGAACTCATACCCTACGTGTCGAGAACACAGGGAGTAAGAACCCGCTTTCAATGTCCAGTGCGGTAAACGTGGATGCCTTCGATATCTGGGGTGCGCTGAGATGATGGGCCGCAGACCTCGATATCCGCAGGGCTCACCGCTCAACAACTACGACCGGCACGGGCGATATATCCAGCCCCGCCGGGGGTTCAACTTCCGCCGTCTGAGCTGGCGCATCTATCAGCTCAAGACCGCCGCCCCCGCGCTGCTAGTCCTGCTCCTGCTTGTTGCATGCGCTCTGCTGTCCGTGAGAGGGGGCTAGGGCGATGAGCGATTTCCACTACGTCGCGGAAGTCCCCACCCGGCAGGTGCTCGACGAGATACGCAGCGGCAACGCCGGGAAGAAGCGGCAGGAATACTGCCGCTACCGGAGCACGTTCTACACGCTGGGCTATCGGGCACTGCTGGCGGGTGCCGAGGAGGATATGGCCCGCGCAGCACTCCTCGCGGCGCAGACCTTCGGAGGCCGGGTCGTAAAAGTCTCCATCTCCCCAATCTGCTGCCAGCTTGAATACATCTGCCCCGCGAGCATCGCACCCGAGGAAGCTAACGTCCGACTGCGTAGGGCCATGTCGAATGCGTATAAGGCCAAGCATCGCGGGATAGGGCCGGAGGATAGCCGGGGCTATCTGTGGAGGGCCAACACGATTACGGAAACGGTGCCGGTGCTACTGGGCCAGCCGTTGCGATACGAGACCATCTAGGAGGATGAGAGCTATGACCGCCGACGAGCTATGCAAGAGGACTTCGGAGCGACTGCACGAGATGGGGATAGGGAGCATCGTTCCGGGGGGCGAGCACGCGGTGCTCTACGTCGCCACCCCGAGGCCGTGCATCGTGGTGTGCCGGGCGAGGGTGCGGAAGCAGGCGTTGCAGGTGATGCGCCGGGCCGGTTCGCTGCCGGTGCTGCTGGTGAGGAACGAGCGCGACATAGAGCGGCTGGCGATGCTCCTGAGCTATAACGCCACCGACCCCGAGAGCGACCTGCTGCTCTCCGCTATGGCTATGTGGAGAGCGCGGGAATGGAGCAATGCGCTATGAGCGGCGGGGAGTTTCGGGACGTGTTCGATAGCCTCGAATGTCTCTACTGCCCCACTACCGCCGAGGCGTTCTGGAACGATGGAAGGATAGACAGGAAATACTACCGCTCCGCCCACTGGCACGAATACCGGAGGCGGAAGCTGGAGCAGACCGGCTATCGCTGCGAAAACTGCGGGGAGGAGTTCCAGTGGGGCATTCCGGGTCTGCGTCCCC
>JBBIJX010000010.1:0-43963 GCA_037445775.1 Actinomycetota bacterium
TGGATTGCTCAGCCTCACCCAGCACTGGTCTCGATACCGGACAACGACCTGACGAACCGCCGGATGCGGGCCCGCATGTCCGGTGGTGTGGGAGGCGGGTCGGGCGACCCGGCCCGCCTACCCGATTTGGCGGGCTTCGTGTACTAGCGAAGGGGAGCGAGTGGCGTACGTTCTGATCGTGGCGCTTGTGCTCGTGATGATCGGTGAACTCGCCGACAAGTCCCAGCTGCTCGCGCTCGTCCTCGCGACGCGTTACAGGGCGTGGCAGGTGCTCCTCGGCATCTTCATCGCCACGTTCGTCGTGCACTTCTTCACGACCCTCGCAGGTCAGGCGCTCGGTGGCATGATCCCCGCATCGGTGCTTCCGTGGATCTCGGGCACGCTCTTCGTTGGGTTCGGGATCTGGACGCTGCGCGGCGACGCCGATCCGTCTGGCGAAGCCGAGCGGGCCCCAACGCGTTTCGGACCCGTCGTGGCGACGGCGGTCGCGTTCTTCTTCGCGGAGCTCGGCGACAAGACTCAGATCATGACTCTGACCATAGCTGCGGATCCCGGTTCAGCGTTGCTGCTCTACCTGCGTGGTCTCGGCCCGACGGTCGCCGCATGGATGGACGGTGCGGGCCTAGCGGCGGGCGCGATCTCGCCTGCGCAGCAGTTCTGGGCGGTCACCCTCGGCTCGACGATCGGCATGGTCATCGCCGACGCCGTCGCGATCGGCGCCGGCCGGCTCCTCGGCCGCAATCTGCCGGAAGCCGCGCTGCGGAGAGGCTCGGGCATCGTCTTCATCCTCTTCGGCGTCGCGACCGTCATCGCTCCATACGTGGTCCGCTAGAGGGAGTATGCTCGGACGATGAAGTACGAGCTCTCAAAGGTGCGTGTCGCCCTCCATACTTGCTGCGGGCCGTGTCTGATCGAGCCTTTCGACGCGTATCGCAGCGATGCGCTCGACGTCGTCGTGGTGTACTTCAATCCGAACATCCATCCGCTGGAGGAGTACGTACGCCGGCGTGACGCGGCCGCTGCATACACGTCGCGCGTGGGCGCCCAGTTCGTCGAGCTCCCCTACGACACCGGACAGTGGCTCGACGCCGTGGGCGAGGCGGCCGCATCGCCCACGGAGCGCTGTCGCGCGTGCTACGGCGTGCGGATGCGCGCGGTCGCCGCATGGGCGGCCGGGCACGGGTATGACGCGGTGGCGACGACACTCGCAGTGAGTCCGTACCAGGATCACGCCGCACTCGCCGAGGTGGGCGAGGAGACGGCGCGCGAGGTCGGCGTTTCGTGTGTGGACCGTGACTTCCGAGACCGGTTCGCAGAGGGCATGTGCCGTGCGCGCGAGCTTGGCATCTACCGCCAGAACTACTGTGGGTGCAGGTGGAGCGAGCGTGAGGCGCGGGACGAACGTGAGGCGCGACGCGCCCGAAGGGGCCGGTAGCCGGAGTCACACGGTGGGGTAAACTCGCAACGACGACGGGTTGGAAGGACGGAGGTCTCGCGGCGTGCTCACTGATGACTTCGATTACGAACTGCCGAGCGGGCTGATCGCGCAGCATCCCGCCGAACCCCGCGACTCGTGCCGTCTACTCGTACTCGATCGCGCGAGTGGCCAGGTGGATCACCGTCACTTTCGGGACCTTCCGGAGCTACTGCGCGAGGGTGACGTCCTCGTGGTGAATGAGACGCGCGTTCTTCCCGCCCGGCTGCGCGGAATGAAGGACGAGAGCGGCGGCCAAGTCGAGCTGTTGTTGTTGCGGGAGCGCTACGAGAATACGTGGGAGTGTCTGGCCAAGCCCGGCAGGCGCGCGAAGCCCGGCACACGTCTGATCTTCGATGAGGGCTCGATGACCGGGCTCATCGTGGACGTCATCGACGACCGCGGTGGGCGGCTTGTCCAGTTCACGCCCAGGAACGAACCGTTCCTCGACGTGGTGCATCGCATCGGGGAGATACCGCTGCCTCCCTACATCACCGAGCCCCTCGACGACCCTGAGGAGTACCAGACGGTCTTTGCTCGGGGAGAGCGCAGTGCCGCCGCACCCACGGCGGGTCTACACTTCACGAAGGAGCTTCTCCGCCGGTGCGAGGAGGCGGGTGCGCGGATCCACGCCGTCGAACTCGACGTGGGCATCGACACCTTCCGGGCCGTTGCCGAGGATGACCCGCGACTCCATCGCATGCACTCTGAGCACTACCGCATCGGCGAGGACACGGCGGCGGCGGTGCGCGCGGCACGCGAGAGCGGGGGGCGCGTGATCGCCGTGGGCACCACGAGCGTTCGCGCACTCGAGAGCGCGGTCGATGACGACACGGGGCATGTGGTAGCACGCGACGGCGCAACGAGCCTCTTCATCCTCCCGGGCTACCATTTCAAGACGACCGACGCAGTGATCACGAACTTCCACGTACCGCGGTCGACATTGGTGATGATGATGTCGGCGTTCGCCGGGCGCGATCTTCTGCTGCGCGCGTACCGCGAAGCGGTCGAACGGCGCTACCGCTTCCTGAGTTTCGGCGACGCGATGTTGATCGTCTGAGTCTTGCGGTCACTGGACGGCGGGTACCCACCAGCTCCAACCCGTGGCTGCGTCGCCGCGGGCTCCAGGGGGCAGAGCGATGCCGGTTGTGGCGTCCTTGCCCTTGAGCACGAAGATCGCGGTTCCAGGGTTCGCATCCACCCGCTCGAACGTGGGCGCACCGTCGTCGGACGACGGCTCGATCATGCCGTGGGGCAGCGCCGCCGACGCTCCCCAAGCGGAGATCGGCGCGCTCTGCAGCACGTAGGTGCGTCCCTCGTGTGAGGTAGTGACGCGGTCGAACGCGAGGAACTCACCGTCGTCGGATTTCACGAAGACGCGCGCCGGGTCGCTTGTGCCCAGCACGTCGCGGGTGCGCGACAGGCCGCCGGCCTCCAGCGCGGTCGTCGTGGAGCCCTTCTTGGTGAGTGTGCGTTCACTCACGGATGAGTCGGCGCCGGCGAGACTGTATACGTTGCCGTCCACGACGATGAGGCCGCTTGGGCCGACGCGCAGCTCGGAGCTATAGGAGGCGCCGGGCTGAGCGGCCCCGGAATCGCCGAAGCCGTACTGGTCAGAGGGCGATGACGCATCAGTGCGCTGGTCGTCCGGAACGGCCGCGGACTCCATGACGATCGTCTGCGGCGTGGAGCGCTCGCTCATCAGGGATCGCGTCCCGGCAACCGCGCCGATTCCCGCAGCGACCAGCGCGACGGCAGCGGCCGAGGACCAGGCTACGAGCGCGCGCCGGTTGCGCCGATGGAGCAGGCGTTCACGGAGCGACACGGGCTCGGCAGGAGCACCCGGCGCGGAGGTCGCCGTTACCGGAGCCGCCTCACCAGGTCTGCGCGCCGACTCAAGGGCCGCCTGCGCGCGTTGAGCCCGCGCGTGCTCGGCGCGTACCGACCCCACGACGCGGTCGACCAGCTCCTCGGGGGGCTCGGGCACCCCCGCGGTGCGGACCGCGACGAGCGCGTGCGCGAACGACGCGCACGAGGCGCACTCACGACAGTGCTCCTTCGCCTCGGTGAGTTCAGCGGAGCCGACCGGCTCGCGGTCGAGCGCCGCCGACACGATCTCGAGCGCTCTCAGGCAGTCCATCAGCGGTCACCCCCTGCGAGTTCGAGGGTCACGGCCAGAGCGCGCCGCGCGCGGAAGACGCGCGATTTGACGGTCCCCACGGGAACGTCGAGCAATGCGGCGGCCTCGGCGTAGGACAGGCCGAACAGCGAGACGGCCGAGAGCGCGTCGCGGTCTTCTGGGGGGAGCGTACGCATCGCGTGCTCCACGGCGTCTGAAAGCGCGACGCCGTCTGCGAAGTCCTCCGTCACGCCGGGCGGCTCCAGCGTGTCTACGGGGACCGGCCTGCGTCTGCCGGTGCGCACTTCGTCGAGGCACGCGTTGCGGGTCACGCGGTAGAGCCACGTCGTGAACGCCGAGCGCTCGTCGAAGCTCGCGAGCGACCGATACACCTTGACGAACACCTCCTGCACGACGTCTTCTACCGGACCAGGATCACCGAAGAACCTCAGCGCGTGCGCGTACACGAGACGAGCGTGCCGCCTTACGAGCGTCTCGAACGCATCGATGTCGCCGGCCTTGCTCGCGGCGACGAGCGCGGCATCTTCGGATGAGCCGTAGTCCATGTCACTTCCGTCAGACGCATGTCAGAGGGTGCGGGTTCGCGGTGCTCCTCCAGTATAGGCGTCAATGGTGGTCGCGCCGCGTGTACAATCGCCGCCATGACAACGTTCGACTTCCAGGTGATGGCGCGCGACCCGGCGACGAGCGCGCGCGTCGGCGTGCTCACGACGGCGCACGGCGCGGTGCGTACACCGGTCTTCATGCCTGTGGGCACGCGCGGGACCGTGAAGGGCATCATGCCCGAGACGCTCGCGGCAATGGGCACCGAGGTCGTGCTCGCGAACGCCTATCATCTCTTCCTGCGGCCAGGCGACGCTCTCGTCGAGGAGGCCGGTGGACTGCACGCCTTCATGAACTGGCCCGGCGTGATACTCACGGACTCGGGCGGCTTTCAGATATTCAGCCTTTCCGACACCGTCAAAGTCACCGATGACGGCGTGAAGTTCCGCTCCATCGTCGACGGGGCGTGGCACTTCTGGACGCCAGAGGAGAACATGGCGGTCCAGCAGCGCCTCGGTGCAGACATCGTGATGCAGCTCGACGAGTGTCCGCCGTACCCCGCGGAGCGCCCACTTGTCGAGCAGGCGGTGAAGCGGAGCGCCGCGTGGGCCGCCCGCTGCAAGCGGGCGCACGGCCGTGAGGACCAGGCACTTTTCGGGATCGTGCAGGGTGGGGTCCACGTTGACTTGCGCCTGCACAGCATCGAGCGGCTCACGGAGGTCGGGTTCCCGGGCTACGGCATCGGCGGGTACTCGGTGGGTGAGCCGCACGAGCTCATGCTGGAGTCGCTTGCGCCGGTCTGTCAGGCGCTTCCGCATGACACCCCTCGCTACCTGATGGGCGTGGGCAACCCCACCACGATGCTCGAGGCGGTCGCACTCGGCGTGGACATGTTCGACTGCGTCCTGCCCACCCGCACTGCGCGGCTCGGAACTGCGTTCTCGAGCGAGGGACGCCTGAACCTTCGCAACGCCCGCTTCACGCGAGACTTCGGCCCGCTCGATCCTTCGTGCTCCTGTGTGACGTGCTCGAGCTACACGCGCGCCTACCTGAGGCACCTCGTCAAGACCGGCGAGATGCTCGGCGCGATGCTGCTCACCGTGCACAACCTGAGCTACCTCATCGACCTGACGCACCGGGCGCGTGTGGCGGTCGAGCAGGGGTCGTTCGGTTCGTTCATGGACGCGTGGCGCTCGTCGCCCGCCGCCGCGGACTACTGAGCGGGCGGCTCGGAAGTCTTGGGGGAATCGCCGCTTCCGTATCGCGTCGTCGACAGGTAACATTGAGCGCCGACTGTGCCGTTTGCGGCCGGTCCGACTTGAGTGGAGGAACGCACCGATGAACTCCCAGACCACGAACCTGCTCTTCATCGCAATGATGGTCGGAGCGTTCTACCTGCTCATCATCAGACCTCAGCAGAAGCGCGCCGCCTCACAGCGGGCATTGATCGCCTCGCTCGAGGCGGGCGACGAGGTCGTGACCGTGGGCGGGATCTACGTGACAGTCGCCGAAGTGGGAGAGCGTCTCCTAGTTCGAACTGTCGACGGGTCCGAGTTCGAGCTGGCGCCTCAGGCTGTGGGCCATAAGGTGAGAAGAGAAGCCCCGGGGCCTGACACCGACGGCGAGCCGGAACCTGCAGACGAAGAGCCGCATGAGTCCAAGGAGTCACCGGAGTCCTAGGAGTACCCGGAAGTCGCTCGCGCTGTCGCGCGGCCGCACCGATGTTTCACGGAAGGTAGGAGCATGGACCAGAAGCAACAGAATATCCTGCTGCTCGCGCTGTCACTGGTTCTGCTGGTCGGCTCGTGGGCGCTGCTCTGGCCGCCCGCGAAGCGGATCACGCAGGGTCTCGACATCCAAGGAGGCCTGTCGGTGATCCTCACCGCGCAGGAAACCCCCGATACGCCCGTGACCGCCTCGGTCATGGAGCGCGCCGAGCGTATCGTCATCAACCGCGTGAACGGGCTAGGCGTCAGGGACGCCACCGTCCAGCGCCAAGGCAACGACTCGCTCCTTGTCCAGATTCCGGGAGTCAAGAATCCCAAGGAAGCGCTTGAGGCACTCGGGCAGACTGGGCGGCTCGAGTTCGTGGACGTCGACTCGATCCAGGACACTGCCACCGTCGCTGCGCTCAAGGCCTACGAGGACAACGTCGAACTCAAGAGTGGGACGTACGCGCCCATCCAGGTCGAAGGCACCGCGCTGACAGGTGGCGTCGTGAAGAGCGCATCGGTGTCGCAGAATCCACAGACCGCCGAGATCGAAGTCAACGTCTCGATGAGCGCGGAGGGCGGCAAGGCGTGGGGGAACTACACGTCGCGCAGCATCGGCAAACAGGTCGCGATCGTGCTCGACGGCATCGTGCAGTCCGCCCCGGTAGTCCGCTCCGCCATCATGGACGGCCAGACGGCGATCTCGGGCAACTTCACCGCTGAGGAGGCCAGGCGGCTCAAGACCGTGCTCGAGACCGGCGCGCTGCCGGTCTCACTCATCCCGGAGGAGTCGCGCGTCGTCGGACCCACGCTGGGTCGCGAGTCGTTGCAGCAAGGTGTGGTCGCTGCGCTGGTCGGTCTCGCGCTCGTCGCCGTCTACGTACTCGCGTTCTACCGCGGCCTCGGGTTCATGACCGTGGGCGCGCTAGTCATCTTCGCCTCATACTTCCTCGGAATCCTCGCGCTCATGTCGCGCGCGGGCGTCTTCGCGCTGACGCTGCCGGGCATCGCGGGCATCGTGCTCACCATCGGACTTGCGGCCGACTCGTCGATCCTCATCCTCGAGCGCTTCAAGGAAGAGGTTCGCGCGGGCAAGACCGTCCGCTCCGCGGCGAACTCGGGTTCCAAGCACGGCATCATGACAAGCATCGACGCCGACCTCGTGACGTTCGTCTCGGCGCTCGTGCTGTACCTCGTCGCAATCGGCCCCGTGAAGGGCTTCGCGCTTACGCTGATGATTGGTATCACGTGCGACGTCCTGATGATGCTCGTCTACAAACGCCCTACCGTCATGCTGCTCGCCGAAGGGACGATTCCCAAGGCGCCGGCGTTCTGGGGCGTGCCCAGGGAGCGTGCCGCCGCACCCGATACGCGTCCCGGGAAGGGGGGTGTTGCCGGTGTCTAGGCTCAATATCGACTTCCTCGGGCATCGAAAGATCATGTTCGCCATCTCCGGCGTGCTGATAGCCGTCTCGATCGCGTCGCTCGCCATCCAGGGCCTCACGTTCGGGGTCGAGTTCCAGGGCGGTACCGTCATCACCTTCTCGAACACCGGCGACGTCACGACGGCCCAGGTCACTAAGGCGTTCAACCAGGCGGGCGTACGCTCGCCGAACGTGCAGACCACCTCTGTGCAGGGTAGGCGGGGCCTCATCGTCCGGACGGAAGTGACGGACCCCCGCGAGGCCTCCGGCGATGCGGCAGAGGTTGCGCGCGAGCTCGGCATCGATGAGGCGACGGTGGACGTGACGACCATCGGGCCTGGTTGGGGCCAGAACATCACGAACGCCGCGCTCCTGGCGCTCGGACTGTCGATCGCCGCGATACTGCTCTACGTGTCGATCCGTTTCGAGTACAAGATGTCGATCACCGCGGTCATCGCGTTGGTGCACGACATCCTCATCACGCTCGGCATCTACTCGCTGCTTGGCTACGAGGTCAGTCCGAACACTATCGCGGCCCTGCTGACGATCATCGGGTACTCGCTTTACGACACGATCGTCGTGTTCCACCGTATCAAGGAGAATGCGCAGCACCTCGCGAAGAAGACGTTCATGCAGATGGCCAACGAGTCGATCAACGAGGTCATCGTGCGGTCCATGAACACAACCATCACCTCGCTTATCCCCGTGCTCGTCATGCTGTTCTTCGGCGGCGAGACCCTGAAGGACTTCGCGCTCGCCCTGACGATCGGGCTCGCAGTGGGCGCCTACTCGTCCATCGGGGTCGCCTCACCCATCTTCGCTATGTGGAAGGAGACGGAGCCGAAGTACGCGGCTTTGCGCAAGAAGTATGCGGGGGCGTGATAGTGCGTCGTCGTATCGTTTCGGCGGGGCCGGCACCGATGTGGTGTCGGCCCCGTTAGCTAGGATGGGTACATGACGTACGAACGCCCCGAGATGCCGTGGACGTTGGCGCCGGTCGACGACGACGTCGTGGCGGAGCTCGGTGCCAAGCTCGGCACCTCCACTATCACGGCTCGGTTGCTTGCTGCCCGCGGGCTCGGTGAAGAGGATGCCGCCCGCCGCTTCCTTGACCCGTCACTCGATCGCGACTGGCGCGACCCCGGTGAGATTCCCGGAATGCAGTATGCGGCGGAACGTGTCGCCACGGCGATCCGTGCGTCGGAGCGTATCCTCGTTTTCGGCGACTTCGATCTTGACGGTATCAGCGCCGCGGCCGTCGCCACGCGTGGGCTCCGTGCGCTCGGCGGTGACGTGGATGTGATCGTGCCGCACCGCACGCGCGAGGGGTATGGACTCACGGCGCCCGCGATCGAGCGGGCGATGAACCTCTCGCCAGACGTGGTCGTCACGGTGGACTGCGGCATCTCCGGTGCCCAGGAAGTCGACGCGCTGCGGGCACTCGGCGTCGATGCGGTCGTCACGGACCATCACGAGCCCGGGGCTGGCGTTCCTGTTGGCGTGCCTGTCGCCAATCCAAAGCTCGACGCGGACTCCCCATCACGTGAGCTCGCGGGCGCCGGCGTCGCGCTCAAGCTGGTCCACGCCGTCGGCTTGGTGCTCGGTCAGGCTGACGTCTGGCGTGAACTCGTCGATCTCGCGACGCTCGGGACGATCGCGGACGTTGTCCCGCTCGTGGGCGAGAACCGCGCACTGGTCGCCTCAGGCGTGCGAGACGTGGTGAGGAGCCCTCGCACCGCAATCGCGGCGCTGTGTGCCGCAGCCGGGGTATCGCCCGCGACATTCACTGCGGACTCCGTCGCGTTCGCCCTCGCCCCGCGTCTCAACGCAGCGGGCCGCATGGCGGACCCGCAGGTAGCGCTCGACCTGCTGCTCACCGACGACCCGGTACGCGCCGAGGAGCTCGCCCGCACGCTCGACGATCTGAACCGCGAGCGTCAGGCCGTCGAGGCGGACCTGTACGCGGCTGCGACGACGGTGCTCGAGCGGACGTATCGAGGGGAGCGCGGCATCGTGCTCTCCGGCGACGGGTGGCATGAGGGCGTCAAGGGTATCGTCGCGTCTCGCATCGCCGCGATCTACAACGTTCCGACGGTGCTCTTCAGCGTGCACGACGGCATCGCCCGCGGGTCGGGGCGCTCCGCAGGCTCGGTCGATCTCTTCAGTGCGGTACAGGGGTGCGGACCGGTCCTCGAGCGGTTCGGCGGGCATGAAGCTGCCGTCGGGCTTACCATCGCCGAGCGGGACCTGGAGATGTTTCGAGGACTTCTGCTTGAGCAGCTCGATGCGCTGCCCATGGAGAGTTTCGACACCGCCGTTGAGGTCGACGCCGAGGTCGCGCTCGACGAGTTGAGCGCCGAGCTCGGCGAGGAGCTCGGCAGGCTCGAGCCGTTCGGTCACGGGAACCGGCGGCCGCTGCTGGCCGCTCGCAGCGTGTTCATGACCGGACGCGAGCGTGTGGGCAGGAACGCCGGTCACCTGAGATTCCGGGCGTTCGACGGTGCGACGACCGTGCCGGCGATCGCCTTTCGCTGTCGTGACATCGAATCGCTCGCCGCTGAAGAGACCGCCGTAGACCTCGCGTTCGAGCTGCAGATCGACGAGTGGCGAGGACGCAGACGTACGCAGATCATCGTCAGGCATGTCGTCATCCCCCACGCGAGTCACGGTGAGGGAGAAGGTGCAACCGAACTCGTCGACCGCCTGTTCGCCGCGGCGGATGAGCTCATCGCTCGCGAGGAGTACGCCGGCATCGAGGACGCACCGTCCTTCCACACCAAGCTTGCCGGAGTGACGTTCGAGGGTCGCCAAGACCTCCTAGAGCGGCTCGTGCCCGGTGCGCCGCTGCGCCTGGTTCGCCAGCCGGGCAACGAGCACGACGCGAACGCGTGCGCGCTCTTCGATTCGCACGGAAATCAGGTGGGCTACCTGAATCGCAGGCTTGCCGGCGTGCTCGCGCCGGCGATCGACGCCGGCGTGGAGTACGACGTGGAGGTCACGGACCTCACCGGCGGAGAGGAAGGCCGTTCGCGTGGCGTGAACGTGCTGCTCACGCGCCGCGATGCGGCGGCAGAAGTGGAGGCGGCGGCGCTCGATCTGCATCGGCGGAGGACGGAACTCCAGGCGCTAGCGGCGGACTCGCTCGAGCGTGAGCTCGTAAGCAGATTCCTGGGTGAGCGCTCGCTGCACTCGGCACAGGTGAAGGCGCTCGCGGCGCTCGAGCGAGGTGTTTCGACGCTTGCGGTCATGGCCACCGGCCGGGGGAAGTCACTCATCTTCCACTTGCACGCGGCGCGCCTCGCGCTCAGGCGGGGGCTCGCGAGTGTGTTCGTCTATCCGCTGCGCGCGCTCGTCGCCGATCAGGCGTTCCACCTGACCGACGCGCTCGGTGAACTCGGCCTATGCGTTCGTGTGGTGACGGGGGAGACCTCGCAGGCCGACCGTGACACGGCTTTTCGCGCGCTCGCTGACGGCGGCCTCGACGTTGTGCTCACCACTCCCGAGTTCCTTCACTTCCATGCGGATCGGTTCGCTCACGCTGGCCGTGTCGGCTTCGTCGTTGTCGACGAGGCGCACCACGTAGGCATGGCGCGCGCGGGCCATCGGCCCGCCTACGCACGGCTAGGTGACGCGCTCGTCGCTTTGGGACACCCGACAGTCCTCGCGGTCACCGCGACAGCATCCGACGACGTGGTAGCCGAGCTGCACGCCGCACTCTCCATCGATGAGCTTGTTCTCGACCCGACGGTTCGCGAGAACCTCGCGGTCGTGGATCGGCGGGGGTCGAACGACAAGGACGCCTACCTCACCGGGCTCGTGGCCCAAGGCGGCAAGGCGGTCGTCTACGTGAACTCACGTGACGCCTCGGTCCGGATAGCCCGTATGATGCGCAAGCGTATCCCGGATCTGGCGTATCGGACCGCGTTCTACAACGGTGGACTCTCGCGCTCGGTCCGTCACGCGGTCGAGGCGGCGTTTCGCACGGGTGATGTGCGGGTCGTGATCGCGACAAGCGCGTTCGGCGAGGGCGTGAACATCCCCGATATCCGCGACGTCGTGCTCTACCACCTGCCCTTCAACGATGTCGAGTTCAATCAGATGGCGGGCAGGGCTGGACGCGACGGGGCGCTCGCACGCGTGCACTTGCTCTTCGGTGAGAACGACGCGCGCATCAACACGACGATCCTGTCGTCTCTGGCACCTTCGCGCGACGATCTGGCCGCACTCTACCGGGTACTCCGCGAGACCGAGTCTCGCGACGGTTCCGGGTTTGAGGTCACCAACGCTGAGCTTGCCGACGCGTGCCGACGGATCAGGAGGTCTTGCACACTCGACGAACGCGGCGTGTCGAGCGCGATCGCTGTCTTTCGGGACTTGGGTCTTGTGACGAGCGAGGGGCACGGGGCGTATCGGCGCCTTACCCTCGTCGCGGACGCGCACAAGGTCGATCTCGCACAGAGCGTGCGCTACGCGGAGGGGCTTGACGAGATCGCGGACTTCGAGCTGTTCAAGCGGTGGGTGCTCGAGTCAGGCGACGACGAGTTGCTGGCACGCTTCAACCGTCCTATCCTGCCGACACGCGACTGGCAGGCCACGATAGGACACAAGTGAGATGTCCGCCACGCTCGAGCAGATAGAGGCGCAGGTCCGCGCGTACAACCCCGACGCCGACCTCACGGGCCTCGACGCCGCCTACGAGCGGGCACAGACGGCGCATGGTGGACAGGTGCGCAAGAGCGGGGAGCCGTTCCTGAACCATCCGCTCGAAGTCGCGCTCATCCTTGCGGAGCTGCATCTCGACACCGCAACGCTCAAGGCCGCGCTGCTGCACGACGTCGTGGAGGACTCTGACGTCACGCTAGATGAGATCCGGGAGGAGTTCGGCGGTGAGGTCACCGAACTGGTGGACGGGGTGACCAAGCTCGGACGCATCGAGTTCGAGTCACTTTCGGAGCAGCAGAGCAACAACCTGCGCAAGATGCTCATCGCCATGGCAAAGGACATCAGGGTCATCCTCATCAAACTTGCGGACCGGTTGCACAACATGCGTACTCTCTCAGCGCTTCCTCCCGAGCGTCGCATCGAGAAGGCCCGCGAGACGATGGAGATCTACGCTCCGCTCGCGCACCGGCTCGGCATCAGTCAAGTCAAGTGGGAGCTTGAGGACCTCGCGTTCTACTACCTTGAGCCGGTCAAGTTCCACCAGGTCTCGCGGATGGTAGCCGAGAGCCGGGACCAGCGCGAGGCGTACGCGTCTCAGGTCATCAGCCAGCTGCACGACGAGCTTGCTGCGATCGGGGTCTCCGCCGAGATCTCTGGGCGGCCCAAGCACCTGTACAGCATCTACCAGAAGATGGCAGGCAAGGGGAAGGACTTCAACGAGATCCACGACCTGATCGCGCTCCGGGTCATCGTCGATTCGGTCAAGGATGTCTACGGGGCACTCGGTACGGTGCACAGCATCTGGAAGCCGGTGCCGGGACGCTTCAAGGACTACGTCGCGATGCCCAAGTTCAACATGTACCAGTCGCTGCACACGACCGTCATCGGGCCTGTCGGCCGCCCTCTCGAGATCCAGATCCGCACGGAGGATATGCACCGCACCGCCGAATACGGCGTCGCCGCACACTGGCGATACAAAGAGGGCGCGAGGGGCGACGAGTCATTCGACGAGCGGCTCGCGTGGCTGCGCCAGATGCTCGAGTGGCAGACCGAACTCAAGGACCCGCGCGAGTTCATGGAGGCGCTCAAGATCGACCTGTTCGAGGAGGAGGTCTTCGTCTTCACGCCCAAGGGCGACGTCATCTCGCTCAAGCGCGGGTCGACACCTATCGACTTCGCATACGCGATTCATACGGAGGTTGGCAATCGTACCGTCGGTGCGAAGGTCAACGGCTCGATCGTCCCGCTCGGCTACGAACTCCAGATGGGCGACCGGGTAGAGGTGCTGACCAACAAGAGCGCCAAGCCCTCGCGCGACTGGCTCAACATCGTCAAGACCTCGTCGGCTCGCAGCAAGATCAGGAACTACTTCTCAAAGGTGACGCGCGTCGACGACGTGCAGCACGGTCGCGACGAGCTCACCAAGGTGATGCGGAAGCACGGCCTCGGTATCGGCAGCAAGACTGCGGAGAAGGCGCTCGATTCGGTGGCCGGGGAGATGAACTTCGCCCGGGGCGAGGACCTACTGGCGCAGATCGGTGCGGGCAAGCTCTCGGCGAAGCTCGTCGGCACGAGGCTTCTCAAGCGTATGAGCAAAGACGGCGAACTTCCGGAGGCGCCCAAGCCTCCCGCGGAGGACGCGCTGCCCCTGTCGCGGCCCATGACTCCGCCGCGGCGTGCGCGCACGCGCGCTGGCGGCGGCGTAGTGGTGAAGGGCATCGATGACGTGCTCATTCGCCTGGCCCGGTGCTGCAATCCTGTGCCCGGTGACGAGATCATCGGGTTCGTGACGCGAGGGCGCGGCGTGTCGGTGCATCGCAGAACATGCCCGAACGTCGGCGAGCTTCTGGCGACCCCCGAGCGAATCATCGATGTGGAGTGGGACAGCAGCTCCAAGGCGACGTATCAGGTCGAGATCCACGTCGAGGCGCTTGACCGGCTCCGGCTGCTCCAGGACGTCACGATGGCGATAGCGGAGTCGGGAGTGAACATCCTCTCGTCGTCGACGACAACGCACCGGGACGGCATCGTTGACATGCGCTACCTGTTCGAGATCGGTGAGATGAGCAGGCTCGACGCGCTGTTGCGCGACGTGCGGGCGGTCAACGGTGTCTTCGAGGCTCGCCGCATGTTCCCGGGAGAAGCGACGCGAAAGCGGGGACGCGCGGGTAGAGGGTCCGCCTGAGACCGATCGCTGGGAAGGCACGGCTGCTATTTGAATGACGGACTGACGGTTTCGAGAGCCGTCCACGAATGGGTGGGCTTTGGTGCGCACGTTGTTGGTGTTTCCGCGCTTCAAGTACGCGTCGGGGCAACCGCCCCTCGGCGTAGCGTCGCTCTACGGCTACATTCGGCGTCATCGCCCTCAAGACCGCGTTGATGTCTTCGACGCGACGTTCGCTACGAACGGACATGACGACTTCGAGAGGCTAGTAGTCCGTGAGACCTACGATGTCGTGGGCTTCTCGCTGATGTGTACCATGCTCGATGATCTTGCACGGATGGTGAAAGTCGTTCGGATGTATCAACCCGAAGCCCTGGTCGTCTGCGGTGGACCGCATGCGACAGTTGCTTCGGAGCTTCTGCTTCGGCGGCGTGTGGCCGACGTCGTGGTGCTCGGCGAAGGTGAGCAGTCGCTCGCCGAGCTACTTGAGAACGCGGGAGATCCTGAAGGTATCGGCGGTCTGGCTTACATGCGCAAGGGGCGCATCACATGCGGTCCAGTGAGACAGCCCGTCGGGAATCTCGATAGTCTGGGGACTCCCGATCGCAGTGCCTTCGACATGGCATCCTACGTGCGTCTGTGGAACAGCATGGACTGCGTCGACACGCAGCTGCGGGGCACTTCGATCATTGCCTCGCGGGGCTGCCCGTACCAGTGCTCGTACTGTCAACCTACGATGGAGCGCATCTTCGGGCGGCGCGTGCGCATGCGGTCGCCGCAGGCCATCGTCGCTGAACTGCATGCACTGAAGCGCGACTACGGAATCGAAGCGTTCATGTTCGAGGACGACACTCTGATGATGAGTCGAGAGTGGGTCATCGGCATATGCGACGCGCTCGAGACTGCTGAACTGGGTTTGGTGTGGTGCTGCAACACCCGCGCGGACCTGTGCAGCGGTGATCTGCTTCGTCGTATGCGAGCAGCGGGCCTTCGAAAGATCAACATAGGGATCGAGTCTGCGTCCCAGTCGTTGCTCGACGAAGTATTCCAGAAGCGGATCACTCTCGATGACGTGCATCGTGCGGTGTTGACCGCCAAGAAGGAGGGGCTCTGCGTCCAGGGGTACTTCATGCTGGGTCATCCGTCGGAGACCGATGTCGACATCCTTGCGACGATTCTCCTCGCGCGACAACTGGACATCGATGACGCGACTTTCAGTGTCACCACCCCGTTGCTCGGTACCCATCTGTTCCAACGCGAGCGGGAAATCGTCGCGACCGAGGACGGAAACGCCGACTACTATGGGCGTTCGGTTTACCGACCCGAAGCGATGCGGGTACCTGGATGGAGAGTGCGCCTCTACAAGTCACTGGCCTACGTCGTGTTCTACACCAGGTTGAGACGTCTGTGGCAGCAAATCCGTGTGCTCGGCACTCCTGTAGGGCGCGCGAGGCTGAGGTACAAGCTGGCGCGCGTCCGCTAGGCGGCCACGTGGCCGGCCTAGTCGCACTCTACGCGGTTTCGGCCGCCGTCCTTCGCCCGGTAGAGGGAGCGGTCGGCGCGTGTGATGAGCGACGCGAGCGTCTCGTCGGGCGATTCTGAGAGGGCACAACCGGCACTCACGGTGACGTGAATCCGCTCGCCGTCCGCGGAGCGCGCGGCGAGTGCTTCGACGCCGGAGCGCACGCGCTCTGCGAGCGCCGTGAGGTCCTCGTGCTCGATGTCCGGTGCGACAACGAGGAACTCCTCTCCGCCGACGCGTCCGACGATGTCGTAGACGCGTACCGACTGCTTCAACACGTCTGCGACGGCTTGGAGTGCGACATCTCCGGCGGCGTGGCCCAGCGTGTCGTTGATGCTCTTGAAGTGATCGAGGTCGAACGATACGACGCCCACGCCGCCGCCGCCGCGCCGCATGCGGGCGAGTTCGGTCTCCAGCCGCTCGAACGTCACACGGCGATTGGCGAGTCCGGTGAGCTCGTCGGTGCTCGCGAGCACTTTCAACTGCGCCTCGCCCTTCTCGATGCGTCCCGACATGCGGAAGACGAGTCCGTACATCAGCACGCCGACGCCTCCGACGACTATCACCCACAGCGCCGCGAGCCCCATTGCGTTACGGCGTCGCTCTGTCTCGATCTCATCCACGTCGAGCGATACGCTGATCGCCCCGCGCACGTCACCCGTCTCGTAGCCCTGCGGTGCGTGACACGGAAGGCACTGTTCGTCTGCGACGAGCGGCCGCATGAGGCGGAACGTGCGTCGCCCGCCCTGGTCCAAGTACCCCTCGGCCTGTGTGATGCCGTTTTCGAGGAGCTCGAGCTGTTGGCGTTCCCACTCGTCCGGCGCGTTGCCGGGATTCACCGGGTCCAGGCTCGTGAGCCGGAAGCGGACTTCGCCTGCGTGTGCTGTGAGTTCGGAAATCTCGCGTGTCATCGCCGCTGGATTGCGCAGCACGAGACGCGTGCCCGACGCTGTCGATGTCTCCGGCTCGATTCCGAGGTCTCTCAGGTATGGGTTCGGGAGCACGCCTCCGTGCCGCTCGACCCACACACCCCTGTGCGCGGCGTTCCATGCACGAGTCGTCACGATGAGGTCGAGGTAGGACTCCGCTTGCTGGCGAATGCCCGACTCGATGAGTTGCTCACTTCTGAGGTGAATCGCGACGACGAAGCCGGTCGAGACCACGATGATGACGAGGGCAGCCTGCGCCGCGAACCTGCGGATCGCTTGGGAGTTCCACACCCTGCCGAGCGGGTCGATAGGCATTGCGGGTCCGTTCTAGTGGCCCTGCTGGGCACTCGCACCGCCAACGGCTAGAATCTGCGCACGCCGCGTGAGCGCTTCACGCACTGAGAATGTATCCCGTCGCGACGAAGGGCGCCACTCCTTGCAAGTCACACGGCTCGTGCTCGGCCCGCTTTCGACCAACTGCTGGCTTGTATCGGCCCACGAAGAGGCCGATGTCGCCGTCATCGACCCCGGTGGCGACCCGCCGGTGCTTCTCGACGCACTCCGTGGCCGCCGGGTCGGGGCCGTGATCCTGACACACGCCCACTTCGACCATCTTGGGGCTGTGTCCGAACTCATCCAGCGGTCGGGCGCGCCGCTCCTCGTGCATGAGGACGATGCCGCGCGGGTCACTGGCGATGGGCCGACGGGGACAGGCGGTGCGCTCTTCGGCTTCACCGGCGCGGTCGCGCCGGCCGCCGACCGCACGGTGCGGGACGGCGACCGCATCGACGTGGGCCCGCTGCGGCTCGAGGTCTTGCACACGCCGGGTCATACGGAAGGTGGCATGTGCCTGTTCGTGAGGGATCCTGACGGCGGTCCGCCGCACCTGTTCAGCGGTGACACTCTGTTCGCCGGCAGCGTGGGGCGGACGGACTTCCCCGGCGGTGACGCGCGTCAGCTCGCGCGCTCGATCGCGTCCAAACTCGCCGGATTGCCGCTGGAGACCATCGTCCATCCGGGACACGGACCGGACACGACCGTCTCCCGTGAGGCGCGGACCAATCCCTTCTGGCCGCGCACCTGACGGACGGGGCCGCGCGCGTGGCGGGACGCAGGTTGTCGCGCTACACTTGCGCCTTGCACCGTAGCCGAACCGAAGGCCCGATGATCGTGAGTCAGAACTTCCGTGCGCCGAAGGGGACGAACGACCTCGTCGGCGAGTCATCACTCGCGTGGGAACATCTCCTGAGCACCGCCCGCGATCTGTTCGCGGCGTACGGCTACGCGCCCATCTATACGCCACTCTTCGAGCACACCGAGGTCTTCACCCGCGGTATCGGTGAGGCCACTGACATCGTGGGCAAGGAGATGTACACCTTCCTCGATAAGGGGGACCGGTCGATCACGCTCCGCCCCGAGGGGACGGCGAGCGTCGTACGCGCCGCGCTCGAGCACGGGCTTGTCGCCAACGCCCAGGCGTGCAAGGTCTACTACGCCGGTCCGATGTTCCGCTACGAACGCCCGCAGAAGGGGCGCATGCGCCAGTTCTGGCAGATCGGCGTCGAAGCACTCAACATGGCCGAACCTACCGTCGACGCCGAAGTGATTGCTCTGCTGTGGCGCTACTTCGCGACGCTGGGGATCCCGGGTGACGCCATGCGCCTGCTCGTGAACTCGATGGGTGACGACGCGTGCCGCCCCGCCTACCGGGGCAAGGTCGCCGAACACATCCGGGCCCACGCTGCAGAGCTTTGCGACGAGTGCGTGAGGCGCGCAGAGACAAACCCCTTGCGCGCGTTCGACTGCAAGAACCCCGCATGCGTCCCGGTCATGGGACACGCGCCGCGCCTTCGCGATGAGCTCTGCGAGGCGTGCGCCTCGCACCACGAGGCTGTGACCGGCTCGCTCAGGCGTCTCGGCATCCCGTTCACCGAGGAGCCGAAGCTCGTGCGGGGTCTCGACTACTACACTCGAACGGTCTTTGAGATCCAGGTCGACGCCGGTCTGGGCTCGCAGAACGCGATAGGCGGCGGCGGACGCTATGACCGTCTGATGGAGGAGTACGGCGGGCCACCGACGCCCGGCTTGGGCTTCGCGCTCGGCTTCGAGCGCACCTACCTCGCCATGCAGGCGCTCGGGGCTGCGATTCCCGCGCCGGAGCGGGCTGAGGTGTTCGTCGCCTCCGTTGAAGATTCGCTTCAAGCCGATGCGTTCGCGCTCGCCATGTCGCTGCGGGACGCGGGTGTCCCGGCGGACTGCGATCACCAGGGACGGTCACTCAAGTCCCAGTTCAAGCAGGCGGACCGCTTGGGCGCGCGTTACGTCGCGGTGTTGGGTCCAGATGAGGCCGTGTGCGGTGAAGTGACGCTCAGGGACATGGCGACGAAGGTGGAGTCGCGGGTGGCGCTCGAGGGTGTTGCTGCCGCAGTCATCGCAGCGCGTGGTGCCGCCGACGCGTGAGAGACGATCGCGGCTGGGTCCGCAGATGATGGGAAGGTGCTCATGCTGGACGGTAGGTACTCGATGCGCTCGGACGTCTGTGGCTCGCTAGGCGAGTCAGCCATAGGTTCGCGGGTCAGACTTGCCGGCTGGGTCGCCAAGCGGCGCGACCACGGGGGTCTGATCTTCGTCGATTTGCGCGACCGCTCAGGCGTAGTGCAATGCGTCTTCGATCCGGTCGCGTCGGGCGACGCGTTCTCGGTGGCCGAATCAGTCAGGCCTGAGTGGGTGGTTCTGCTAGACGGGACAGTGCGCAAGCGGCCGGACGGCACGGAGAACCCGGGTATGGCCACAGGTGCCGTAGAGGTCGTCATCGACACCGCAGTCGTGCTCAACCGTGCCGAGACGCCGCCCTTCGAGATCGAGCCGGATATCGAGACCGACGAACTCACGCGGCTTCGGTGGCGCTACCTCGACATTCGGCGCCCCGAGGTGCTCGGTGCGCTGCTGACACGCGATGCCATGACGCGGCGGTTTCGCACGTCGCTTGCGGAGCGGGGCTTCGTCGAGGTCGAGACGCCCATTTTGGGCAGGTCGACGCCCGAGGGCGCTCGCGACTTCATCGTGCCCAGCCGCCTCAACCCCGGCAAGTTCTACGCGCTGCCGCAGTCTCCGCAGCTCTTCAAGCAGCTGTTGATGGTCGCCGGCATCGAGCGCTACTACCAGATCGCGCGCTGCTTCCGGGACGAGGATCTGCGCGCGGACCGCCAGCCCGAGTTCACGCAGGTCGACCTCGAGATGTCCTTCGTCGAGATGGACGACGTGCTCGAACTTATGGAGGACGTGATCGCCGAGGTACTGCGCGAAGGCGGCATCGGGGTCTCGACGCCGCTTCGCCGGGTCACGTACGCCGAGGCGATGGAGCGCTGGGGTTCCGACCGTCCCGACACGCGCTTCGGGCTCGAGCTCGCGGACTTGTCCGACGTCTTCTTGGGCACCGATTTCAAGGTCTTCGCAGGTGCTCTCGCGTCGGGCGGTGTCATCAAGGCGCTGAACGCGAAGGGGGCCGGCGACTGGAGCCGTGGCCGGATCGATGCGCTCAACCAAGCGGCGATCGACGCGGGGGCCAAGGGGCTCGCGTGGATCGCGTTCTCCTCTGATGGCGAGGTCAAGGGCCCGGTCGCGAAGTTCTTCTCCGAAACGCAGTTGGAGGCGTTGCGCACGGCGCTCGAGGTGGCGCCCGGCGACCTCGTCTGTATGGTCGCGGACGACCGGATCGTTGCCTGCGAGGTCCTTGGCGCGCTGCGGCTGCGCCTCGCCGAGGAACTTGAGATCGAGAGGGTCGGCCACGGCCTGCTTTGGGTGACCGACTTCCCGATGTTCAAGTACGACGACGAAGAGGAGCGTTGGACCGCCAACCACCATCCGTTCACCCGGCCGCTCGACGACCACATCGAGCGTATCGAGGACGATCCGGGCGCCGTCCTCTCGTACGCGTATGACCTTGTCATGGATGGCTACGAGATCGGTGGCGGCACGCTGCGCATGCACGACGCCTCGCTGCAGCGGCGCGTGCTGCGAGCCATAGGCCTGAGAGACGATGAGGCCGCCGAGCAGTTCGGATTCCTCCTTGAAGCCCTTCAGTACGGCGCGCCGCCGCATGGCGGTATCGCGCTAGGGCTCGACCGGCTCGTGATGCTCGCGGTGGGCGGCACCTCGATCCGCGACGTCATCGCGTTCCCCAAGACGTCGTCTGGCGCAGACCCCATGACGTCCGCGCCTGACTCCGTGAGCGCACGTCAACTGCGAGAGGTTCACCTGAAGGTCGACTAGGTGCGCTGCGACGTGGGTGCGAGCGGTTGTTGGCCGAGGCCGACAGGCGCTACACTCATCACAGGCTTCGCCTTGTCTGTGGCCCGGCGCATACGGTCGAACCAACACTTCTCGTTCGGGAGCCTCACATCTCGGGGCGGACAGGGATCCTCGCAAGAGGAAGCTGGAGGCCGCGGTGCGGGCACCCACCTGCTGAGGCAGGTTCACCCGGCCGGGCTACAGCAGGGCGGGCCGCATACGTCGCACTCTGGAGGCAGCAACATGCGCGGATTCGTCGTAGCACTCGTCGCCGTATCGATGCTCTTCGTGCTTACGGGATGCGGGGGAGGAGGCGGGGAGGAGACCGTCACCGAGACGCCGCCGCCCGCCGAGGCGGCCCCGCCGCCACCTGCCGAAGGCTCGCCTATCACAGACCGGTCCAAGCCGGAGTCGGCGACGGTGTTCGAGGAGTTCCCCAAGGGAAGCCAGCTGCCCACCGCGGTCGCTGAGAACCTTGAGGTGGGCCAGCCTATGCTCATCCTGTTCGTCGACGGCTCCCAGAAGGTCACGAACGAGGTGCGCTCGGCCGTGGACGCAGCGGTCAAGAAGTACACAGGGGTCGTCGATCTGATCGTCTACGACTTGTCCAAGTACGCGAGCACCGACGCGTCGGGGCAGGTGAACGTCGACGGCACCGGACTGACCGAGGATCCCAAGAACGCTCTCGCGACCTCACTTGCGCGCGAGCTCAAGGTCAGCGGGCGGCCCTACATCGTCATGACCGACGACCAGAGCTTCGTTGTCTTTCGGCATCGGGGTCTCGTGGACACCGACTTCCTGCTCATGCACATGGGGCGGTTGACGGACTGACGGTGAGGCCGCGGGGTTCGGGGTCCCTCGGAGTTCCAGAGACGGGTCCCGCATAGGCGTGTTCGCGCGCACGAGGCGGCACCCCCTCTGCTAGACTTCTGCTGGTCCGCGCAGGCGATGGAGGAGCCCTGGCCGGTTCGGAGGCAGTCCGTCTGCTCATGTACGCGTCCGCGACCGTGGCGTGTGTCGTAGCCGCATGGGCGCTTGTGGAGATGGGACGCGCCATGCGCTCGTTGCGCAGGGCGGCTGACAACGCTGACGAGCGGCTCAAGCCGCTGCTCGACAAGGCCGACGTGACCGTCGATGCCATCAACGTCGAGTTGCTACGGATCGATGCCATCGTCACACGGTTCGAGCGGGCGGGCGAACGGGCGTCGGCGGCCTCTGACACTCTCAGCGGGTTTGTCGCCGCCCCCACGGAGATCGTGAACGAAGTCGCGCTCAGGGTGCGTCGAGCGTGGCGTGAGAGGCGGTCCACGCCGGCCGCAGGTGCTGAGAGTAGGGCGGACCGTTCCCCGGACGCCTACGGGGCGGGTGAGACGGAAGACGTCACAGGCGGGCCCACGGGCGCCGAGGAGGGCGAGGATCATGGCTGAGCAGGTGCAACTCATCGTCCCTGCAAGGGGGGAATACGCGCGGATCGTACGCGTGATGGCGGCAGCTCTGGGCAGCCGGCTCGATATGAGCGTTGACGACATCGAGGACCTCAGGATGGCGGTCGAAGAGGCCTTCGTGCACGCGATCGATGGCGCCGACGAGCAGGCGGACGTTACGTTCACGTTCGGCATCAGCGAACGCTCCCTCGACCTCTCCGTCTGCGTCGGCGCTGCAAGTGGCCCGGTCGACGAGGATACGGAGCGACGCGCCTCGTTGTCGGCGTTCATCCTCGACGCGGTCTGCGACTACCACGAGTTCGTGAGCGACGAAGACGGGACGCGCTGGCTTCGCATCTCCAAGTACGCGAAGGCCGGCGATGCCGATTAGCCGCCGCCCGCAGAAGCAGTCACGCAAGCTCACGTGGGACAAGGTCTACACGCGTGAGCTCTTCGTGCGCTACCGTCTCGACGGTGACGAGGCGGCACGTGATGAGCTCATCACGATGTATCTGAACCTCGTGAAGTATCTCGCGAGCCGCTTCCGCAACCGGGGGGAGCCCGTCGAGGATCTCGTGCAGGTGGGGACGATAGGTCTGATCAAGGCCATCGACCGCTTCGACATCGAGCGCCAGGTGGAGTTCACCACGTACGCGACTCCCACCATCGTCGGCGAGCTCAAGCGCTACTTTCGTGACAAAGGCTGGGCGATCAAAGTCCCGCGTCGACTTCAGGAGCTCTCGTTCAGGGTGAACCAGGCGATCGATGCGCTCACCCAGCGTATACAACGCTCGCCTTCGGTGCAGGAGATCGCCGAGTACCTCGAGGTGACTCCCGATGAGGTGCTTGAGGCGATGGAGACGAGCGAGGCGTACAACTTCGTTTCGCTCGAAAGTGACCGTGGAGGAGACGGGTCCGAGTCGTTCTCGATCCTCGAGTACATCGGCTCCGACGACGTCCTCATGCTCGCGGTCGATGACCGTACCACGCTCCAGAACGCGTTCAAGGAGCTAACACCTCAAGAGCAGCACGTGCTCTACCTGCGCTTCTTCGAAGGACTGACGCAGACCGAGATCGCGCGTACGCTAGACATCTCACAGATGCAGGTATCAAGGCTCCTGCGCAGGACTCTTCGGGTGCTGCGCGAGAACATCGCGCGGGAGTAGGTGTCATGCCGGACCGTCACGAGATCAGGACTGCCCGATGGGCGCCCACCTACTACGCCGTGTGGGCGAGCATCGGCGGTATCGTCCTGCTCGCCGCCGTGGGCTGGGCGTTCGCGCGAATCGCGGGAGTGCTCGCGCCGTTCGTTCTTGCGTTCCTCTTCGTCTTTCTGCTGCAGTCCCCGGTCGCCTCGCTCGAGCGCCGCGGCGTCGGGCGGTCCACGGCCACGCTCGTCTGCTTCGTCACCGGCTTCTTCATCGTTTCGCTCATCGTCGTGTTCTTGTTCCCTCCCATAGGCAGGGAGCTCGTCTCGTTCGCCAACGCGATCCCTGACTACCTGAAGCTGGGCGAAGATCTGCTTCTGGCGGCGCGCGAGCGATTCAGCGACATCGTGGTCCCGCCGTGGGTCCAGAGTGCCGCGGGCGCTATCGCCTCGTCGATCGGCAACGTCTTCATGAGCCTCGGGGATATGCTCGCCCGGGGCATCGTGTCGGCGGGAAGCGGCATCGCCACCGTCTTCTTCGACCTCTTCCTGGCGATAGTTGTGGCTTTCTGGACGCTCAGGGATCTGCCGAAGATCCGCACGGAGATGCGGGTTCTCGCTGGCGACAAGTACGAGGACGACCTCGAGAACCTGCTCGGCACCGTGGGGCGTGTTGTTGGCGGCTACCTGAAGGGCCAGACCATCGCGTCGGCCGTCACGGGAACGATGGCTGCGGCCGGTCTGGCAATCGTTGGCGTGCCATACGCGCTCGTGCTGGGCATCATCACATTCATCTTCAACTACGTGCCCTATATCGGTCCGTTCTTCGCCGGTCTCATCGCTGCTGTCGTGGGGCTCTTTCTGGGTCCACTCCAGGCGCTGCTGGCGATCGTGGCCGTGCTGGCCGCTCAGCAGCTGACGGACCTGTTCGTGACACCGCGCGTCATGTCCGAACAGGTCGACCTGCATCCGATCCTCGTGATATTCTCGCTGCTCGCCGGAGGCAGCTTGTTCGGCTTCTGGGGCATGATATTCGCCATCCCGATCGCGGCCACGGCGAAGGGGTTGTTCGTCTACTACTGGGAGCGTCGGACGAACCGCGCGCTCGCCACCGAGGACGGGGCCCTGTTCCGCTCGCCGGCCTGTCCGGACGATGCGCCGGACTGCGACGAGCAGTCGCCCGATGATGCGCCGCGCGGCGGGCGCGATGACGAGCAAGGGAGCCCGTAGGTGAACTCCGCCGAAATCCGTGAAAGCTTCCTCGCGTTCTTCGAAGCGAAGGGCTCAAAGAGGCTCCCGTCGTCTTCGCTGATTCCCGACGATCCGTCGCTGCTTCTCACCACCGCCGGCATGGTGCAGTTCAAGCCGGTCTTTCTTGGCGTAAGGGACCTCGGCTTTCCCCGAGCCGCGACCGTGCAGAAGTGCGTGCGCACGACCGACATCGACATCATCGGGACGACCGGTCGCCACCACAGCTTCTTCGAGATGCTCGGCAACTTCAGCTTCGGCGACTACTTCAAGCGTGAGGCGATACGCTGGGCGTGGGAGTACTCGGTCGACGTGCTCGGACTTGACCCGGACCGCATCTGGGCGTCGATCTACGAGGACGACGACGAGTCAGAAGGGCTGTGGCTCGAGGAGTCGGGCGTTCCCGCAGAGCGCATCGTGCGCATGGGTGCCAAGGACAACTTCTGGTCCGCCGGGCCCACGGGCCCCTGCGGTCCGTGCTCGGAGCTCTACTACGACCAGGGTCCCGCGCTTGGGTGCGGCGACGCCGCCTGCGCCCCGGGCTGCGACTGCGACCGCTACCTGGAGTACTGGAACCTCGTCTTCATGCAGTATGACCGGGCCGAGGACGGGACGCTCACGCCGTTGCCGAAGCAGAACATCGACACCGGCATGGGACTGGAGCGCATCGCGGCGATTCTGCAGGGTGTGACGTCGAACTTCGAGACCGACATCCTTCGCAGGCTCGTGGCGCGCGGCGAGGAGATCTCCGGCGTCGCTTACGGTTCGGGCGGGCGCGACGACACGTCTTTGCGTATTCTCGCGGACCATACGCGCGCCGTGTCGTTCATGATCGCGGACGGCATCCTGCCGGGAAACGAGGGTCGCGGCTACGTGCTGCGACGGCTGCTGCGCCGAGCCGTGCGCCACGGCCGGCTCCTAGGCGTCGAGGACCCGTTCCTCAACCGCCTCGTCGTCGACGTCATCGAGTACATGGGCGACGCCTATCCCGAGCTCGTCGCGCACAGAGAGCTCATCGAGCGCATCGTGGCGAGCGAGGAGGAGCGCTTCGGCGCGACGCTCAAGACGGGCCTGAGCTTCCTTGGGGGCGAGCTTGCTGCGCTCTCGAACTCCGGTGCGGGGACGCTCTCGGGCCGGGTGGCCTTCACGCTGCACGACACGTACGGGTTCCCTTTCGAGTTGACCGCGGAGATCGCGGCCGAGAAGGGCATCGAGATCGACGAGAGCGAGTTCGTCGCGCACATGGAGGAGCAGCGCGAACGCGCGCGCGCCGCAGTGAAGGACGAGTCGTGGAGCGCGTTTGGCACCACGTTCAGCGCGCTCGCCGCCAAGGGGCACCGGACCGAGTTCGTGGGCTACGAATGCGACGAGGCGAATGCGACAGTGGTCGCGCTCATCGCGGGCGGCGAACTCGTCGACGAGGCTGGCGTCGGCGATGAGGTCCAGGTCGTACTCGACCACACGCCTTTCTACGGCGAGCAGGGCGGTCAGGTTGGAGACACGGGAGAGATATCGACCGACTCCGGCGCGCTGTTGAAGGTGGGCGATACGAGGATCCCGGAGCCCGGCATCGTGGTTCACCTGGCTAGCGTGGAGTCGGGAACGATAAGGCGCGGGGAGAGTGTGCATGCCGCTATCGACGCCATGCGCCGCGAACGCATCCGGCGCAACCACACCGCCACGCACCTGCTGCACTGGGCGCTTAGGCGGGTGCTCGGCGACCATGCCACCCAGGCGGGATCCTACGTCGCGCCTGACAGGCTCCGCTTCGACTTCACGCACTTCGAGGGGCTGACGCGCGAGCAGATAGACCGTATCGAGCGCATGGTCAACGCCAAGGTGTTCGAGAACCACGCGGTACTCGCCTACGAGACCTCGCTCGCGACCGCGCGCGAGGAGGGTGTGACCGCGCTGTTCGGCGAGAAGTACGGCGACTTCGTGCGCGTGCTCGAAGTAGGGACGTTCTCGAAGGAGCTCTGCGGAGGTACGCACATCGCGCGCACGAGCGAGATCGGGTTCGTGAAGGTCGTCTCCGAGGGTTCGGTGGGCGCGAACCTTCGGCGTCTCGAGGCCGTCACGAGCTTCGACGCCTACGAACTCGTCCGCGACGAGGAGCGCGAACTCGCGGAGGCGGCCGACGTCATGCGGGTTCCGCTGCGCGACGTCTCCGAGAAGGCCGCAGCGCTCGTCAAGACCGTGAAGGAACTCGAGTCCGGTGCCCGCAGACTCAAGGACGCGGTGTCGGACGACGTCATCAGCGACGTGCTCGCGGCGTCGAGCGACGCTCCGGGATACCGCGTGGTCGTCGCGCGTGTTGACGGGGTGCGCGCGTCCGCACTGCGCAGCGTGTGGGACATTCTGCGCGCGCGCGGCGCGTCGGCGGCCGTGATCGTCGGCATCGACGAGGACTCCGGTAAGCCGGTCTTCGTCGCGGCTGGCGACGACGCCGCTGTCTCCGCCGGCTTCGATGCCGGTGGCGTGGTGCGGGCCATCGCTCCTGTGATGGGGGGTCGAGGCGGCGGCAAGCCGCAGATGGCCCAAGGCGGCGGTGAGGACGCCACGCGCATCGACGACGCACTCGCGCTCGCGCGCGAGACCATCGGAGCGTAGGCGAGACGTCGGCTCGTGCGAGTGCTGGGACTCGACATCGGTGAGAAGCGAATCGGCGTAGCGGTCTCCGACGACGGCGGTCGGGTGGCGATGCCCCTCGTCTGTCTCGACACCGCCGCAGTGCGCGCGGATGTCCGGGCGTTGACGCAGCTGATCGACGAGTACGGCATCGAGCGTGTCGTCGTGGGTCTCCCGCTCTCTCTCGACGGGAGCGAGGGTCCGCAGGCTGCTCGCGTGCGCCGCGCCGTCGAGCGATTCGAGCCGTCACTCGGCGTGCCGGTCGACTACGCCGACGAGCGGTTGTCGTCCGCTGAGGCGACGCGACGCATGCGTTCGGGCGGTGCGAGCGAGAGAGTGCAGCGAGGCAAGAAGGACATGGTTGCGGCTTCCGTGGTGCTTCAAGCGTATCTCGACTCCCACGACGATGTCCGCAGCGGCGGGACGGACCGATGAGCGCGCCGCAGTTGAGCGCGCCACGTGCGGTCCGCTTGCTCACGACGACCTTCGTCGTGCTGTGTGTCTTGCTCGCGCTGCTGTTCGCAGGTGTGGTGTGGGCGCTCCTGCTTCGACCGGAGACGAGAGTGACGGCAGACACACCGGTCACGGTGAACATCGAGCGTGGCGCGACGACGGCGGTGATCGCAGCGCAGCTGGCAGATGCGGGCGTCGTGCCGAACCGCTACATGTTCCGCCTGCGTGCGCGCCTTGCCGGCGCCGACGCGTCCTTCGTGCCGGGTGCGCACGAACTCGCCACCGGCATGGGCTATGCAGCGGTGATCGACGCCCTTCGCCGGGAAACGCCCTCCCGGACGGTGACCGTCACGATTCCCGAGGGATTCGTCCTCGAACAAGTCGCCGAGCGCCTCGAGGCGCAGGCGGGCATCCCCGCCGACGAGTTCCTCGCGCTGGCGAAGGGCGGTGCGGACGAGTTCGTCGCGCGCCATCCGCACCTCGCTGACGCCCACGAGGGCTCGCTCGAGGGCTACCTGTTCCCGAAGACGTACCGTCTGCGGGAGGGCGCCGATGCCCGGGAGGTCATCGAGGTCATGCTCGGCCAGTTCGAGCGCGAGCTAGAAGCTGTCGACATCGAGTCGGCGCGGCGCGAGGGGTTCTCCGTCCACGACATCGTCACGATAGCGTCGATCGTCGAGCGTGAGGCACGGCTCGAGCGTGAGCGGCCGCTCGTGTCGTCGGTCATCCGCAACCGTCTCGCGCGCGCCATGCGGCTCGAGATCGACGCGACCGTCGAGTACGTGCTTCCCGGCAACCGGTTCCGCTTGCGCTATCGTGATCTAGAGGTCGACAGCCCCTTCAACACGTATCGCAACGCCGGGCTTCCGCCGGGACCGATCTCGAACCCGGGTCTATCGTCGCTTCGGGCGGCGGTCGACCCGGCCGATACGAAGTACCTCTACTATGTGTTGACCGATACGGACGGGTCGCACACGTTCACGACGAACAAACGCGACTTCCTCAAAGCGAAAGCGAAGTCGAAGGAGGTGTTCGGCAGGTGATCGATGCATCGGCGGTCCGTGCGTCGTCGTCGCCGGAGGTCGCCATGCCCGCGCTGCTCGTCGAGGGTGCTCGCAAGTCGTACGGGCGCGAGGCGGTGGGGCGTGCGGATGCCGTCAGCGACGTTTCGTTCGACGTGCAGCAAGGCACCGTTCATGGTCTGCTCGGTCCGAACGGCGCGGGCAAGACCACGACACTCAAGATGCTGCTCGGGCTCGTGAGACCCAGCGCGGGACGCTTCGAGATCAACGGGGTGCCGGCGGATGCGCGCGGCGCGCGCTCGAACTTGGGCTTTCTGCCGGAACAGCCGTACTTTCCGACGCTACTCACGGCACGAGAGGCGCTGGTCTTCTACGGACGACTCGCGGGAATCGATGCTGATCGCGCTCGGGGCGAGGCCGGTATCCTGCTGGAGCGCGTTGGGCTGGAGGGGAGAGAAGGGACACTGCTGTCCCGATTCTCTCGCGGCATGCTGCAGCGACTCGGGCTTGCGCAGGCGCTTCTGGGAGATCCGAAAGTCGTGGTGCTCGATGAACCGGCCTCCGGACTCGATCCCGTCGGCCAGCGCGATGTCCGCAATCTGATGCTGGATATGCGCGCTCAGGGCGCGTCCATCCTGCTCTCGTCGCACCAGCTTTCCGAGGTCGAGGCCGTATGCGATGAGGTGACGATCCTGGATCGTGGGCGGGTTGCGGCGAGGGGAGACATCGACGATCTCCTGAACGTTGCCGGACGAACCTCTGTGAGGGCGCGGGGCGCGGGTGAGCTGCCGGAGGCTGTGACGCACATCGCGGAAGACATCGCGGTCGACGGCGGGATCGTGGTCTTTGCTATTCCTGACGAGCAAGTTCGTCGTGTTGTCGACTTGCTCGACGATGCGGGATGGCGCCTCGAGGCGATCGTGCCGAAGCGCGAGAGCCTCGAAGACTACTTCGCCCGGTTGCTCAAGCGCCCCGAGCATCAGGACGGCGGTGAGCCGAGATGAGCCGGGTCCTCACTATCGCTCGGGCTGTCATCCGTGATGCGATCAGGCGCAAGGTGGTCTGGGTGGTCGTGGTGTTCGCCGCGCTTCTCTCGATCGTCGCGCCGAACTTGCCGTCGTACGGAGTGGGCGTCGTGAGCGCCGTCTACAGGGAGATCACCGTCGCGCTGATGTTCGCCGCGTCGCTTGTCGTCACCATCGCGCTCGCTGCCACTCGTATTCCTGTCGAGACAGAACGCCGTACGGTCTTCACCGTGCTTGCGCGAGACGTGAGTCGTTGGCACTACGTCGTCGGCACCTGGGCAGGGCTCTGCGCCGTGACCGGCATCGCGATTCTCGCGTTCGGGATGGCCGCCATCGCCGTGGGGGCCCTTGTCTACCGTGAGGTCATGTGGCTACTGCTTGCAGGCGCGCTTGCCGTGTGGCTCGAGATGTCGGTGATCGCGGCAGCGACGGTCATGTCGTCGGCCCGTCTCGGTGTCGTGACAAGCGCGGTTTTCGCGCTCGCCTTCGCGTTCGCAGGCCATTCAGTCGGTGGGCTGGTATCCGGCGGTGGGTTGCCGTGGTTCGTCCCGACGCTCGACGTGTTCGACGTCGTGAACCCAGTCGCGCACGGGTCCGGCTACGGCGCGCTATATGCGCTGGGCATGATCGGGTCGTGCGCAGCCATGTCCGGACTATTGTTGCTCGTCGCATGCGCGCTCTTCGACGGACGCGACTTGTGAGGAGAACGTCGTGACGGGATACGGGTCGAGACGCTGGCTCTCAGCCGCCCTGTTGCTCGCGGTCCTGACCGCTTCGCTCGGGCTGGCAGCCGCATCGTCGCCGCCGTCTGGGATGGCGCGGACCGGTCGCGCGATGGGGCGGGCGGGCTTCGCCTATCTCGGAGGTCTTCGCACGTTCGCCGCGGCGATTCTGTGGAATCGCACCGAGCCGGTCTTCCACGAGTACTACGCCAGCGTGCCGCTTGCCGAGCAGCGCTACCTGATCCCGACACTCCGCCTGGTGGTCCTGCTCGACCCCCAGTTCGTCCAGGCCTACTACGTGTCGTCATTCATGGTGGGCCGCATGGTCGGCGAAGACGCGGGGATAGTTCTCGCGCGGGAGGGCGCTCGGGAGAACCCTTCATCAGGACTGATGCAGGTGAACCTCGCACAGCTCCTGTTCGTCAAGGACAAGGAGGTCCACCGCGATGAGATACTCGAGCGAGTCTCTCGATCGCTCGACGCGAAGGCGACGTGGATCGATGACGAGGAGCGCTACGAGGGATATCTCATCGCCGCTCAGATGCTCAAGTCACTCGGGAGGCTGGACGCGGCGCAGCGCGTGAACAGCGCGCTCGAGACGATGCGCGCGGCAGGCATCGGTCTCGGCGATCATGACCATGACGGAGACGGGACCCAGGACCACTGATGCTTCGACCTGACCTGTACTACCGCAGCGTTCACGACATGGACCTCGCCGGGCTGCGCGACGCGGGGGTCACAGCTCTTCTCGTCGACCTCGACAACACGCTGCTGCGCCGGAACAGCGGGCAGGTGACCGATGAGGCGAAGCGCTGGGTCGCGCAGGCGGCCGAGACGGGCTTGAGCGTCTGCATCGTGTCGAACAACTGGCATGAGCGAGTGGCGGGTGTCGCCGCCGAACTGGGTGCGCCTATCGTGGCCAAGGCGCTCAAGCCGCTCCCGCACGCGTTCCGGCGCGCGTTGGCGCTCACGGGAGCGTCGCCGGCGCAGGCGGCCGTCGTCGGCGACCAGGTCTTCACCGACGTACTTGGCGGCAACCTCATCGGCGCGACGACCGTACTCGTGGTGCCGCTGAGCTCGTCGGACCTCCCGCACACGCGCGTGCTTCGGACGCTGGAGCGGTGGCTGTTGGCGGACCGGCGGCCGCTGCCCTAGACTCCAATGAGATCGACGACGTTTCGAAGGACCGGCCCATGCAGCGCATAGACGGGAACACGATGCTCGCCGGCGTCGTCGGCCATCCCGTCGCGCATTCGCTGTCCCCCGTTATGCACAACGCCGCGTACGCGGAGCTCGGCCTCAACTGGGCATACCTTCCGCTCGGCCTTCCTGACGAGGTGGCGTTGCGACGCTTCATCGCGCTTGCCCCTTCACTGAACCTCGTCGGATTCAACGTGACGATGCCCTACAAGAGGGCGATGCTCGAGCTCTGTGACGAGGTCGCGATGACAGCGCAGATGGCGGGCGCAGTCAACACTGTGCATCTCGTCGACGGACGGCTCGTAGGCTACAACACGGACGGACGCGGTCTCCTCGAGTCGCTCGAGCATGACGCAGGGTTCACGCCGACGGGCAAGGCGGTCGTGATTCTCGGGACCGGCGGTGCTGCTGGCGGGGCGTTCGTGGCATTCCTGCTCGGACGCGCCGCACGTGTGACCATCGTCAGCCGCGAGGTGGAGCGCGCGGACGCCCTGCTGTCGCGGATGGCCTCTCACCTCCGTGATGTGGACGCGCGCGCGATGCCGCTCGCGTCGGCGCACTCAGACGTCACTTCGGCAGACCTCATCGTGAACGCCACACCGCTTGGCATGGGCAGAAACGACGCGAGTCCGCTACCGGCCGAATGGCTCTCCGGAGGCCAGATCGTCTTCGACATGGTCTACGGGGTCTCGTGGCCCACCGCCCTCAAGCAAGCGGCCGAAGCGGCCGATGCCCGCTACCTCGATGGGCTCGGCATGCTCGTGTCTCAAGGAGCGACCACGATCGACATCTGGAACACCGAACAGACCCCCGCGCCGCGTGACGTGATGCGCGCGGCCGCGCTCGAAATGCTCGCCGCACGTGCGCGCGCGGAGAGGCATCTATGACGCCGGCCACGACACAGCGACTCGGGCGCATGCTCGTACGCGCCGAGCTGATCGACGAGGAACAGTTCGCGCGTGCCGTCGAAGAGGCGGGAAGCCGCTCGCTCGCGGCGACGCTCGAGGAACTCGGTTTCGCCACGGAGACGAAGGTGGCGCAGACGATCGCGGAGCAGATGGGCCTCGCCTACATCGATGTCGCCGCGTACGACGTCGACCCGCATGCGGCGATGCTTGTGAGCGCGGAACTGATGCGCAAGTACACGATCTTGCCTATCAAGCAGGAGGACGACGAACTCGTCGTGGCGATGTCGGATCCCGCGAACATCTTCGCGATTGATGACCTGCGCATCGTCACCCGGCTCGAGGTCCGCCCAGTTGTCTCAGCGGAAAGCGAGATCGTCGCGGCCATCGACCGGTTCACCACGAACCAGACGAACGTCTCCGACATGCTCGGCGACCTCGAGGAGTCGGTCACCACGGTCGAGCGCGAGACCGAACAAGAGGACGAGAGCGAGTCTTCCGCCGTCGCCAAGCTCATGAACCAGATCATCACCGACGCCATCCGGCAAGGTGCGGGCGACGTCTACATCGAGCCGCACGAGAACGAGATGCGCGTGCGCTTCAGGATCGACGGCGTGTGCCGCGTGGTATTCACGTCATCGAAGAAGATGTACCGGCAGCTCATCAGCCGTCTGAAGATCTCGTCCAACATGGACATCGCCGAGCGCCGTGTGCCGCTCGACGGGCGCTTCGGTGTGGTGCTTGACGGCAAGTCCGTGGACTTCCGCGTCGCAACGCTGCCGCTGGTCTACGGCGAACTCGCTGTGTTGCGGCTGCTCCGCAAGGACTCGATCATGCTTTCGCTCGCCGACCTGGGTTTCGGCGAGCACAACATGCACCTCCTGCTCAACGCGCTCCAGCTGCCGTACGGTGCGATCATGGTCACCGGGCCCACGGGGTCTGGCAAGTCGACCACGCTCTACGCGGCGATCAACGAGACGAACGATCCAAAGACCAATCTCATCACGGTCGAAGATCCGGTAGAGTACCGCCTTCCCGGCCTGTCGCAGGTGCACGTCAACGAGAAGGCGGGACTCACCTTCGCCGCCGCGCTCCGCTCGATCCTGCGCCAGGACCCCGACAAGGTCATGATCGGCGAGATCCGCGACAAGGAGACGGGCACAATCGCGATCGAGGCGGCGCTGACGGGTCACCTCGTGCTGTCGACGCTGCATACCAACGACGCTCCCTCGGCGATCACCCGTCTTACCGAGATGGGCATCGAGCCGTTCCTCACGGCATCCGCCATCACGCTTGTCGTGGCTCAGCGACTCGCGCGGCGCCTCTGCGCCGACTGCAAGGAGCCCTACACGCCGGATGAGACCGCGCTTGAGCGCGTGGGCTTCCCCTTCGAGAAGGGCAACCCGCCGCGGCTCTACCGCCACAAGGGATGCAAGAAGTGCGGCGGGATCGGCTACCGCGGGCGCATGGGCGTGCACGAGGTCATGGCGATGTCGGAGACGCTCGAGCGCATGACGGTCGAGAACCTCTCGGCCGACGAGATCAAGCGCCAGGCGGTCGCTGAGGGCATGCTCACGCTGCGCGACGACGGCTATTCGAAGGTCGCCCAGGGCCTCACGTCGATCGAGGAGATCCTGCGCGTCGTGGTGTAGTGCGGCGCGCTGGCGTTCCGCTTCCGCTCTGGTGCGGTTCGGTTGTCTCACCTGCAGCTTCGTGAGAACATGAGTCCGCTCGCCGAACGGCGGGCTTGTTGACGTGCGCCTCCAGACGGCGCGCGCTCCCGGAGCCTAGAGGGAGGTGCTCCCGGCATGGTGGATGACGCGTTCGGCGACTTCTTCTTGAGCGATGTCGACGACGAGTTGATGGACGACGATGACGAAGTGATTGCCGCACCCGTGAGCGTGCCGGTCGCCGCGCCTGCCCAGACGGCACCGCCCGCGGCACCGGTGACGGACGCGGCGCCTGCGGCGCCCGCGATAACGCCGGCGGTCGCGTCACCCGCGCCGACGCCGGTCGTGGCGCCCGCTGCCGTGCCCGCTGCGACCCCCGCCTCGACGCGCGAGGAGCGTCTGGTCGCGGCGCTGAACGCGCTCATGCACGACAGCCAGGACATCCAAGCGTCAGCCCTCGTGTCGCTCGACGGATTCACCATGGCAAGCGCACTGCCAGACACCATGCAAGAGGACCGCGTCGGTGCGATGTCGGCCGCCATCCTCGGGCTGGGCGAGCGGGCTGCGGTCGAACTCGGACGGGGATCGCTCTCCCAGGTGATAATCGAGGGTGAGGGCGGCTACGTCATGCTGATCGCGGCTGGGGACCGCGCCGCGCTCACGTGCCTCGCCGATACCGATGCCAAGCTCGGACTCGTGCTCTACGACATGCGGACGGCCGCGCTCTCGATCGCGGAGATCCTTGGCTAGGCCGTGCACGACGAGATGAACGGATGCGGGACGTTCGATGGCTCTGCGCGGTAATCTCAGAGACTTCAGTCTGCCGGACGTCTTCCAACTGGTGACGTTCAGCCGAAAGACCGGCGTGCTGCGCATCGTGCGCGAGGACGGCGGTCAGGGCACCGTCTGGTTTCGCGAGGGCGAGGTCTTCTTCGCGAGCTCGAACTACCATACCGAACTTCTGGGTGAGCGACTCGTACGGGGCCAGCGCATCACGCCCCAGGCGCTTGCGCGTGCTCTCGAGCTGAGAGCGGCAGAGCCGCCGGAGGGTCGTCGTCTTGGGCGAATCCTCGTGGACGAGGGCTATATCACGCAGCCGGTGCTCGAGACCTTCGTGACCGAGCAGATCGAAGACACGATCTTTGACCTCATGCGGTGGGAGGAAGGGGAGTTCGACTTCGAGGCGATGCCCGAGGTGGACGAGGAGGACATCGGGCTGTCCGTGTCCATAGAAAACATCGTGATGGAAGGGTCGCGCCGCCTCGAGGAGTGGGAGCGCATCAAGAAGAAGATCCCCTCACCCGACGTCGTCTTCAAGATGGCGACCGCTCCGGGTGAGGGCACGTTCGAGATCTCCCTGAAGCCCATGGAGTGGCGGATCTTGCTGCTTACGGACGCGAGCAGGTCTGTGACCGAGATCGCGAACGCCGCGAAGCGGACCGATTTCGAGGTCGCGCGCGTGCTGTACGGTCTGCTCTCCGCCGGCCTGCTCGAGTTCGCCACGGACGAGGAGATCGAGCGTGGTCGGGCCGAACGGGCCGCGCGTGAAGCACGCAGGGCCGAGATCGCAGCCGCGCGAGCCGCCGCCGAGCAGCAACAGGCGCGTGAAGCGATCGAGCGCGAGGCTCGGCTGGCGGCAGAGGCCGCTGCGCGCGCCGCAGAGGCGGCCACTGCAGCGGCGTCAGCCGTACAGGTCTCAGCACCTCAGGTCGAGCCTGCGATTCTGCGACCTCCCGCAGAAGAGCCGCAGTTCCTCGGCCAGCCTACGGCTGGTCCCACCGCTGATGATCAGGCCATCCTCGAACAGTTCATGGGTGCCGTCCTCGATCATCCTGCTCCCGCGCCCGCTAGGGCACCCGCCCCGAGCAGGCCTGCGGCCGAAGAGCCCGCGTTCATGACGGTGGAACATGCGGACGTCCCAGACGCTGCCACGATCGCGGTATCCTCGATCGAGGACATCTTGCCCGATCTCGAGCGCGACCTGATGGCACTCGGGCTGGGTGAGCTTCCACCGGAGCTCGTAGCCGAGGCCGCCGAACCCGTCGTAACGACACCCGCCGTCGACGTCGACATCACGCCGGTTGTCGAACCGATGTCCGAGCTTGCGGGCATGGCCGACATCCCGCCCGCCCCGATCGCCGACGCCGCTGCAGCCGTCACGGCCGCACCGGACTTCTCGGACCTGATGGACTCGCTCGATGCCGAAGCCGTCGAAGAGGCCGAGGTGAGTGCCGAGGAGCGCGGGTTCGACGCGGACCTGCTCGCTGATGACGATGTCGCCGTGGGCGGAGTGATCTCGACCGATGCGTTCCTGGACGAGGGTGGCATGGACGCCTTCGGACTTTCGGGCGGCCTCACCGACGAGCTCTCCGCGCTCACGGGCGTGGCTCGCCGACAACCTGCGCGTCCGCGAGCGCGCGTGCGCGCGATCCCCGAGGAAGGCGGCGTTCTGCAGCGGGACGCGCGGGTCGACAGGGATACGGTCATGCAGATCATCGAAGGCATCAGAAACCTCTGAGAGGAAGCGGCTCCGGTATGCAGTCGGTCAAGGTCGTCGTCACTGGGCCCTTCAACGCGGGCAAGACCACCTTCATCAAGTCGGTGAGTGAGATCACCGTGCTATCCACCGAACGGCACGTGAGTGATGTCTCGGGTGAGAGCGGCGGAGAGACCACCGTCGCGATGGACTTCGGCCGCATCACCGTCTCAGACGACGTCGTCCTCTACCTCTTCGGAACGCCGGGCCAGGCGCGCTTCTCTTTCATGTGGGAGACGCTTTCCGAGGGCATGCTCGGCTTCGTGTTGCTCGTGGACGCGACCGAGCCCCAGTCCGTCATGGACGCCCGAGAGATGATCGACTTCTTCTCTCAGATGTCAGACGTCCCGTTCGTCGTCGCCGCCAACAAGGTGGATGCGGACGACACTGACGGTGTTGCGCGCGTGCGCGCCCAGCTCGAGCTTGCCGAGGCGGTGTCTCTCTTCCCGGTGGATGCCCGGAGCAAAGACTCGGTGAAGGCCGTTCTGCTCGGGCTCCTCTACGAGATCCTAGAGAACATGGGGTAGGGGGATGGGATCGCCGGACGACGCACACGGCGGTACCGCCGCGCACCAATCCGTGAGCGCTCAACCGGCTCAGTTGGGCCGTGCCACATGTACGACACCGGAGTACCGGATGCACACGCCGGTCGAGTTGTGGTTCGGTGATCACAGGATCGGGGTCAGGGCCGGAACGCCCACGTGCGCGAGCTTCCAGCGTTTCGCCAACGAGATGCTCGCGGCATGCCGGGTGTCGCGATCGGCGGCGCGATCCGATCCCCGCTGATGCCGTCGACACGCGCGTCGCGCTATGATGTTGCCAGAGACACCGCGTCTCGTGCTGGGCCACGATCGAACACGTGAGGACGTTGCAGGTGGCTGAAGCCGGACAGAGACTCGGCACGCTGTTGATGCGCGCCGGCATCATCACCGAGAGCCAGCTGGGCGATGCGCTCGAGGTACATCGCGCGACCGGCAGCCCGCTGGGGCGCGTGCTCGTCGACCTCGGCTACGCGACACAGGGCGCGATCCTGTCCGTGATGGCCAAGCAGATCGGCATCGAGTACATCGACTTCAACGAGCGCCCGCCCGAGCCCACGGCGGTGGCGGCCGTCCCGCGTGAGCTTGCGGAGCGCTACACGCTCATGCCGGTCGCCGTGAGTGACTCGGTCCTGCTCGTGGCGATGGCGGACCCCCAGAACGTACTCGCGCTCGACGACTTGCGCATCATCACGAACCTCGAGATCAAGCCCGCGATCTCGACGAAGGACGACATCGTCGCGGCGATCGAGGAGTATTACAAGGTCGCCGAGCACACCGAGGACACGGATTTCGTGGGCACGGAGGACATGACCTCCGACGACCTCGCATCACTGACCGACGTTGAGTCCGAGGCGCCTGCGGTCAAGCTCGTGAACTACATCATCCAGAAAGCGGTGGCCGACCGCGCCTCCGACATCCACATCGAGCCGCAGGAGAACGACTTGCGGGTCCGTCTGCGCATCGACGGCGTGCTTCATGAGGTCATGCGGAGCCCCAAGGCGACGCAGCAGGCGATGATCTCGCGGTTCAAGATCATGGCCGAGATGGACATCTCGGACTCGCGCCGGCCCCAAGACGGGCACTGCGCCGTCACGATAGGCCCGCACAAGTTGGACTTCCGTGTCTCGTCGCTTCCCACCGTCTACGGCGAGCGCGTCGTGCTCCGGATCCTGCGCAAGGACTCGATCCTCCTGCAACTCTCCGACCTCGGCTTCTTGCCCAACTCGCTCGAGCGCTTTGAGTCGTCGTTCAAGAAGCCCTACGGCGCGATCCTCGTGACGGGGCCTACCGGATCTGGCAAGTCCACGTCGCTCTATGCGGCGATCAACGTGCTGAACGACCCAGACCGCCACATCCTCACGGCCGAGGACCCGGTGGAGTACCGGCTTCCCGGCGTTAACCAGTGCCAGATGAACCACAAGGCCGGACTCGACTTCGCCCGCGCCCTGCGTTCGTTCCTGCGCTGCTCGCCCGACGTGATCCTCGTGGGCGAGATCCGCGACCAGGAAACCGCGCAGATTGCGATCGAGTCCGCGCTGACGGGTCATCTCGTGCTCTCGACGCTGCACACCAACGACGCTCCGAGCGCGGTGACGCGCCTCATCGAGATGGGCGTCGAGCCGTTCCTCGTGTCGTCTGCGGTGGGCTGCATCTTGGGCCAGCGCCTGGCGCGCAAGCTCTGCGGCGACTGCAAACAGGAGTGGCGGCCGAAACCCGAAGTGCTCATTGACGCCGGGTACCGTGCCGATAACCTTCCGGAGATGGTCTATCGCGCGGTGGGCTGCAAGAAGTGCAGTGGCACCGGCTACCGGGGCCGGATCGGCGTGCACGAGGTGCTTCTCATGTCTGAGAAGATCTCTCGGCTCGCCGTCGAAGAGGCGACAGCCGAGGAGATCAAGACGGTTGCCGTCCAGGAAGGCATGATGACGCTGAGGCAGGACGGGCTCGAGAAGGTCCGGACCGGCTTGACATCGATTGAAGAGATTGTGCGGGTCATCGTGTAGTCGCGCAGGAAGCAGCACAAGGAGCAGACCGTGGCGACGTTCGCATACACCGTCCGTGACAAGGCTGGCAAGATCTCGAAGGGCAAGCTCGACGGCGACAGCAAGGATGCTGTCCAGGCGAAGCTCGTCCAGATGGGCTATATCATCCTCGACCTGGACCAGCAGGGCGGGCTGGGCGCAATGGGCCAGGTCACCTTCGGGACGGGCGTCAAGACGAAGGACATCACCGTCTTCGCGCGCCAGTTCTCGACGATGATCAACGCGGGCCTCTCGTTGACCAAGTGCTTGGCGATCCTGGGTTCCCAGACGGACAGCAAGTACCTGCGCGACATCATCGCCCACGTGGGCAAGGATGTTGAGGCGGGACAGTCGCTCTCGGACGCCCTGTCCAAGCACCCGAAGGTCTTTCCGCCCATCTTTATCAACATGGTGCGCGCCGGTGAGACCGGCGGTGTGCTCGACGACGTTCTGAACCGGCTTGCCGACCACTTTGAGCGTGACCAGGCACTGAAGGGCAAGATCAAGTCCGCAATGACCTACCCGGTGGCGATGGGCGGCCTCGTCGTCGTGATCCTCGCCGCGATGATGATCTTCGTCGTGCCCACCTTCGAGGAGATGTTCTCCAACATGGGCGGTGAACTGCCGCTCATGACACAGCTGCTCGTCGACGCATCGGACTTCGTGGCGGGCATCGGCGGCGTGATCACGGTCGTCGCCTTCGTCGCCTTCGTCTCGATCTTCAAGTGGTGGTCGAAGGGGCCTGGCCTGCTGATCTGGGATGGCGCGAAGCTCCGCATGCCGGTATTCGGCTCGATGATCCGCAAGATGGCGCTCGCGCGCTTCACGCGCACGTTCGGAACACTCGCGACCGCCGGCGTGCCCATCCTCTCCGCGCTCGACATCGTCGCGGACACGGCGGGTAACGAAGAGGTCGCCCAAGCCGTCAAGAAGGTGCGCTCAGCGATCAAGGAGGGCGAGACGATCGCCAAACCGCTCTCCGAGAGCAAGGTCTTCCCGTCGATGCTCGTCCAGATGATCGCTGTGGGCGAGGAGACCGGCGCGCTCGACGCGATGCTCAACAAGGTCGCCGACTTCTACGACGAAGAGGTGTCTGCCGCAGTCGATGGGCTGACGTCGCTAATCGAGCCGCTGATGATGGCGTCGCTCGGCGTGATCGTCGGCGGTATGGTCGTCGCGCTCTACCTGCCGATGTTCAACGTCATCACACTCGTGCAGTAGCGGCGCGGCAGACGTGCGATGCGCGTCGAGAATCCGCTAAAGCCGTAGCGCCGACTGGCCGATACTCCCGGTGTCGGCAAGAGGGTGGCACGAGCCACCCGCGTTCCCCAGAAGGGGGAAAGGAGGTGCGGCAACATGAAGATGTTCCGCAAGGAAGAGGGCTTCACCCTCGTCGAGCTCATGGTCGTCGTGCTTATTATCGGTATCCTCGTCGCTATCGCCATCCCGGTCTTCATGAACGCCTCGGCAAATGCGCGCGAGCGCACGTGCCATGCCAACCAGCGCACCATCGACGGAGCGGTGCAGCAGTACCTCGCCTCCAACACGAATCTGACTGCGGCCGACGTCGATGACGTCACGGCGCTTCTTCCGGCCGGAAATAATCCAGGTTACATCAAGGAGAATCCGGCCTGTCCGGCCGGCGGCGCCAACTACATCGTCACCGATGGTGTCACCCAAGGATGCCCCTCAGCTACTGAGGACCACGGGAGCTACACCGACTAGCACAAGGGAACACGGCGAAGCTCGCTTCGCCAGTCGAGACTCGATCGACGAGGGCCGGTGGCGGATCGCCACCGGCCCTCGCGCATTGCTCGCGCATCCACTCACTCAGCTACAATCACCGTCGAGGCGGCTGCCTCCTGACGCAAGGTGACGGGAGCGGGTGTGGACTGCACGATTCCCTCATGGTCCGGCGGGGTCTCCGTGTTGCTCATGGGACTTGTCTTTGGGAGCTTCGCCAACGTCGTGATATGGCGCTTCCCGCGCGGCGAGTCGCTGTCGCACCCCGGATCACACTGCCCGGCGTGCGGTGCCCCGGTGCGCTGGTACGACAACATCCCGGTCCTCTCGTGGTTCGTGCTCCGCGGGCGCTGCCGCGACTGCGGGTCAGCGATCCCGGTACGTTACCCGCTGGTGGAACTCGCATCAGGCGCGCTGTGGCTGCTCGCGTGGGCGCTGTTCGGCGCGTCGTGGCGTACGCTCTTCGCCATCGCGTTCTTCTACCTGCTGCTTATACTGGCCGCGATCGACCTCGACACCTTCCGGCTCCCGAACCGGTTGGTCGCGCTTCTTGCCGTCCTCGGCGGCGCGGGCGTGCTTCTCTCGAAGGCCACAGGGCTCGAACTCGTACCTCTCATCGGAAGGGGTGACCCGCTGCTGATGGCGCTTGGGGGCGCCGTCGCGTCCGCCGGGCTCGCACTCGGCATCGCACTGGCGTACGCGGGGGTGCGCAAGCGCGAGGGTTTCGGCATGGGAGACGTGAAGCTTCTTGCGGCTATCGGGGTGTTTCTGGGTCTGTACGGCGTCATGGTGTTGTTCATCGCGAGTGTGCTTGGCGCGGTCGTCGGTGTCGTGCACGGCGTGCGGTGCGAGCGCGGACTCCTTGCGAAGCTGCCGTTCGGCCCGTACCTTGCTCTGGGGGCGGTCATCGTCACCGCGGCGGGTCCGGCACTCTGGTCGTGGTACGCCGGCCTCATGGGCTGATGCAGGTGATCTTCGTCACAGGACAGTCCTCAAGCGTGCAGCCGGGTTGCCGATAACGAGAACGAGGGTTCATGTGCGCGGACCCGTTGCCCGGGCGAAGGCGGGATGATGGGGCACCAGAGACGCCACCATAGTGAGGACGGCTTCACCGTAGTTGAGGTCGTGATCGCGGCCGCGATCATGTTCTTCGTGCTGACCGCGATCATCGGGCTCATGGGCGCGTCATCGTCTCTGACCGTCATGGCCAAGCAGCGGGCCGTCATGACCAACTCCGTCGCTGCCTATCTGGAGAATCTGCGGGTTCTGCCCTGGGACGAGGTCGTCCAGCCGAGCGGTCCCGTCAGGATGACGATTAACGGTGTGGACATCGTCATCAACGTCAGCGTCGAGACGCGTACCGAAGAGGGCCAGGAGATTATCAAGGTCATCCGTGTGGCCGCGGTGAGCACCGTCGACGGCAAGTCTCAGATGTATGAGACGAGCGTCGCGCTCCTCAAGAACCCGAACTTCAACCGCACGCTTCGCACGGACCCGGACGCGCCCGTCGTCTACTTCATGCCTGAAGCGCCTGAGGACGACGCGGTGATATGGGGTAACCAGTCCGCGAGCGGCCCGCTCATGTTCCGCACGAAAGCATTCAGCCCCGTCGACAAGATCGCCAAGGTGCAATACGACATCACCGGGCGCACCGCACCGGATTCATTCGCCGTCTTCACGGTCAGCCCCGGCATGCAGACCTACTACTCGGCTCCCTCGATCGACACGCTCTCTGAGGGCATCGGAGACGGCTTTCAGACGGTGTCGGTGGCAGCCACAGACGAGCACGAGCGCACAGGAACGATGAAGCGCCGCTACATCATCGACAACGTAGCGCCTCAAAGCCCCGGCCCCTCGACGATCACGAGCATCACGTCCGCGTTGCTCAACCTTCAGTGGAACGCGGCCGTTGACGGCGGAACGGTGGGCTCGCCGAACTACGCGAGTCACTACGCGATCCAGATGAGCGTCGAGCCGTCGCAGACGCAACCCCTAACGGCGAACGACCGAGTGGTCCTGAACGACCCTAACTGGCTCGCCGACAACAACGTCGCGCTCGCGGTCGCGGGTCCCGGCATCGTCGCGACAGACGTCGTCGTGGCAGATGAAGCCCTTCCGGTCACGCAGCGGGCCGTGCCGCCGTTCAGCCGTTTCACCGTACGCATCATGTCGCGCAGCCCGCGCGGGCTCACGAACAACGCGTGGGTCCCCTCCGTGCAACCCGGCTACACACGCCCTGAGCTCTTCTGCGAGCCCGCGCCCTCGCTCTACAGCAGCGTGTGTACCGTGACGACAACGTCGAACACGGCCACCTACCGCGTGAGGCTCCTAGTCAGTCAACCGGGCTTCCGGTGGACCGGTACTCGAACGTGGCAGATTGAGTTCCAGTCGCAAACGCCCACGCCCACGCCGCAGGGCTGGCAGGTGTTTGCGGGTGGTACATCAGGCGTCTCGATCACGTCGCAAGAAGTCGACCCATACGCCATGGTTCTCGAAGCCGTGAGACCGTTCTCGAAACCGTCGGAGTTCAGCGATGGGCGACGTGTCTACTTCCGCGTTCGCGTCGACGGCTACAGGGCGCAACGTGACGGCGCGATCGTTCCGGTGCTGAGGACGAATGCAGCCGGGCCCTCTGGCGCTCCGGGCGTGAGAACCCCGCTAGCCCGCGTCTGGGACTTCTGACGATGCGGCTCGCAGACGACAGCGGCCTGAGCCTCACCGAGCTCATCGTCGTCACGGCGTTGATGGGGCTCGTGCTCGGGACCGTCTACATGGCGCAGGCGTTCGCCTACCGTGCCCGGGAGGTCTCTGCTGCGC